>JAUVDP010000017.1 GCA_030595255.1 Mycoplasmatota bacterium | reverse complement strand
ACCACCGCCTATACTACTATTATACTACACTTAAGCAGTGATTAACAGCATAACAAGGCCGTAAGACAAGAAAGTTATCCCCAAATGTGCATAACTTTTTATGAGTATATAAAAAAGCCTATGATCTCTCATAGACTTTTTTAGTGACTTCGAGAAATCTTGTCTTTTTCTTAACAAAAAAATAACAAAACTAATATGTGTATTTAATATTCATTTTATATAATTTAAGTGTATTTAAATTATAGGAGGAATATTAGATGAAAAAAGTAATATTATATATTTTGGCAATAATGGCAGTTTTAACGCTTAGTGCTTGTGGTGGTACTGACGAAGATGGATTTGATACATCAAAATCAATTACAGTTTATACAAGAGATACATCAAGTGGTACTAGAGCAGGTTTTATGGCGGGAATAGATTTTAAAGATGCAGCAGAAGATGATAGTTTATTAGTTTCGGGATTTGTTATTAAAGATAATACAGGAATTTTAACATCTATGGCTACTGATGAATATGGAATTGGTTATATTTCATTAGCAAGTTTAGATAATTCTGTAAAGGGATTGTATTTTGAGGGGATAGAACCAACCTTAGAAAATGTAATCAATGATACATATGATCTTAAAAGACCATTTAATTACATAATTAGAGAAGATGGAGATTTTGGATCTATAGAAGAAGAACAAATTGCAAAAGCTTTTATTGCATTCTTAGGTACTATTGATGCATCAGATATTATTTCTGATAAAGGGGCAGTACCATTGGATTCAAATGTTATATGGGAAGATATAAAAGCAGATTATACGATTTGTTCCGCCGATAATAGCGCTATAACAATTAAATTTGGAGGTTCTGATTCAATTGAAAAAATAGCAAAAGCATTAACAGAAGCTTTTGCACCTAAATGTGGGGACTTCGTTCCCGAGCATGACCATACAGGTTCATCTGATGGATTCAAAAGAACTCAAGGTTCTGAAAAAAATGGAGACAATGCTAAACATATAGGTTTTGCATCACGTCCTTTTAAAGATACAGAAATTGGAGCTGATGGTACTCAAGGACAACTTGCTTGGGATGCTATTGTAGCTATTGTACATATTAATAATGAACTAGTGAATGTAACTGCAATAGATTTAAAAAATATTTTCTCTGGTGAATATAGTATTTGGAATGATGCTATAAACTAATAATAATTTTGAAATTGCCTTTACATTTAAAGGCAATTTCAGCTTTTAAGGAGATTACATCATGGAAATAGTTAGAAAAGTTAATAATAAGTTTCTAAAAATTAAGAATAAGAATAAAAAAGAAAAAATTGATATTGTAGTTAATCTATTTTTCCTTATATCTACGATAATTTCAGCATCTTTTATAATAATAATAATAGTATTTATCTCAGTAAAAGGAATTATTCCTTTTATAACAGATAATAATGGAATTGGTAGTGTCAATATATTCAAGTTTTTAACTGGAGATGTGTGGCTTAGTGGAACTGCATTTAAATCTAACTTATATAGTGTTGGATTTATTATAGTAAACACATTATATATTGCATTATTATCACTATTACTTTCTTTACCTGTAGGAGTTCTAACTGCATTATTTATTGCGAAAGTTGCACCTAAGAAAATAGCAGAATTCTTAAGAACTGTTATTGAGTTACTTGCTTCAATACCATCTATTGTTTATGGTTTATTTGGGAGTGGAGTGATATTAGTTTTTGTATATAATTTTGCAGATATCCTGGGGATACAATCAAAAGGTGGAAACTCAGTTATGGCTACTGTAATGGTTTTAGCGTTAATGACGTTACCTACAATTACTGCAATATCAGAAGTTTCAATTAGGAGTGTTGGAAAAGATATAGAACACGGATCTTTAGCTTTAGGAGCTACAAAAACACAAACCAATTTTAAAGTGATTTTATCATCAGCAAAGTCTGGTATATTTGCATCGGCAATATTAGGTATTGGTAGAGCTTTAGGGGAAGCAACTGCAGTTTCACTAGTAGCAGGTAACGCAAAATCTGGACCTACACTTGCATTCTTTGAGACAACAAGTACATTAACTTCTACTATGCTTGAAGGATTAAAGGAAACTACTGGAATTGATTATGATATTAGATTTAGTGTTGGGATTGTATTAATGGTAGTAATATTACTTACAAATATTATTTTAAATTATATCAAGAAGAAAGTAGGTAATGTTGATGTCAAATAAACGAAAAGTAATAGATTATACATATCAAATAATTACTTACTTAGCTGCATTTGTAGCAGTAGGAACATTATCTTTAATATTTATGTTTGTATTTTCAAATGGATATAAACTATTAAATATTGGGTTAATAGTTAATGATTATCACGCTACATTCTATAATGGAGCACTAGAAGAAAATATTGAATTTTCTACAACAACAAGACCAACTTCATTGGATTCAGAAACATATTATTCTAAAAAATGGGGACTAGGGTTAAAAGATGATTTTGATAGAGAAGGAAATTCTATCATCATAGTAGATTATATAGCAAGTGATTCTCCATTATTAGCTATGTATAATAAAAACAATGAGGAATTTACTGAGTTAATTGTTTTTAAAGAAGGACAACTTGTATCTAAGATAGCTTATTTTGATAAAAGTACATCCTTAACTAGGACAGGCGCAGAGATTATGATTTATGATTTAGATAGTTCAGAATCTGTTAGAGAAATTGTTTATTCATCTTTAGGTGGTGGGATTAGAGGGTCTATTATTACAACGTTCTATTTAATAGCAATAACCATAGCTATTGCGTTACCTATTGGTATATTCACCGCAATATATTTGAATGAATTTGCACATAAAAATAGAATTACTACAATATTAAGAAGTTTAATAGAGGTTTTAACAGGAGTTCCATCAATTATATTTGGTCTAATGGGACTAGCTGTATTTGTCCCATTAACTATTAAACTAACACAGGCAGATAGCGCAAATATTATTTCAGGTAGTTTAACACTAGCTGTAATATTGCTTCCAGTTATAATTAGAGCAACTGAAGAATCATTAAAGGTTGTTCCAGACACATTGAGAGAATCATCATTAGCATTAGGAGCAAACAAAACACAAACAACATTTAAAGTTGTACTTCCTTCAGCAATACCTGGGATTTTAACAGCTACATTACTTGCAATAGGAAGAGTTATTGGAGAGTCGGCTGCATTAATTTTTGCGATAGGAACGGCTGTTAAAGATGATATTTCAATATTTGGAAAATCTACATCATTATCAGTTCATATTTGGTCTATGATGAAAGATGAACCAGCTAATATTGAGCTAGCAAGTACAATTGCAATAATTATATTAATGATTGTTTTACTTCTAAATATAACAATTAAATTAATCTCTAAAAGATTTATAAGAGAATTAGGTTAGGAGAACATAAATGATAAACAAGGTATTTGAAATTAATAATTTAGATTTATTCTACGGTGATTTCCAAGCACTAAAAGGAATAAACATAGATATAGAAAATAACAAGGTAACAGCTTTAATTGGTCCTTCAGGATGTGGCAAATCAACATTTCTAAGAAGTTTAAATAGAATGAACGATCTAATTGATATATGTCATATTACTGGTAATATCGAATTTGAAGAAATGGATATTTATGAATCAGGATACGATGTAATAAACTTAAGAACAAAAGTTGGAATGGTATTTCAAAAACCAAATCCATTTCCGATGAGTATTTATGACAATGTAGCATATGGACCTAGATGTCAAGGAATAAAAGACAAAAAAGTTCTTAATAAAATTGTAGAATCATCATTGAAAAGTGCTGCTATATACGAAGAAGTAAAAGATAGAATAAAGGATAATGCATTAAGTTTATCAGGTGGGCAACAACAACGATTATGTATTGCAAGGGCAATTGCGATGAAACCTGAAGTTATCTTGATGGATGAACCAACAAGTGCACTAGATCCAATCGCCACTCTTAAAATTGAAGAACTAATTAACGATCTAAAAGACGAGTATACAATTGTAATAGTTACCCATAATATGCAACAAGCTGCGAGAATATCAGATTATACAGCATTCTTCTTAATGGGAGAATTAATAGAAATGGGTGAAACAAATAAAATATTTACACAACCAACGCATCAAAAAACCGAAGATTATATTACAGGAAGATTTGGATAGGAGGACTATATGTTAAGTAATAGAAAAAGATTTGTTAATGAATTAGAAGATTTGAATAACAAGGTTCTAGATATGGGTAGTGAAGTTATAGAATCTTTTAATAATCTTATTAAAGTATGTGAAACTGGAGATTTAGAGATAGCAAAAGAGATTATTGAAAATGATAAAATGATAAATGAGATTGAGGTATCTATTAATGTTGATGGATATTTAATTATTGCAAGACAGTGCCCGGTTGCAAGTGATTTAAGAAGAATAATTACTGCTTTAAAGATTTCAAATGATTTAGAAAGAATTGCTGATTATGCTGTAAATATAGCAAAATATTTCTTAAAAACTAAACATGATAACAGCATAGTAGTAGAGTCTATTATCTTTTTAGGAAAACACCTTATTAAAATGCTCGAAGGAATAATGGAAGCGTTCGATAAAGAAGATATAGAATTAGCTTTATTAATTAATGAGCAAGACGAGGTATTGGATGATGTATATAAAGAAGAAGTAAAAAAATTAATAAATATTGGTAAAACAAGCACAGATGAAGAGTCTGAAGAAGCAATTAGAGGTCTTCTTGTAATTAAGCAAATTGAAAGAGCAGGAGACCATGTTACTAATGTTGCAGAGAATATTATATATCTAGTAAATGGAAAAAGAGTAGAATTAAATTAATTTATTAATAAATTTGGTATAATTAAAATAGATAGGTGGTGGATTTATGAAAACTAAAAGAGATATATTAATAATAATTTCCTTATATTTATTAGCTATTTTATATGTAATTCTGTTTAACGATATATTTGGTACAGTAGTTTTCTTAATTGTTTTAGCAATATTTCATATTTATGGATTCTCTGGAGAAAAAGAGAAGCTACATACAGATAAAGATGATTCATTAGTAAGACTGATGTCTAAATTAAAGAAAACAAAAAAAGAAAACGAAGATGCTTATAAGCGCTTTATATCATTAACAAAAACATTTGGTAGTGGTGTAATTATGGTTAATGAAGAAGGTATTATAAATTTCACTAATAAGGATATTAAAGAATATTTCAATATTGAGAATGTAAATAAAGATTATAATTCACTTGTAAAAATTAAGCCTTTGTATAAGTTTATTAATCAAGCTTACTTACTTGAAAATAGTTCAAGGGAACAAATACAATATCAAGATAAGTTTTATGATCTTGTTAGTACACCAATATTTGAAGACGAATTCTTCCAAGGGTGTTTAATAATTGTGCATGATATTACTAGTTTGAAAACTGCTGAAAATTTTCAAAAGCAATTTACCGCAGATGTATCACATGAATTAAAAACTCCACTATCTTCGATAAAAGGATTTTCAGAAATACTTGTACACGATAAAGAGATCAATAGTAAAGATAGAGATGAATTTATTACATTGATAAATAAAGAATCAACGCGTATGGAAGCTATATTAACCGATTTGTTAATAATATCAAAGATGGACAGATTAGATTATGAATTAACTGCTAAGAAAGTGAATATTACGGACTTAGTAAATGAAAATGTTGATTCAGTAAAATATCTTATAAATAAAAAAGACATAATACTAAAAGTTGATGTAGATGATTGCGATTTGTTGATTGATAAGAATAAAATGGGACAAGTAATACTAAATCTTGTTGGGAATGCTATAAATTACACAGATAAAGGTGAAATTTGTATTAAAGGTAAAATAGTTGGGAATTATTATAGTATTAAAGTTGTAGATACAGGAATAGGAATAAATAAAGAAAATATTGATAAGATTTTTAAAAGGTTTTATCGAGTTGATAATGCTAGAAGTAGAGAAAATGGTGGGTCAGGGCTTGGACTTAGCATTTGCAAGAATGTAGTACTAAAACATGGTGGTAAAATAACAGTAGATTCTGTGAGAAACCAAGGAACTACATTCGAAGTATTGTTACCTATTGAAAAATAAAAGGACAACCTTTTATTTTTTTCTTGCATAGAATATGAACATAATATATAATAAAACAGCACTAAATATTTAATCATACTACTAAATGTGATATAATATCTATGGTCTGGTGATAATATGAAAAATATAGAAGTTGTATTTTCAATGATATCTCTTGATTCAAAAGATAGTTTTACTACTATTGGAGAGATTAAGGGTAATCGCATTATTTTTGAAGATAGTGAAAATAATAAACATTATGTTATAATAAATAATGAATCAATTGAATACTATAAAAGAGGTTCTATGAAGATGAAATATGTTTTTAATTTAAAACATAATACTGTTGGAACTTATGAAATTGATAGTAGTAGATTTGAATTTGTTATTAAAACAAAAAAATTAGATATTGAAGATAATCAAATAATTGTAGAATATAATCTATTATTAAATGATGAACTAGTAAACCAAAGCACACTTTTAATTAAGTATAGTTAGTAACAAGGAGGAACCAAAATGCAAAGTATTAAAGAACAATCATTAATCGTATCTGCGATTAGAGTATTAGGAGAAAAGAAAGAACCAATTGAATTCTACACATTATTTACATTGTTATGTGATGAAAAGGATTATAGTAAAGATGAAAGAGCGGAATTAATAACTCGCTTTTATTCAGATATTACTACTTCAGCTAAATTTGTGTATACAGGAGATAATAATTGGGATCTTAAAGAACACCAAAAAATAGAACTATGGGAAAAAGATGGTTCTTACTTTAAAGAATATACTGAAATTAAAGCAAGTGATTACACTGATAGAAACTTAGTAATGCCAAAACCTGCACCTAAAAAAGTTAGAGCTAAAAAAGCTAAAAAAGCTACTAAAGTAGTTAAAGTTGACGTAGTTGAGCCTAAAGTAGAGGTAATTGAGCCTAAAGTAGAAGAAATTAAAGAAATTAAAGAAGTTAAAGAAGTTAAAGAAGTTGTAATTGAAGTAACTAAAGAAGAAGTTATTGAAAAAGTTGCGGAAGTTGCTAAAAAAACCGGTGAAGTTGTTAAAGAAAAAATCGCTGGTGAAGATGGATTCGTTGAATATGATGAAGAAGTTGTAGAAGATTTTGAAGATGATTTTGATGAAGACAAGTATAATGAATATATGGATACTTACGAAGATAAATACGACAAGAAATAATATAAATACTTATTGAATTATTTAAACTGTTTTGATATAATTTAATCGGGCACTCTTAAAAGTAGTTCTCCTAATTAGGGGAACTTTTTTTTATTATATTATGAGGTGATTTTATGAAACAAACGAAGTATATTTTTGTAACAGGTGGAGTAGTTTCTAGTCTTGGTAAAGGTATTACTGCTTCTTCGCTTGGTAGGTTATTAAAGAATAGAGGATTAAAAGTATTTATGCAAAAGTTTGATCCTTATATCAATGTAGATCCAGGGACAATGTCACCATATCAACATGGTGAGGTTTTTGTAACTGATGATGGAGCTGAAACAGATTTAGATTTAGGACATTATGAAAGATTTATTGATGAGAACTTAACTAAAGCAAGTAATATTACTACTGGTAGAGTATATGCTAGTGTAATTGAAAAAGAACGAAGAGGAGATTATTTAGGAGCTACAATCCAAGTTATTCCTCATATTACAAATGAAATAAAAGATAAGTTAATTCAAGCAGCTTTAGAATCTGAAGCTGATATCATTATAACTGAGATTGGTGGGACAGTTGGTGACATCGAATCTTTACCTTTTTTAGAAGCAATAAGACAAGCAAGAAGAGATTTTGGATATAATAATACTATATATATTCATAATACACTTGTACCTTATTTAAGTGCGGCGAAAGAATTAAAAACAAAACCTACTCAACATAGTGTTAAGGAACTTCGTAGTCTTGGTATTACACCTGACATTATTGTACTTAGAACTGCTTATGCAATTACTAATTCTATGAGAGAGAAGATCGCTCTTTTTTGCGATGTTAAAAAAGAAGCTGTTATTGAGGCAAGAGATGCTGAAATACTTTATGAAGTTGTATTAAAACTAGAGGAACAAAACCTAGATGATTTAGTGTGTGAACACTTTAATTTAGATACACCTAAAAGTGATTTAACTGAATGGAGAGCGTTAGTTGAAGGAGTTAGGACCTTAGATAAAGAGGTAACTATAGCGCTTGTAGGTAAATATGTTGCTCTTCAAGATGCTTACCTTAGTGTTAGTGAAGCATTGAGTCACGCAGGTTATTTTCATCATGCTAAAATTAATATTAAGTGGATAAATGCTGGTGAATTAGTCGATGGAGACATTGAAGAATATTTAGGAGATGTTAACGGGATTGTTGTACCTGGTGGCTTTGGGAAAAGAGCAATTGAAGGTAAGATTAAAGCTATTACTTATGCTAGAGAAAATGATATTCCTTATTTAGGATTATGTTTAGGATTACAACTTGCTACCATTGAATTTGCGAGAAATGTATGTCATTTAGAAGGGGCTAACTCAACTGAAATGGATGAAAATACTAAATATCCAATAATAGATTATCTACCAGAACAATACGAAGGTATTGATATGGGTGGTACATTACGTTTAGGATTATATAACTGTGAGTTAATTCCTGGTACTATTGCTTATAAAGCTTATGGGAAGGAACTCATTAAAGAAAGACACAGACATAGATATGAATTTAACAATAAATTCAAGAAAACTTTAGAAGATTGTGGGTTAGTAATATCAGGAGTAAATCCCGAAGCTAATCTTGTAGAAATAATTGAACTTAAAAATCATAAGTTTTTTGTAGCTTGTCAGTTCCACCCAGAGTTCTCTTCAAGACCTCAAAGATCTCACCCATTATTTAGAGAATTTATTAGGGCATCATTAATTAAATAATAAAGTGAAAAGATGAATTCTATAAAATAGATTTCATCTTTTATTTATGACAAAATAGATATAAAAATGTCACAATTTTTATATCTTTAAAAGGTTATACCTAAGCCGTTTATATAAGTAAAATCATCATTCTTTTTTATTGTGAAATATTATGGTATAATCATCTTATGTATGCACGTATTATTATGAGGAGGATACTTATGTTAGAAAGAAAATTAATCAAAAAAGTTTTAAGAGAAGCTTTAACTACTAACGCAGATTTCGCAGAAGTTTTTATTGAAGATAAATTTCAAACTGATGCGACTTTACTATCAAGCAAGATTCAAGGAGTTAACAATTCTAAAGAGTTTGGAATTGGTGTTAGGGTAGCAAAAGGATATCATAGTGTGTATGGATATACTAATAGCCCTAAAGAAGAAGATTTACTTAAACTAGCTAATGATTTAGCACAATCATTTCCAGGAGAACCTGTGGGAATCGAATTTAGTTTAGAAGAAATGAAAGTTGGTAATTTACATCCCGTAAAAATATTACCATCAACAGTTTCACTTGAAGAAAAAGTTGAACTACTAAGAAGAGCTGATAAAGCAGCTAGAGCATATAGTGAAGAAATTAATCAGGTATCAACTAGATATCAAGATTATGTTCAAAACGTATGGATAGCTAACAGTGAAGGTACTTATGTACATGATACTAGAGTTAGAACTAGATTAGCTATAGCTTCTATTGCAGCAAATGAAGAGTCAAAACAAACAGGTTTCTACGGACCTGGTGGACATTACGGATTTGAGTTTTATTCAGAACAACTAAATATTGAAGAAGCTGCACATGAATCGGCTAGAATTGCAGTAGCAATGTTACACGCTGAGGAATGTCCTAGTGGTAAAATGCCTGTAGTTATTGATAATGAGTTTGGTGGAGTAATATTCCATGAAGCTTGTGGACATAGTTTGGAAGCAACATCTGTTGCTAAAGGTGCAAGTGTGTTTAGTGGTAAGAAAGGTGAATTAATTGCTAATCCACTAGTTACTGCTATTGATGATGGAACTATCCCTAATGCTTGGGGAAGTGCTACTTATGATGACGAAGGTAACTTACAAAAGAAAAGAGTATTAATCAAAGATGGTGTATTAACTAGCTATATGATTGACAAACTTAATGCTATAAGAATGAATGATGAACCAACTCATTCAGGAAGAAGAGAATCATATAGATATGCTCCTACTTCTCGTATGACTAATACTTATATTGATAACGGAGAATCTACATTTGATGAAATTATTGCTGCTACTAAATTAGGATTATATGCTAAGAAAATGGGTGGAGGAAGTGTTAACCCAGCAACTGGTGATTTTAACTTTTCTGTTGCAGAAGGATATATGATTAGAGATGGTAAAATAGCTGAAGCTGTTAAAGGAGCAACACTTGTTGGTACAGGTAGTGAAACTTTATTAAGAGTTGATATGGTTGGTAACAACTTAGCTTCTGCTCAAGGTATGTGTGGTAGTCTTTCAGGAAGTATTCCTACCGATGTAGGGCAACCAACAATTAGACTTTCAGAAATTACTGTTGGCGGAAGAGGAGGAGCTATCTAATGAATTTTGATAAATTATTTGAGGCAGCATCTAAAAAAGGTATTGAAGATTTACAAGTTTATTTTAATGATAGTAACGAATTTGATATTTCAGCATTTAAAGGTGAATTAGATAAGTATACTATAGCAAGTACACAAAAACTTAGTGTTAAAGGTATTTATGAAGGTAAAATGGGTACTGTGACTACTGAAGTTTTAACTGATGATGTTATTGATTTTTTAGTAGATAGTATTATATCATCTGCTAAAACTATTGAATCTGAAGATGAAGTATTTATATATGCAGGTGATAAAGAGTATAAAAAGATTGAAGGGTTATATAATGAATCTATTTATGATGTATCTGCTAAACAAAAAATTGAAGATGCATTAGAATTAGAAAAAAAGATTATTGAAAAAGATAAAAGAATCATTATGGTACAAACGTATTATGGTGAGGGAAGTAATAAAGTTAGAATTAGAAATTCTAAAGGATTAAACTTAGAAAAATTAGTAAATGACGCTATGATTGGAGCACAAGTAATTGCAAATGATGGTAAAGATCAAAGAACTTCATTTGAATATATTAGATCAAATGATTATGCTGATTTTGATTATGAAGCACTTGCTAGCCTTGCAGCTAAAAAAGCTGTAGCGCTTCTTGGAGCTACTCCTTGTGAATCTGGAGAGTATGAAATACTACTTTCAAAAGAAGCAAGCGCAAGTTTGTTAATGCCTCATGTTTCTATGTTCTCAGCTGAAAGTGTTCAAAAAAACATATCTTTATTAAAAGGTAAAGTTGGAGAAGTTGTTGGTAGTAGTTTAGTTACTGTTGTTGATGATCCTTTCATGAAAAAGTCAGCTAAATCTGGAGCATTTGATGATGAAGGTGTTGCTACAAGTTATAAAGAGTTAATTAAAGATGGTGTATTAACTGGATTTATGCATAACTTAAAAACTGCTAAAAAAGATAATATAAAATCAACTGGTAATGGATTTATAGGAAGAGGAATATCTCCCACTAACTTCTATATTAAACCAGGTGAATATAAACATGATGATGCTGTTAAATCAATGAAAAAGGGTATTATTATTACTGATTTAGCTGGTACTCATGCTGGAGCTAATCCTATTAGTGGTGATTTCAGTTTACAAGCTTCTGGTTTCTTAGTTGAAAACGGAGAAGTTATTAGACCTGTTGCTTTAATAACTGTTGCTGGAAATTACTTAGACTTACTTAAAGATGTTACACAAGTTTGTGATGATTTAAAATTTAATTTCGGATATGTTGGAAGCCCATCGTTGTTAGTAAAATCTTTAATGATTTCGGGATTATAAACACTGCTCACGCAGTGTTTTTTTTTGTAAACATTTACAAAAATCTAATTAGGCTCATTAGTTTACATTTAAAACAGAATAATGTATAATTATCTATGAAATTATAAAATATTAGGAGGAATAAAAATATGGGACTTGTATCATCAAAAGAAATGTTAGAAACAGCTAGAAAAGAAGGATATGCTGTTGGACAATTTAATATCAATAATATGGAATGGACAAAAGCGGTTTTAACTGCTGCGCAACAAATGAAATCACCGGTAATCTTAGGTGTATCTGAAGGTGCTGCTAAATATATGACAGGGTACAAAACTGTTGTTGCTATGGTTGAAGGAATGTTAGATTTTTATAATATTACTGTACCGGTATCACTTCATTTAGATCATGGATCTTATGAAGGAGCTAAAGCTTGTATTGAAGCTGGATTTAGTAGTGTAATGTTTGATGGATCACATTATTCAATTGAAGAAAACGTACAAAAAACTACTGATATAGTTAAGTATGCTAATGAAAGAGGAATTAGTGTTGAAGCTGAAGTTGGTAGTATCGGTGGAGAAGAAGATGGTATTGTTGGTGGTGGAGAAGTTGCTGACCCTAAAGAGTGTAAAATGATTGCTGATTTAGGTGTAACTATGCTTGCTGCTGGAATTGGTAATATTCATGGGCAATATCCAGAAAATTGGACAGGATTAAGATTAGATGTACTTAAAGATATTCAAGATATAACTGGAAATATGCCACTTGTATTACACGGTGGAACTGGAATTCCTAGTGAAATGGTTAAAGAAGCTATTACACTTGGTGTTTCTAAAATAAATGTAAATACTGAATGTCAATTAGTATTTGCAGCTGCTACAAGAGTGTATGTTGAAGCTGGTAAAGATTTACAAGGTAAAGGATTTGATCCTCGTAAATTACTTGCTCCAGGTACTCAAGCAATTGCAGATACTTGTATTGAAAAAATGACTTTATTTGGATCTGTAAATAGAGCTTAGGGGGAATTAATATGACAGAATGGATATATAATAATCCGATTCTGGCAGCTTTTCTTGGGACTATGTTTACATATGGAGTTACTGCACTTGGTGCAGCTTTAGTATTTCCATTTAAAAACGTTTCAAAAAAACTGTTCAACGGAATGTTAGGATTTAGTGCTGGGGTAATGATAGCTGCTTCTTTTTGGAGTTTACTCGCACCAGCTATTGATTTATCAGAAGACTTAGGATTAATTCCATGGGTACCAGTAGCTATCGGTTTCTTAAGTGGAGGTTTATTTTTACTTCTTGTTGATAGATTATTACCACATATGCATGTAATGTCTCATCATGAAGAAGGATTAAAATCATCTTGGCATAGAAGTACATTATTAGTACTTGCTATTACATTACATAATATACCTGAAGGGCTTGCTGTTGGTGTTGCATTTGGATACGCAGCTAGTGCATTTGGATCTAGTACTGCAGCTAGTGCTGCAATTGGAGGAGCTGTTGCTCTTGCCATTGGTATTGGATTACAAAACTTTCCTGAAGGTGCTGCTGTAAGTGTTCCACTTAGAAGAGAAGGTATGAGTAGAACAAAAGCATTTATGATCGGACAATTTAGCGGAATGGTTGAACCACTTGCAGGAGTTGTTGGAGCAATACTTGCTATTTCTATGAGAAATACACTTCCTTATGCACTTAGTTTTGCAGCAGGAGCTATGATTTATGTCGTTATTGAAGAACTTATTCCTGAATCACAAATGATGGAAACTACAAAAATAGCAACTATTGGAGCTATGATTGGTTTCGCAGTTATGATGACATTGGATGTGGCTCTTGGATAATTCAATATATAAAGATTATGCATCGTGGAAAATAGAAAATAACGATACTATAGAAGAATTTATTAAAAATCATTCTATAATATATGAAAGAATAGAACCAGTATACGAGGTTTTAAATCATATTTATCATATGATTGTAGAAAAACAGGAAGTAGATGAAGACTTAGAAACAATATTTGAAGTTGGATTTAATTACTTAAATACACAATTTGAGATTATTAAGATCTATTTTGAAACATTGTTTCAATCTAAATGTGATGATTTTGTAGAATATAGCGATATGATATTATTCTTACTATATATATTTGATCTTAGAGCAGATATGGAAAGTAATGATATTGATACAGATATTGTAGAATTAGACGATTTAGAAGTTAATATTGAAAACATGATTATGGAAAGAAGAGATGATCATGAATTTATTAATTCTAAAATGAATGAAACATTACCTATTGTATTTGATTTAATGGATTATGAATATGTGAGTATTGTTGATGTATTTGTAGAAATAGCTGAAAACTTAGGAATATTTATTTATGAAGATAAAGAATTAGTTATCGGAAAAGAAATATAAAAACACTATAGAAATATAGTGTTTTTTTAAATGCTTATTACTTATAAAAAATTTAAACATGATATATACTGTATATACAATCGAGGTGATTACATGGGACTTAGAAGTGATATTAGAACTGTCAAAAGAAAAGATCCTGCATCAACTAGTACGTTATCAATAATTATAACGTCTAACGGGATGCATGCGGTATGGGTATATAGATTAGCACATTTATTATGGAAAATTCATTTAAAACTCTTAGCTAGAATAGTTAGTGGGCTTGGAAGATTTTTTACTGGAGTTGAAATTCATCCAGCAGCAGTAATAGGAAAGAATTTTATGATTGATCATGGAACTGGAAGTGTTATTGGTGAAACTTCTATTATTGGTAACAATGTTCTCATTTACCATCAAGTAACTTTAGGTGGTACTGGCAATGAATCAGATAAGAAAAGACATCCATCCTTATGTGATGGAGTAATGATTGCAGCTGGAGCTAAAATCTTAGGAGATATAAAGATTGGTGCTAATGCAAGAGTTGGAGCAAATGCAGTAGTACTTAAAGATGTACCTTCAAATGCAACAGCAGTTGGAATGCCTGCACGTATTATTCTAAATGAAAATATGACTGAAGTAGATTGCAGTTTAATGTCAAAAGTATAATAATAAAACCCTCAAATTTATGAGGGTTTTAATTTGGAATATATTTATTATTCATCAAATAATTCAGTTGACAAATATCTTTCTGCATTACTTGGAGAAACTGTTAATATTTTTTTATTAGGCCCTACCTTTTTAGCTAATTCAAGCGCTGAGTATACATTAGCACCCGTAGATATTCCTACAAATAACCCTAATTCTTTAGCTAGTAATCTTGCTGTTTCAAAAGCATTCTTATCTTCTATTTGGATTACTTCATCATATATTGTAGTATCTAAAATTTCCGGTATAAATCCAGCACCAATTCCTTGAATTTTATGTTTTCCTGCATCATTACCACTTAGTACCGAAGAATTTTTTGGTTCAATTGCTTTTATACTAATATTTGGATTATGTTGCTTTAGAATTGTTCCAACACCTGTAATTGTTCCACCAGTTCCAACAGCTGCAATAAAGTAATCTAAATCAGGAATATCACTAATTATTTCAATGGCTGTGTTTTTCATATGTGCAAGTGGATTATTTATATTTTTAAATTGCATTGGCATAAAGTATCCATGTTTATCTGATAATTCTTTTGCAATAATAATAGCATCATCCATACCTTTAGTTAGTATTAACTCAGCACCATATCCTTTCAGTATTTTTCTTCTTTCAATACTTAAGCTTTCTGGCATTGTAAGGATAATATTATATCCTTTAGAAGCTGCAACCATTGCAAGCCCAATTCCAGTATTGCCACTTGTTGGCTCTATAATAGTATCTCCTTTTTTAAGAAGACCTTCTTTTTCAGCTGCTTCAATCATACTTATAGCTATTCTATCTTTTACACTTCCGCCAGGATTAAACCATTCTAGTTTTAAGTATACATCAGCTGATAATTTATCAGTTAGTTTATTTAGTTTTATTATTGGAGTATTCCCTATAAGTTCATATATATTATTGTATATCATAATATCACCTCATTATTTTCTAATTTTAATTATATATTTATATTGGATTTAAAACTAATAATATACTAAAAAAAAGAACTGAAATCAGTTCTTTTAGTTACCTCTTGGTTTCATATGTGGGAATAGTAGTACGTCTCTTATAGAAACAGACTCAGTTAATAACATTATTAATCTATCTACTCCAACACCTAACCCACCCGCAGGTGGCATACCATATTCTAGCGCTTCAACATAATCAATATCCATTTCATTTGCTTCAGCGTTACCTAATTCTTTTTCTTCTATTTGACTTAAGAAACGTTCCTTTTGATCAATTGGATCATTTAACTCAGTAAATGCATTCGCATATTCTCTACCATCAATAAATAATTCAAATCGATCTGTGAAACGAGGGTCTTCGACATTCTTTTTAGCTAAAGGACTTATTTCAATTGGATGACCATAAACAAATGTTGGTTGAATAACAAGCTCTTCACAGTATTCCTCAAATAGTAAGTTTAAGATATGTCCTGTACCAGTATAATGGTTAGGAACTTCTAAATCTTTACTAAGCGCAAATTCTTTTGCTTTTTCAAAAGTCATTTCTTTATCCCAAAAATCAATTCCTACAACTTCTTTAACCTTATCTGCCATATGAACTTTTTTCCATGGAGATACTAAATCAATTATTTTATCGTTATATTCTACAGTTTCTTTACCTAATTTTCTAGCGATAGAAGATACTAAGTATTCAGTTAATTCCATCATTGTATCAACATTACCATAAGCTTGGTATAATTCCATCATTGTAAATTCGGGATTATGTTTAATACTCATTCCTTCATTTCTAAATGTTCTACCTATTTCATAAACGCCATCGAATCCACCAACTATTAATCTTTTTAAGTATAGCTCTGGAGCTATTCTTAAATAGAAAGGCATATTTAATGCGTTATGATGTGTAACGAACGGTCTAGCCGCAGCTCCACCTAAGATAGGATGTAAGATTGGAGTTTCAACTTCTAAATATCCTCTAGCATTTAATAATTCTCTCATATAAGAAATAATTTGAGATCTTAGTATAAATGTTTCTCTAGATTTATTGTTAGTTATTAAATCAACATATCTACGACGATATCTTTCTTCAATATCTTTAAGACCATGAAATTTTTCTGGTAAAGGTCTTAGTGCTTTTGATAGATGAATAAATTTAGTAACTCTAACACTTAGTTCTCCAGTATTAGTTTTCATTACTTTTCCTTCAACACCAACAATATCACCTAAATCAGCTTTATTAAAGACTTCAAAAGATTCATCACCAATTACATCTTTTCTAACATAAAGTTGAACTTGTCCAAACATATCCATGATATGAGCGAATCCCGCTTTACCTTTACCCCTTTTAGTCATTATACGTCCAGCGGTAACTACTTGTTCTGTATCCATATCATGTAATTCTTCTTTTGAATATTGTTCATAAGCTTCTTTTATGGTCTTTGAGTTATGATTTCTATCAAATCTATGTCCAAAAGGATCTATATTATTTTCTTTAAGGAAATCAATTTTTCCTCTTCTTACTAGTTCTTGTTCTGTAAAATTATCCATTGTCTTCACCTCTTATTTTTATATCGCAAAAAATTATAATATATTTAAATTAATTATATTATTGAATTGTCAAATATACTATTGTGTTGCTTCTATTAATATATTTAAATTATCATACATAATTGATAAGTAATTTAAGTTAACATCTGATTCTTCATTTGTTAAGTTTCCAAGTCCATGTAAGAAAGCAGCTTGTGCAGTAGAGTCTGTCTTGAGTAATTCCTCAAGCACTCCATCACCCGCAGGGCTATTGGTATTCTTCTCGAATAATACATAGTGAATATTATGTAGTGCTGCTTCATCAGAGAAGTAAATAATATCACTTGCACTACTTTCACTTGAATGTGCACTTGTAGTTATTGAAAGTATTTCTATATCGTATCTAACATGCCAATATGTAAATAACATAACTGTTGTAATTATTGGCTTAGTAGCAGCATCTGCCATAGCTTGAAAGTCATCATCAAGTTGTATTAAATTTATTTTCAAAGCTTCAAAATTCTCTTCGAATGTAGTTTCATATATGGGAAACTCAAGAACTAATTGATCTTTAACAAATTCAGCTGCAATTAACATTCTAACCGGGTCTAACCAAAAATGTGGATCTTCCGATAGTGAATTTTCATCACACTCAAAATGTTCTTCTTCACCATCGTGATCATGTTCATGGCTAAAACATACTTCGTTATATGTAATAACTTGTGATATATCTACAAGTTTTACATTACTATCTTCAAAAGTAGATTCCTCTTTTTCAGGAATATAGGTATCTACACCACCATTAATGTAGAATAAAATATCAGCATTTTTCATATCGATAATTTCCTTAGCACTCCAGTCAATAGATTCACTATGAACTTGAGAACCTGGAACTCTTGCAACATCAACATAATCTCCACCAATTTGTTCTACAAGATATTGCATAGGATATACTGTAACATAAACACAGTTTTCTCCTTCACATAAACTTCTGTGGCACGCACTTAGTGTTACTACAATTAATACAGTAGTAATTAATAACATCATTCTTTTCATAAATATCACCTTTTTCTTTATGCTCAATAATTATATATTAAACACATAATAAACACAATCTTTTATATTCTTTTTTCTTCTATTATTTCAAACATTTTTGATGAGTCTTCTTTTTTAGTAGAATCTCTTAATTCTAGTACTTTTATAATTACTATTTTATTACCGAATTGTATCTCGATTATGTCTTCTTCACTTAACTTAGTGCTTGATTTGGCTATACGGCTATTAACCATAATTCTTCCGTTATCAGCAACCTCTTTTGCGAGGGTTCTTCTCTTAATAATTCTTGATACTTTTAGGTACTTATCTAATCGCATATTATCACCATAATAATTATAACATAAAAAAGGATATCAACGATATCCTTTTTAGTATTTTACTTTTTCAGTTTTATTTTCATTTTTTACTTCTTTAACATCTTTTTCTTTACTGATTTCTTTAGATTCTTCAGCTGATTTAACTTCAATAACTATCTTTTTATCTAAGGTTTTTTGTTTAGCTTTTTTCTTTTCCCACCATCCAAGATTACCTTTTTCAACTATTTCGTAAATATCTTCTTTAGTTAATGTTTCGATTTCTAATAAGTACTTAGCAATTAACTTAACTAAAGCAAGATTATCATTTAAGACTTCTTTAGCTCTATCGTATTGGTTATTTATGATAGCTTTAACTTCATTATCAATTTCAAAAGCGATAGTGTCACTAAATGCTTTATCAACATTATAATCTCTACCTAGGAATACTGCTCCACTACGTTTTTCGTATTGGATAGGACCAAGTGAACTCATTCCGTATTCAGTAACCATAGCTCTTGCTATTTCAGTTGCTTTTTGGAAGTCATTATGTGCTCCTGTAGATACTTCACTAAAGATTATTTCTTCACTTACACGTCCACCAAGTAATCCACAAATTCTATCAAGTAATCCTGTTTTTGTAGATAAGAATGATTCTTCCTCTTCCGGAAGCATTAAAGCATATCCACCAGCATTACCACGAGGGATAATTGTAACTTTATGTACTATATTAGCATTGTCTAATTTAATACCAAGAACAGCATGTCCCGCTTCGTGATGAGCAATAAAGTCTCTTTCACGTTTTGATAAAGCTCTAGATTTTTTAGCTGGACCCATCATTACTCTATCTACTGCTTCATCAACATGATAGATTTTAATCAAAGTTTTATTTTCTCTTGCTGCAAGTAATGCAGCTTCATTTAATAAGTTTTCAAGATCTGCACCTGTAAATCCAGGTGTACGTCTTGCTATTGAATCAAAAGAAATTTTCGGATCTATTTTTTTATTTCTAGCATGTACTTCTAATATAGCAGTACGACCTTTTATATCAGGTCTAGAAATTGTAATTTGTCTATCAAAACGACCAGGTCTAAGTAATGCAGGGTCTAGTACATCAGGTCTATTTGTAGCTGCCATAACGATAACTCCAGAGTTTGCTCCAAACCCATCCATCTCTACAAGAAGTTGGTTTAAAGTTTGTTCTCTTTCATCATGTCCTCCACCAAGTCCGGCACCTCTTTGACGTCCTACTGCGTCTATTTCATCAATAAATACGATACATGGTGCATTTTGTTTTGCTGTTTTGAACATGTCACGAACACGACTTGCTCCAACACCAACAAACATTTCAACAAAGTCAGATCCACTGATTGAATAAAATGGTACTTTTGCTTCACCAGCAACTGCTCTTGCAAGTAATGTTTTACCTGTACCAGGAGCTCCCATTAGTAAAATACCTGACGGAATTCTTGCTCCAAGCGCCATATATTTTTTAGGGTCTTTAAGGAAATCAATGATTTCTTCAAGCTCTTGTTTTTCTTCTTCAATACCTGCTACTTGATCAAAAGTAGTTGTTTTACCTCTATTTAATTTTGCACGGTTTTTACCGAAATCAAAAGCTTTATTGTTTCCGCCCTGACTTCTCATAAAGAACATAACAATAAATATAATTAAGACAAATGGTACTAAAATAATAACAACACTCCAGAAACTATAAGATGAACCTCTTACATGTTCATACTCGATATCATTTAATTCTGCAGCAGCAATAACTTCTGTTAATGCTTCTGGTGTAGGGATTTCTAAAATATATTCCCCACCAGTTCCTCTACCTGTAATTAAATATGAACCAAAATTAATTTCTCCAGGAATTGGAGTAGATTCAATTGTTTCAATTTCTCCTGCAGCTATTTTTTCCATGAATAATGAATAATTATAAGCTGTAGGTTTCTCTTCTTGGAAAGAGAACATATATACGATTGCAAAAACAAATAATAAGATAATAGATACTACTACTAAATTACCTAATCTGCTTTGCGGTGGCTTTATCTGTTTACCTTCTGCCATATTAACAACTCCTTACTTGTTGTAAACCTCTGGTTTTAAAACTCCCACGAATGGTAAGTTTCTATATTTTTGTTCATAGTCTAATCCATATCCAATAACAAATTCACTAGGAATAGTTATTCCTACATATTTTGGATGGAAATCTACGACTCTTCCTGTTGGTTTATCAAGCATTGTAACTACTTCGACACTTGAGGCACCACGGAAAGTTAATAATTCCATAATTGTTTTAATTGTTCTTCCTGTATCTACTATATCTTCTGCGATTATGATGTGACGATCTTGAACTGATATTCCTAAATCTTTTGAGATTTTTACATCTCCACTAGATTCAATTCCACCATGATAACTAGATACATCCATAAATCCTAGTTCAAGGTGAATATCCATTTCAGTAATTAAGTCCCCTATAAAAGGAACACATCCTTTTAAAAGTCCAAGTACAATTGGGAATTTGTCTTTGTAATCAACTGATAGCTGTTTACCTAATTCTTTAGCTATTTGTTTGATTTCTGCGTTTGAAACTAATACTTTTTCAACATCTTTTTCTAACATTTATTTCACCTCATAAATATATAGTTTTTGTTGTATGACTCACTTTGTATAGATTTCTTAGTTCCAGGAATCCATAACACAAATTCTTTATTGGAAACTAATAATAATTTATCTCTTTTAGATTGAGGTACTTTTTGATCTATAAGAATATCTTTAATCTTTTTAGTACCAATCTTAAGTTTTATTTTATCACCGTTCTTACGGTTTCTTAAATAAAGTGGAAATACCACACTATTATAACATAATTCAAAATAATTTGTATATTTATGTTCTATTTTATTATTACTAAATATAAAGCTATGGTTATCAGAAATAAAATACTCTCCACATTCATTGATTTCTAAATTAATTTTAACAAAAGGCATATCTTTTTCTATGTAAATATAGTCATATTCTTTTCTAAAAGTATAATTATCTCCAAGTGAATAACTTTGATTTGGGTTATTTGATAAACATAGTTTTAAGATTGAGTTATATTGTTCATATTTTATCTCTAATGTATTATTTGTAGCCGTGTTAATAATGTGAGTAAGTACTTTTATTTTAATTATTCTTTCTAACTTATTGAATTCATCTAGGTTAACAGTGTTATAAATACAGTTCTTTTCAATAAATTCATTTTTAATTCGATTTAGTACTACATCCGCAGATTCTATATAATCTCTGAATTGTAAGATTCTCTCATTAAGGTTTGGATTTTCTATTCTTAATAAAGGGATAATCTTATTTCGATATCTATTTCTTGTATAGAAATCTTCGTTGTTTGATAAATCTTCATAATACATTATTTCATGATCTCTAGCATAATCTCTAATATCTTTTTTAGATACTTTCATAAGAGGACGTACAATCGAAATATTTCGATCTCTTCTAACACTAGGGATACCGGCATATCCAATAAATGAAGTTCCTCTAATTAATCTCATAATAATTGTTTCAACTTGATCATCTAAATGATGTGCTACAACAATTTTAGAGGCTTTATATTTTTGAGCAACAACTTTAAAGAAAGCATATCTTTGATTTCTTGAGTCATCATGGAAGTTAGAATTATCATTAATTTCAACTTCATATCCTTCAAAAGGAATATTGTTTGTATGAGCTAATTTTTTTAGCATTTCATATTCCATTTTTGATTCTTCACGTTTATTATGATTTACGTGGGCAAGTATAACTTTTAGATTTAGATTGATATTCATTAATATATCAAAAAGAACCATAGAGTCAACACCGCCACTTAGCGCTAAAACAATAGTTTCATTTTTATTAAATATTTTTTTATTCTCAATGTATTTTCTTAAATCAATATTCATAATTATCACCTAGGTTTATTATATCACAATAGTTTAATAATATATCTAATTTAAATATACTTTGAATGACAAAATAAATTCCGAATTGTACTCATTTATGATATAATATTTAAGAGTAAAAATATAGAATGGAGAGATAAAATGTTTAAACTTCCAAAGTTATCAAAAACAGAAAGAGCTTGGGTTTTATATGATGTAGCAAACTCGGCTTTTATTTTAACTGTAATTACTGTATTATTTCCAATTCTTTACAGAATGATTTTTATGGATGTTGAAGCTGTTGGTTTAGTAGCTGATACACAAGCATATGATGATGTGTGGACAAGAGGATCTGTAATATTTAAATATTTAACTAGTGCTATCGCACTTACTGTTGCACTTCTTAGCCCGGTTATGGGAGCATGGTCTAACTATGCTGGTAATAAAAAGAAATTCTTTAAGTTATTCTTGACTATGGGAATTCTTGGTGGTATCGGAATTGCTGTACCTGGTCTTGGATGGGTTACTTTATTAGTATTATTTACTATTTCAAGTATGGGTTATAATTTAACTAATGTATTATATGATGCATTCTTAGTTGACGTTACTGATGAAGAAAATTATGATGAAATTAGTGCTACAGGATATGCTTGGGGGTATATTGGTAGTTTAGTTCCTTTCTTTATTGGAATTATACCATTTGGACTTGTGTCTTTAGAAATAATTTCTGAATCTTATTCACAAATAAGTATTTCTTTTGCATTTATTGTTGCATTAATTTGGTGGTTTTATTATTCACTTCCGCTATTAAGAGATGTTGAACAAAAATATAGTATTGAACAAAGTGAAAATTCACTCCGTGAATCTTTCCAAAGATTGAGAAAAACTTTTAAAGATATTAGAAGTTATAAAATGATTTTCTTATTCTTAATTGCTTATTTACTATTTATTGATGTTGTTAATACTGTAATTAGGTTAGCTACTAATATTGGTGGAGATTTAGGTGTTAGTGATATTACAATGCTAGCTGTAATTGTAATGGTTCAATTAATTGCATTCCCATCAGCATTAATGTACGCTAAGATGGTTAAGAAATTCGGTGGAAAACCAATGTTATTCTACGGTATATTTGTATATGCAATTGCTGTTTATGTAGTATTTATGATTACTGAAGATACTACTTACTTAATGTGGGTTGTTGGCGCAATTGTTGGTACCGCTCAAGGTGGCATTCAATCATTAGCTAGAAGCTTCTTTGCTAAAATGGTTCCTGCTGAAAAAGCAAATGATTTCTTTGGTTTCTATAGTGTATTTGGGCGTTTTGGAGGGATATTATCTCCGTTCCTTATAGCATCATTCCAAGTAAGTTTAGGAATTAATAAATCAGTACTTCTTTTATTAATACCTCTTGGTGTTGCATCTTTAGTCTTAGCATTTGTTAAAGAAGGAAAAGTGGAATTAGTTGAAGGATAAAAAGTTTATATTAGCTAGTAATTCACCAAGAAGACATGAGTTACTAAAATTTCTTATTGATGATTTTAAAATAGAATCAAGTAATATTGAGGAAATTATTGATGAGTTCCTTACTAATGAAGAAGTAGTAATGGATCTTGCGCTTCAAAAAGCACAAGATATAAGTAATAAGAATAAAGATGTTTATGTTTTAGGATTTGACACATTAGTTATCTTAGATGGAAAACCTTTAGGAAAGCCATTAGATAATAGTGACGCTTTTAAAATGTTGAAAGCATTGAGTGGTAGAACTCATAGAGTTTTAACAGGTTGTGCAATAGTAATGAATGACTATAAAGATATTTTCTACGGATATTCAGATGTTACATTTACTAAAATGTCTGACAAAGAGATATATAGTTATATAGATACTAAAGAACCAATGGATAAAGCAGGATCTTATGGTATTCAAGGTTATGGTGCTAAGTTTGTTAAAAAGATAAATGGTGATTTCTACACTGTTATGGGATTACCTATACATAAGCTATACGAAAGATTAAAAGTATTATAAAGAGGCTCTCGCGAGTCTCTTTTTTACTGTTTATTTCATTTCTATGCAGTTTAGTGTAAAATAAATGTATGATACCTTAAAATCATTTTTTATTACTAAATGAAGTGCTATTCTACTAGTGACTTCTAAAGGAGGCAGTTTTATGTTTAGACTAAAAGTAAAAGAAGAAGAACATAAGATAATTAAGGATAGGTTAAATGTTGTTGAGACACCAAATTATGAATATGTCTTAACAGATGACAAAAATCTTGTTGAAAACGATAAGATAAACATTGTTTTCAATCAAGCGGATATTCCTAAAGTATCTAAATTACTTGATGTGATTGTACGCGGGGAAGATTTGTATTTGGTTGGAAGTAATGAATTTGGGCAAAAACATATTGAGTGTCGAAATTTTTATTATTTTATTGTTGAAGCTGAAGATGTTTACGGTATTTTAAATAATACTAAACTTCTAATTAAATTAAAACTATACGAAGTTGACGAACTGCTTAAAGTTAAGGATTTTATTAGAATTAGCAAGTATTGTTTAGTAAATATTGGTAAAATTGCTTATATCAAACCTGAGCTTAATTCGAAACTGAACCTTTTAATGAAAAATGATGATCATGTAGAAGTAAATAGAGGATATTACAAAGAGTTTAAGAAAGCTCTTAAAATTTAAGGAGGTATCATATGGAATTTTTAATAAATAATCCATTTATAGCATTTACAATTTTTATTATAATTGGATTCTCAACTTACATGTTTACAAAACTTATAGACGAAATAGTATTAAACAAAGCATTAAAACTTAAGCATCAACAAATGAGAATTAGTACTACAGTTAAAGGTCTTAAATCTAGAATTGCAGGATTAACACTTGCAACTCTAGTACCAATGTCAATTGTAGTAGCATTTGTTGTAATTGGAATTAATCCAACAATTGATCAAGATAATGATTTACTTTCAATCTCTACAGGTTCAGACGTATTATCTATATACGAGGACTTTAATGAGAAACTAGCTGTTAATACGGACAATTGGTATGATAACGGCTTATATGATTTTCAATTAGAAGGTGGGTTTGTTGATACAGCATTACCATTTGATTCAATAACATACAGAACTACCGCTACTTCAGGTTTAGTAAATACATTTACAGGAGGAACAGGAAGTCAAGATTATTCAGAAACTAATAACCAAGTTATTGGTGTTGATGAGATGGATAATGTCTTAACTGATGGTAAATTCATTTACACAATGTATGGTAATAAAGTTCAAATAACGTTTGCTGGTGTAATGGTTGATGATGAATTTGACGCAAGTTTATTAAGTCTTTATAAAACATTCGAATACTCAAATGAAGTATGCGATGATGAACAATTTTATCCAGAAGGTATGTATGTTGATGGGGATCACTTCATAGTGATAGGAAATCAATATAACTATAATTGTGAGGATTACGAATATCCTGATGACGATTCTGGTGAAAATATTATTCCACAAGTGTATTATTCTTGGTGGGGATATAGAAGTAGTTCTATTACAGTATTAGTTTATGATATAGCTAATGATTTTGAACTTAAAGATGAATATACATTGAATGGATATTTATCTGGAACTAGAAAAATTGGAGATAATTTATATTTAGTAACAAAAAATAGTATTCCGTTTAATGATGAGGAAATGGTTCTTGATGACTATTTACCTACATATGAAGTTAATGGAATTGAAGTAAGTGCAAAATATGAAGATATTATTTATGTTGAAGGGACTTCACCTAATTCATTTACTACATTTTATGGTATTGATTTAAGTACAACTCAAGTTAATATGGAAGTTATCTTAGGTGATAGTGGATATAACTTATATGTATCAAATGATAATATGTATTTAGTTGGTAGAACATATTACTTCTGGCCAATGATGGATTTCTTTGATGTTGAAGATCCTGTTTATGAATCTAAAACAGCAATATTAAAAGTAGCTATTGGTAATGGTAATGTTGAATATAAAACATTAGGTTTAGTAGAAGGATATATGTTAAATCAATTTTCAATGGACGAATATAATGGTTATTTAAGAGTCACAACTACTGAAGGGTGGAGAGATGAAACAAATAATCGATTATACGTTCTTGATGAAGATTTAAAAGTAGTTTCAATGTTAGAAAACCTAGGTAAACCAAGAGAACAAATTAAATCAACAAGATTTGTTGGTAACTATGCTTACTTAGTTACATTTGAACAAATAGATCCATTCTATGTTATTAACTTAACTAATCCTAATTATCCTGTAGTAGAGGGAGAATTAATTATTCCGGGCTATAGTGCATATCTACAACCACTTGGTGAAGATTATATCTTAGGTATTGGATATGGGGATAACTATGGTGGAACAAACGGATTAAAAATCGCTATATTTGATGTTAGTGATAAATCTAATCCTGTAATACTTGGAGAAGAAGCGATCTTTGATTATTCAGAGTTTGGATGGGCTTCAAGCACAGCTGTTTATAATCATAAAGATTTATTAATTAGTGTTGAAAAAGGACTTATAGCTTTACCATTCTCAACATCTAGTTGGGTTGTAACTGATGGATATACTTATGATAGTGGTATCTTAGTTTATAACTTTGATTTTACTGATGGATTAAGTTATAGTGGATTTGTTAAACACGAAGAAGGTTCTGAAGAAGATGTATATGTTTATAAAAGTAAATTTATAAGTGAATACTTCTATACAGTATCTAATAAATACATTAAAGTATCTTCAATTGAAATAGTTGAAGAGATATTATATTCAGTAAATTTAAATGATTAATATAAAAAAACAAGTTCGCAAGAACTTGTTTTTATTTTGTCTTACTATTAACTTCTTTCATTACCTCATCACTTACTGCCTTTGATACTCTTTTATCAAATGGAGAAGGGATAATGTAATCTTTTGATAATTCACTATCTTCAAGTAAATAAGCTATTGCTTTTGCGGCACTTAACTTCATACTATCAGTTATCTTTTTAGCTCTTGAATCAAGAGCTCCTCTAAATATTCCGGGGAATGCTAGAACGTTATTTATTTGATTTGGATAATCACTTCTACCTGTGCCTATTATATAAGCTCCAGCTTCTAGTGCTTCTTTTGGGCTAATCTCAGGATCTGGATTTGCCATAGCAAAGATGAAAGGATCTTTGTTCATTGATTTAATCATTTCTTTTGAAACAATATTTTTTGTTGAAACACCGATAAAGACATCTTTGTTTTTCATTAGTTCTTTTAAACTATCCTCTTTTAAATTGTTAGGAATAGTTAATATATTCTCATCAATCAATTCTTTTAATACAAATGAATAGCTATCATATTTTTCTTTTAATACTACTCCGTCAATATTAAAACCATATACGTGGTTAACACCAACATCTTTTAGTATTCTAGCTATTGAACTTCCCGCAGCACCAGTGCCAGCTAAGACTACTTCTAAATCTTTTAATTTCTTGCCAGTTAATCTACATGCATTAATTAATGCCGCAGTAGATACTATCGCAGTTCCATGTTGATCATCATGAAATACAGGAATATCTAATTCTTCTTTTAATCTTCTTTCTATTGTGACACATTTAGGTGAAGAAATGTCTTCTAAGTTTATTCCACCAAAAGAAGTAGAGATATTTTTAATTATACTTATTATTTCTTCGGTATCTTGTGTTTTCAAACATATTGGAAATGCGTCTACTCCTGCAAATTCTTTAAATAAGATAGCTTTACCTTCCATTACTGGTAAACTGGCTTCTGCTCCAATATTACCAAGGCCTAAAACTGCGCTACCGTCAGTAATAACTGCAACCATATTTCCTTTTGATGTATATTTATAAATATCATCCTTATTATCTTTGATGTGTAAACAAGGTTCCGCAACACCTGGGCTGTAAGCTAGTGATAAATCATCACTATTTTCGATTTTAATTTTTGATTCTACAGAGATTTTCCCTTTATGTTTTAAATGAAGTTCTAAACTTCTTTTTTTAATATCATTATCCATTTTAATTATCCTTAAAAATGTTATTTCCATAAATATCGTATGCTACAAAACAAGGGAAATCTTTAACTTCTAATTTATAAACAGCTTCTGCTCCTAAATCTTCATAAAGGATAATTTCACTACTAATAATCTTACTACTAAGTAAAGCACCAATACCACCAGTAGCTATTAAGTAACAAGAGTTATTCTTAATCATTTCTTTTCTAAACTCTTCTGATCTATCACCTTTACCAATCATTAGTTTAAGGCCTCTCTCCATTAAAGGAACAGCTAGTTTATCCATTCTATAACTTGATGTAGGTCCACTAGATCCAATTGAAAAACCATCTCTTTTTGGAGTTGGACCAACATAATATATAACACTACCTTTCATTTTAAAAGGTAATTCTTTTTCATTTATTAATCGTAAATGTGCTTGATCTCTTGCTGTGTATATTATTCCTGAAAGTAAAACTTTTTCTCCGGCTTCTAATAATTTAATATCATTATTACTAATAGGTGTATTTAGTTTTATCATAATATCACCTCTATATGTCTTGCTGAATGACATTGAATATTAATAGCTACAGGTAAACTAGCAATATGCATAGGGAAATAATTGATTTTAACAGCGAGGCAAGTTGTTTCTCCACCAACACCCATTGGACCAACACCTAGTTTATTGATTTCAGTGTATAATTCATCTTCTAATTGTTTTATAATATTATCATTACTTGAGTCATCTAAATCTCTAAGTAATGCTTCTTTAGCCAATATAGCGCTTTTTTCAAAGTTACCACCAATACCTATTCCTACAATAATTGGAGGACAAGGTTTTCCACCAGCATTAAAGATGGTATCTAGAACTAATTTCTTAACTCCTTCAATACCGTCAGTAGGTGTAAGCATAACTACGGTACTCATATTTTCACTACCGCCACCTTTTGAAGCTATATGTAATTTTATTTTATCTCCACTTACCAATTTAGTATGAATAATTGCAGGTGAATTGTCTTTAGTATTTTCTCTTAAAAAAGGATGTTTTACTACAGATTTTCTTAAGTAACCTTGATTATAGCCTTGTTTAACACCTTCATTGATAGCTTCATAAATATCGCCTTCAATTTGAACGCTAGTTCCAACTTCTAAAAAGACAACAACTATACCAGTATCTTGACATAAAGGGATGTTTCCTTCTCTAGCTATATCTTGGTTTTCTAGAATATCCGATAGTATAGATTTAGATATTTCTTTTGTTTCATTTGCTTTAGCTTTTTGGATTAAAGCTACTAAAGAATTATCTAATTCATAGTTAATTTTGATTACAGATTCTTTTACGATATTAGTAACTTCACTCAAATCAATTTTACGCATATTTACACCTTCTTTTTGATAGATTAATTATAACATATATATATTAATATTATAGAAAACATAAATATATTTTAGAACCTAAAATTAAAATGCGATTTTACTTGATTAAAGTATCAGTGTTTGATATAATTTATTCGCTAATAAAACTTACTATGGCTAAGAAGCTATGGCGGAAGGAGTAACACAATGAAAAAAGGAATTCATCCAGATTATAAAGTTGTAACAATAACTTGTACTACATGCGGAAACGTATTTGAAGGTGGAAGCATTTTAGATGAAGTACGTGTTGATACTTGCTCAAATTGTCACCCATTCTATACAGGGAAACAAAAATTTGGAGCAGCAGCTGGACAAGTTGATAAATTTAATAAACGTATGGCAAAAAAATCAGGTAAATAATATAGTCGCTAACGCGACTTTTTATTTACATTTTTTCTAGAACAATATACTGGTTCATTTAGTTTATGAGAAGTATCACAAACAGTTTCAACTATCGATATGCTGAGCCTATCAAAGATGTTTTGATATCTGCATTTTGATTACAACTGAATGGTATTTTATGCAAATAGTATAGATATTACTACTTTAATAATATTTACTTTGTATTCAAATATTTTCTAAAACCATTTTATACTATCTTAGGTTAGTTAATCATTGCATTGGAATTCGACAAGTGATATAATTTTTATAGTTAAATATTTTTATGGTGTACAAAGTACATAACAGGGAATTGAGTGATAATCTCAAGCTGTCCCAGCAACCGTAATATGGACGAAATGCAAAATACCACTGCTAATTAGCGGGAAGGTGCAAAGTAGGATGAAATTGAGCCGGTAGACCTACCATAAATAATAG
>JAUVDP010000073.1 GCA_030595255.1 Mycoplasmatota bacterium | reverse complement strand
ATGACATTGCCTTTTTAGGGCTTTTTTATTTTTATTTTTGAAGATGATTACATGCTAGATAAAGGGTGTAACCCTTTGTATGAATATCGTTTCATTTGACATTCAAAGTAATATTTTGTATTATAATTTTATGTTAGTTTGGTGGTGATTAATTTGATAGGTAACAGTATTAAAATATTTGATGAACTTGAATCTACTAATGACTTTGTAAAAATGAATGTTTCTAACTTAGAACACGGAACAATTATTGTAGCAAAATCACAGACTTTAGGTAGAGGTAGAAGAGATAATATTTGGGTTAGTAAAGTTGGTAATCTTTACTTTAGTATTATTTTAAAAGATGATGTTGACAGACAGAGTATTTTTAAGTATATAGTAGTATCTTCTTTGGCTATAGTTAGGAGTTTGAAGGTGTTTAATATTGCAGTATCTATTAAGTATCCAAATGACTGTCTTGTTGCTGGCAAAAAAATATCTGGGATATTAATTGAGAGTTTAGGATCTACCAAATTAGATTATATGATTATTGGTATTGGAATAAATATTAATCAAATTAAATTTGATGAATTATCAGATAAAGCAACATCTATTAAATTATTAACAAAGATGGATATAAATATAGAAAATGTTTTAGATGAGTTTGTTAGAAATTATAATGAGATTTTAAATATGGACTTTAATGAAGTATTTAATATGTATTTAAGTTACTCGATGGTAATTAATAAAAAGATTATATATCATGGTGAAGAATACATAATAAGTAATATAGAAAAAGATGGAACAATAATTATTAAGAACGAAGTAAGTGAACATAGAGTTTCTTATAATGAAATTAGCTTAAAGGAGTTTTACTGAAAATGAAGAGGTTAAGTGTTAGAGAAATGAGTCTTGTTGCTTTATTTCCAGCAATGATGGCTGCAACAGCAGGAGTTTCAATTCCACTAGGAGATTTACCAGCTGTTTCATTACAAACAATTTTTGTATTTATGGCAGCATTATTACTTGGACCAAGACTTGGAAGTTTGAGTATGATTGTGTATGTGTTCATGGGAATTATTGGTTTGCCAGTATTTTCTAATTTCAGAAGTGGACTTGGTGTAATTACTGGTGGTAGTGGAGGATTTATAATTGGGTTTATTTTTAGTGCATATTTAGTAGGATTTATGAAAAATATAAACTTTCTAAATAAGAAGATTTGGTATATTTTCTCAGTTTTAGTACTTGGAAATGTAGTGATTTATATGTTTGGAGCCTCATATATATCATATTTACTAAACACTAGTTTCCTTACTACTCTAGCCACTTTCTCACCTTATCTATTAGGTGATTTACTTAAAATAATAGTGGTTTTGTATGTGTATGTACGCATACGTCCTCATTTTACGTATGAGGCATAATAAATATAAAAATTGTATTGAAGTTTTGAACTTCAAAATAATTTGACAAGTATAATATTTAAAGGTAGAATAAGAAGAATTATATATATAAATAAGGAGGAATTACTATGATTTTTGAAAAAGTACAACAAATTATCGTCGATGAATTGGGAGTAGAAGCTAGTGAAGTAACATTAGCAGCAAGTATTTCTGATGATCTTGGTGCGGATTCATTAGACGCTGTAGAATTAATTATGGCTATTGAAGATGAATTTGAAATTAAAGTAAGTGATGAAGCAGCACAAGCTTTTGAAACAGTACAACAAATTGTATCGTTTATTGAAGGTGAGAAGTAAAGATTTTCGCATGAAAATCTTTACTTATTTTTTTTAAAAATAATAATTTGATAGTCAAAATGTTGGAGGGTAAAACATGGACTTAAGACAAATAAAAAATCTTATGAAAGAATTTGAGGATTCTAAAATTCATAAGTTAGAGATAAAAGATAATGAATTTTCTATTTTATTAGAAAAGGAAAACAATAAATTTGTTTCTTCTCCTTCTTTTGCTCCTGTTGGTTCTTTTACTGAGACAACTACAGTGAAAGAACAGGGGCAAAGTGTTATGGAAGAAGAAGTAAATGACAACCTGTTAGTTAGGTCACCACTTGTGGGGACTTACTACCAAGCACCATCTCCTGATAGTGAAGTTTTTGCTAAATTAAATCAAAAAGTTAACAAGGGAGATGTATTGTTTATTGTTGAAGCAATGAAAGTAATGAATGAAATTACTTCTCCTGTTAATGGGACTGTAGTTAGTATTAATGTTAAAGATGCTACTATGGTTGAATTTGATCAAATTGTGATGGAAATTAAGGAATAATGTTCCAAAAAGTTTTAATCGCAAATAGAGGAGAAATAGCAGTAAGAATTATCAGGGCTTGTAAACAAATGGGTATCGAAACTGTTGCTATTTATTCTGTAGCAGATAAAGATAGCTTGCATGTACAAATTGCGGATGACGCAGTTTGTGTTGGTGGTGCAAAAAGTAATGAATCGTATTTGAATATGGAGAATATTGTTACGGCAGCTATAAGTAAAGGTGCTGAAGCAATACACCCTGGGTTCGGGTTTTTAAGTGAAAACAGTGATTTCGCTAATCTTTGTCAAGAGTGCGGACTCAGATTCATCGGACCTAGTGGTAATGTAATTGACCAAATGGGAAATAAATCTAAAGCACGCGAAATAATGATTAAAGCAGGTGTTCCTGTAGTTCCTGGAAGTAATGGAGCTGTTAAATCATTAGATGACGCAAGAAGTATCGCTTTAGAAATTGGTTTTCCTATTTTAATTAAGGCTAGTGCTGGTGGTGGTGGACGTGGAATGCGTGTTGCTAATATTATGGATGAGTTTGACAATGCATTTGAAACTGCGAAAAGTGAAGCAATAAATGCTTTTGGTAATGGGACAATGTATTTAGAAAAATATGTTATAAATACTAAACATATTGAATTCCAAATTATGGCTGATAAGTATGGTAATGTAGTTCATCTTGGAGAAAGAGATTGTTCAATCCAGAGAAGAAACCAGAAAGTATTAGAAGAAGCACCTAGTTTAATAAGTGAAGACTTACGTAAAAGAATGGGTGATGCTGCGATACTTGCTAGTAAAAGTGTAAATTATGAAAATGCAGGTACTATTGAATTCTTATTAAGTGGAGATGATTTCTATTTTATTGAAATGAATACAAGAATTCAAGTTGAACATCCAGTAACTGAAATGGTTACTGGTATAGATATTATTAAAGAACAAATAAAAGTTGCTGCTGGTAAAGAGTTAAGTTTTACTCAGGAAGATATTATATTAAAAGGACATAGTATTGAAGTTAGAATTAATGCTGAAGATCCTAAACATGGGTTTAGACCTAATCCTGGAAAGATAGATTTACTTCATGTACCTTCAGGTAACGGAATTAGATTTGATAGTTTTATTTATACAGGATATTCTATACCACCATTTTATGATTCAATGATGGGTAAAGTTATTGTTCATGGTGAAAATAGAATTGACGCTATTAATAAAATGAAAGCAACGTTAGAAGAATTAGTGATTGGTGGAGTAACTACTAATCAAGACTTTTGTTATATGATTTTGAATAATGCTGATTATGTTAAAGGTGAATTTGATACAGGATTTATTGGTATGAAAATTGATAGTTTACTGGAGTATGATGAATAATGAATGATTTAGTTAAAGCATTTAAAGATCGTAAGAATTCTCAAAATAAATTCAAAATTCACAGAACAAAAAGTCAAATATCTAACGTTAAAATGGATGTACCTAAAGGGTTATATGAAAAGTGTCCTACTTGTAAAGAAGCTGTAAATATGAAAGCAACAGTTGAGAACGGATTTATCTGTAAAAACTGTGGTGAACATTTTAGAGTTAGAGCAGTAGATAGAATTAAGATTACTGTTGATAGTGGTACTTTTGTTGAAAAAGGACATGGTTATATTACTTTAAATCCATTATTTCAAGATGGATATGAAGAAAAAGTTGCTGAATATAAAGAAAAAACTAATTTAGATGAAGCATATATTTATGGATATTGTGAAATAAATGGAATGCCATCTGTAATTGGTGTTATGGATAGTTATTTTTTGATGGGTAGTATGGGTAGTGTTGTTGGTGAGAAAGTTGCTAAAAGTTTTGAGTATGCAATTTATAAAAAATTACCAATAATTATATTTACTGCATCAGGTGGAGCTAGAATGCAAGAAGGTATATTTAGTTTAATGCAAATGGCTAAAACTAGTGCTGCAGTGTGGAAACATGCTGAACAAGGGTATTTATATATTAGTGTATTAACTCACCCTACTACAGGTGGAGTTACTGCTAGTTTTGCAACACTTGGTGATATTATTTTAGCAGAACCTAATGCGTTAATTGGGTTTGCTGGACCACGTGTAATTGAACAAACTATTAATCAAAAATTACCTGAAGGATTCCAAAGAGCTGAGTTCTTGGAAGAAAAGGGATTTGTTGATAAGGTAGTGCCTAGACATGAACTTAAAGATACTCTAGGTAAACTTCTATTATTTCATAGGAGGTATCAATAATGGATATATTAGCTAAAGAAAGAAAAGTAAGAGAGTTAGAAAGTAAAATTTCTGAACTTGGTAATGAAGAATTAATTAATAAGTTAAAAATTGAGATTCAAAATTATAAAGATGAATCAATGACTAATTTAACTGCGTGGGATAGAGTATTACTTGCTCGTCACCAGTTAAGACCAACATCTTTAGAATTTATTAATTATATGTGTGATAGTTTTATTGAACTTCACGGTGATAGATTATTTAGAGATGACAAATCAATAATTGCGGGTATAGGTAATATTAATGGTAATGTAGTTACTATTATTGCCCAACAAAAAGGGAAAACATTAGAAGAAAACTTGGAAAGAAATTTCTCTATGCCCCATCCTGAAGGATATCGTAAGGCATTAAGATTAATGAAACAAGCTGAAAAATTTAGAAGACCAATCATTACTTTAATTGATACTCCGGGTGCTTATCCAGGCTTAGCTGCTGAAGAAAGAGGACAAGGAGAAGCAATTGCTCGTAATTTACTTGAAATGAGTGCTTTAACTGTACCAGTTATCGCAGTTATAGTAGGTGAAGGTGGAAGTGGTGGAGCTTTAGCTCTTGGTATAGCTAATACTGTATTAATGCTTGAAAACTCAATTTATTCTATTTTAAGTCCTGAAGGATACGCAACTATTTTATGGAAAGATTCAACTCGTGCTAAAGAAGCAGCGGAAGTTATGAAGTTAACTAGTTTTGAC
>JAUVDP010000069.1 GCA_030595255.1 Mycoplasmatota bacterium | reverse complement strand
TGCATTTTATATGAATTCTGTTATCAAGTCCAAAAAGCCAGTGGTTTTAACTGGGTCCATGAAGAATGCAAGTGAACTTGGATATGACGGTCTAACTAATTTGGTATCAAGTGTTAAGGTTTGTTTATCTTTTTACTCTATAGGTAAAGGTACTTTAGTTGTAATGAACGATACTATTAATAGTGCTACTGAAGTTACAAAAACTCATACAATGAGTTTAGATACTTTTAAATCAGTTGAATTTGGTCCTCTTGGTATAATTGATCACGGTGAGGTAATCTATTATAGAGATGTAACTCATCATGAAGTATACGATTTTAAAAATCAGATTAATGATGATACATATCTTTTTAAAGTTTATGCCGGAATGGATGGACACTTTATTGATTATTTAATGAATCGTGGAGCTAAAGGTATTGTCTTAGAAAGTTTGGGTCGTGGTAATGTTCCGCCAATGATGTTAGATTCTATTGATAAAGCAATAGAAAAGGGAATTCATATTGTCCTCGTTTCTAGATGTTACTCAGGAAGAGTCTTAGATACTTACGCATATGTTGGTGGTGGAAAAGACTTAACTAATAGAGGATGTATCTTAGGTGGAAACTTTAACGGACAAAAAGCAAGAATCTTATTAATGCTTGCGATTAGTAATAACTATTCTCATAAGAAAATAGCTAATTTATTTAAATTTTAAAAATTACAAATAAAAACGACTTTAAATTTAAGTCGTTTTTTTATATTTTCTGTATAAAACTATTGGTAAATACCATATATACAATACAATCATTGATAATACTATACACCCTACTAAGTATAGAAAATATCCATTACCCCAGAATATCCCAAATGGAGTATCCCCAGGTTCTAATAAATACATGAAGTTTGTACCAAAGATATTATTAATTGGAATGATAAATATTACTACAACTGCGAATAACAATATAAAGCTTTTCTTAAATGAGTTAAATGTTGGAATAAAGTCATGAACAAACAACATATACATTATCATAAAGAAGAAACTTGTATGACCTATTACGTATTCATAATATCTATATCTATCAGGTCCATATAAAATATCCGGAAATAAAATACTAAGTACTCCACCAATTGCCCAGAAATAGGCAATTTCATATACTTTAAAGCTTTTAGTAAACATTACATATATACTCATGAATAAACTAAATGAGCAAACCCCAATAGGTAAATCATCTAATACATAGTTTCCTGTACTAAGTTTCCATATCTGAAGAGAAAATTCAGCTACTATACCAATAGTACCGAGTGTATATCTAAAGTATTTCTCATTCTTTGAATCTCTAATCTCGTTTCTAAAGTAGTAGATTAATAATACACCTACAATAATTAAAGATATTGGTATGAAGTGATAAACTCCCCATTCAGTAAATTCAATCCCTATAGTATGTGAGAAAAAAGCATCCATATAAGTCTCCTTTTATTTAAGCATTTGCGCTAATGCTTCTTTTAATAAAACATCAGTAGATTTATTACCATCTAATCCTTTTACTGCTTTAGTAATCTCTTTAACTTTATATCCTAAAGATTTTAATGCGTCTTCAACATCAGTAATATTAGTTGATTTAGCAAATGAATCTTGATTAAGATCTATTTTACCTTTTAAATCTAAAATAATTTGTTGGCTTGCTTTAGGACCAATTCCTGGGAACTTAGTTAAGAACTTAGCATCCCCTCTATCGATAGCTCCAATAACATCAACTACATTTCCTGATGCAAGAATTGCAATAGCACTTTTAGGCCCAATTCCTTTTACACTTAATAGTTTAATAAATAAACTTTTACCTTCTATAGTTTTAAATCCATAAAGATGAATAGCATCTTCACGTACATAGTGATGAATGTATACTTTTAATTCTTCATCCATTTTATAATCGTATGGATTAGGAGTTCTAACATCATACCCTACACCATTAACATCCATTGTAATTCCATTTGATTTTATTTCTGTGACTGTTCCTTTTAAGTAACTATACATCTAATCACACTCCTATTTTTTTATTATACCATAACTATATAGATAATAAATTGATACTAGAATAAATAAACAAATCTTTCTCATATAATCACCTCGTAAATAGCATAATAGATGCAAACATGGTATAATATTGACTATATAAATGTATAAGGAGGAGATTAAGCTATGGGAGTAAATGCAGTTATGATGAGACATGTAGTAAAAGCGCATCAGGAACTTAATTCAAGAAGCGGCATGACAAATGAGTACCGAAGTGCGAAAGCAAATAATTCAGGTTTAGCTATTTTTATGAGAAAACACAGTTCTGTACAAGCACCAACTGATCCAAAAGCAATATGGGCATATGAGTCTAAAAGGAAAACAACAAAGTTATCTTTCTTAATGTTAATCTATTTATATACTCAAGATGATGATATTGTTTCTAAAAAAGAGAAACGTTCAGTTAATAAAATCTTAAAAAGAAATAGCAATTATCTTAATTCTGATGATTATGATGATATTCTTAAATTTATTGATGAATTACCTACAATACAGTATGTTATGAAATATATTGAGCAAAATAACGTAAAAGAAAAAATATTTAGTACTTCAGTTTCTACAGTTAAAAAATACATTTCAAAAAATGATACTTATAAAAATATTCTTAATGATCTTATTAATCAATATAAAACAATATAAAAGAGCGATTCTAAATCGCTCTTTTTTTAGTCTTTTAAAAGATCACTTAACTTAGTAAATATATCACTATATGTCTCACTACTATATTCTTTTGATTCTTTTACTCCATCTTCATTAATGTGTTGAATTATAAGATGTGTAATATCTAAGTTTTCATCTTGATAGAATTCACATACTATTGTTGATGTATCATTTTGCATCGTTACTATTAATTTAGCTTTAGGACCAACCATATGATCTAACCAACCACCTAAAGTATCTCCATCAGCTATTTGATCAAATAATTCTTGTAAGATAGTTTCATATTCATCTAGGTCTTTATCTATAAATATACTTTCATAAGGCCATTCAGCAAATCCAGTAGTTAACATTTCTATCTCAGTAATAACGAATACGTCAATAAGATCCACTCGATCTACAATTGCATATCTTAACGCCCCTGGATTATCTTCAACTTCAATTATACCTCCTATATTTAGTATAACATCCACATCAACACTATATATTTTTTCTTCATTAATATTACATCCAGTTAATAAAAATATAAACAGTGTTATTATAATAATTCTTTTCATTTAATATCATCCTTTACCTTGTCTTAAGTTCCTTAGTTTATTTGAATTGAATTAAATAATACTATATTATCTATTCTATTATTTAAAAATAATAATCCTGTGGAACATGATGTTCCACAAAATTCTTGATCCTTTAAAAGGATTTTTTATATATTGGATTATTACATCCATACTCACTATATAACGATGTATCAATATCATCATATCTTGTATTTCTATTAATCGTGATATTACATTTGGTTAACATAATATTTTCATTAGAAAAATCTATCATAGTTAGACCTACTTATTCAACAAGTTTTCTCTTAACAGTCTCTAAATTTTCATTAACAACAATTATATTTGTCTGTGAACTAAAATCACCATAACCTAACATAATCTTTGTATATCCTTTATCTTTCTTGTGTCCTTTAATAATAGCTACATGCTCAGGATTAATATAAACCTCTTTGTTTCTTGGTGTTGTAAATAATATTAACTTCATTAGTTTTCCTCCTTGTTATTATTGTTGTTATTTTAACATATAAAAGACCTTAATATATTATTAAAATATTTTCTTTTTCAATATATAAGAATCTTTATATATAGTTGGCTTACCCTCTTTATTAATATAATGGTAATCAACATTAGTAGATTTAACATAAACGGTGAATCCGATTTTATTATACATTTCTTCTAACTTTATAAAATTATCATTATCGATACCAATTGTTACCTCTGTGTATCCTTTACTTTTAATTCTTTTTAGTACAGCATTCATTAATGACTTTCCATAACCTTGTCCTTGATACTCTTCTTTAATTCTAAAAGCACAAAGATATGCACGATTTATCCCGTTTGCCTCATCTTTATCCTCAGAATCCCAAAAGATATATAGTTCACCTATTAGTTTATTTGATAACTCAACAATCCAAAACTCTACATTTTCATTTATTAGTTGATCTAGAAAATATTTATATGTAGGAGTATTAGAATAATTCCATTCTTTCTTAAAATCGTTTATATCTGCAAGACGTATTTTCATGATTGTCACCTTCCAATTACTATTACACTATTTATCCTTCTTTATTGAACCATCATCATACTTCAAACTAGATGCATATGCTACAGCTGCTCCAATTACTCCCGAACTAACTGAAGAATGACTTGTTCCCATAGTTGTTGATGATGCTATTAGAGTTCCTTTATTTGAAATTACTCCTTTTGCAATATGAGGATATTTTTTCTTAATAACATTAATAAGTAAAGAATAAGTTTTTCTATAATCCCTTATATCACTACGTTTTCTTATATTTATATTATGTAGTTTATTAATTATTTCCTCTGTTAAATGATATATTTCATCATTATCAGTATCATCTAATTTTTCTAATAATCTAAACAAAATAAGTATCTTTAGTTTCTTAATTTGCTTCATATCAAATCTCTTTGATATTTTTAACAATTGATCGTTTTGATTTTTGATATAAGTATTTCCGATAGGTTCCATAATACCATCTCCTCAATTAACATTTTATCATATAAAAAGAAGTCAGTAAATGACTTCTAAAAATACTCTAGTCTTGTTGAAGACCCAAAATACAAGAATAACATTTAGATTTTAAATACTCTTTATTTATAAATGGAGTATACTATTAGTGTAAGGAGTGATTGAAATGAAGAAGATACTATTAATTCTCGTATTTGTCTTTCTACTTAGCTCATGTAAAACAAACACATACAATATTGTTAGCGTTGAACCTGTTGATGGTTACTACATATATGAAAAAGAACATGATGGAATATTTTGCAACACCACCTATGAAGATATTTACTATAGTGGTGTAACTTATAATTATGGATATAGTTTCAAAGGGTGTAGTGCTGATATGACGTTCTTTATTAAGGACGGTATTTCAAACTATATTTATCTTCGTGATGCCCTTAATCAAAAGTTAATATCTATTGAATCCCTAAGAGTTGAATTAATGCAACTAGATCGTAATCCAGAAGAAATTATGTCAGATGAAGCTGATTACTATTGGCTTGACTTTCACATTGACGGGCAAGTTGTTTATGCATATGCTGGTGGTGAATGTGATCAAAATGGAAATGAAACTTTCATAATTAATGGGACAACATATATTTACAATGCAAGTGGTTGTCTTAAGGATAATATTTTATTTATGAGAATGGATGGAGTAAATACTCCTATAGCTACATTACTGGATGATGGAATTATTGATGGCGAATACCTCATACCACTATTAACAAAACAAACCGAATAATAACATTTCGTTAAATTAAATAAAAAGAATTGAAAAAAGACTATGATAAGTTAATCTGCTATCATAGTCTTTTTAAATAGAA
>JAUVDP010000062.1 GCA_030595255.1 Mycoplasmatota bacterium | reverse complement strand
ATCTGATTTAATTTCTTTATCAATAATTAAATCTATCTCATCTACCTTAACTAAACTAGCATCAGTGATAAGTTCGTTTTTAATAGTGTATCCACTTTTTAATTCAATAACTCTAGAACCATAATCACGGACAATAGCTTTATTATGCGTTGCAATAATTAATAACTTAGTTCTACATAAATCTCTTAAAAGATCTAATACTTCATTCCCTGTTCTTGAATCAAGAGCTGCAGTAGGTTCATCAGCGATGATAATATCTGGGTTTTTAACAAAAGCACGTGCTATTGCTACTCTTTGTTTTTGTCCACCAGAAAGTTCATAAGGATATTTATCCGCATGCTCTCTAAGCCCTACAAGCTTTAAAGCATGTAATGAAGCCCTTCTCCTACTTCCGTTATTTACTACTCCTATAACTTTTAAAGCTAATTCTACATTTTCAATTACAGTTAAGTTATTTAAAAGAACATACTGTTGGAAAACAAACCCTATTCTTCTTTTACGAATAGTGTCTATTTCTCTTTCGGTTTTTTCTTTCATATTTTCTCCACCCAAGAAGAAACTTCCTGCATAATCTCTATCAAATCCACCTAGGATGTTCAATAGCGTACTTTTACCACTACCACTACGGCCTAGTAATACAACAACTTCACCAGCTTCTAGCTTATAATTAATATCACTAAGAGCAATTACATTATAGTTTACAGTCTCATATACTTTAGTTAAGTTCTTTAGCTCTATCATTCTGTCGCTAACATCCTTATTGTGTTACTTCTTGATATTTTGTAAGCCGGAATAAGGCTTCCAATCATAAATAATACAATAACAATTCCAAAAATATAAACTATATGAGAGTAATGTAGGTGAAACTCAATTAAATTTGAATCAGTATTTAAGAAGAATGAAATAATAGTTCCATAAGTAACTTCTAGGATATTCATAAAGAATCCAAAGTAATTAGCTACTAGTATTTCCCTAAATTTAAGTACATTATTTATTATTAAAATTAATATGAAAGTATAAATTAAAGTATCCTTAAAAATAGCAATAGTAAACTTAATAGGTCTGAACATAAATAGGATAGCTATAGATTCTTGAGAAGCTCCAAAAGCTTTTAATACAGCTATTTCCCTTTTTTTATTCATGATATTAATAGTGAAAACAAATAGGTAAGATACAATACAGAAAGCAATTAGAATATATAATATTACTGATATCAATGATGCAATATTTTGTTCTAAAAACTGATATATAAAGTCTAATATAATATTTTTATCTGCTGCTTCACTTTGTACAAAGAACTTTAAATACCGCTCAGTAAAAATATCTAAATTCTGGTTTATTACACTTATCACAATAAAAAGAGTTAAAGAAATACTAAACGTTCTAAACGTTTTACCGAACCTCTTCTTATCAATATCCATACTTAAAAATGAATACATCAATAGATTTAATAATCCAGCAGTATTTTCCTTTAACTTTCTTTTTTTAGATTCTATTATCTCAGTATTGTGTAAAATATCATCTTTTAAGATATTACCATCAACCAAGATTATCATACGATCACTATATGTTTTCGCAAATTCCTCATCATGAGTAACCATTATTACTGTTTTAGTCTTAGATAACTCTTTTAATAATTCTAATATTCCCTTAGCTGTATAGTCATCAAGTGCTCCAGTAGGTTCATCACAAAGAATGATTTTCTGATCATTAACTATAGCTCTAGCTATTGCGACACGTTGTTGTTGCCCACCTGATAATTCAGGAGGTCTAACTTTTGCGTATTGTTCTAATCCAACAGAAGTTAACGCAATTATAGCTTTTTTACGTGCTTCTTTAAATTTAACACCATTAAGAATTAACGGTGTAGCGACGTTGTCTAAAACACTCATATCTTTAACTAAGTTAAATTCTTGGAAAACAAATCCTATATAGTTATTTCTTATAGCATTTATCTTCTTAGCTCTTAACTTAGAAATATCTTGTCCATCAATTATAACTTTCCCTTTTTCATACTCCATTAAAGTACTTATAACGTTTAAAAGAGTAGTTTTCCCGGATCCACTTCTTCCTAGAATGGACACAAAACTACCTTCTTCAATATCTAAACTTATTCCTTTTAATACATGTGTGGTGTTACTTCCATGTGTATAGCTTTTATGTAATTTCTTGATGCTTAGTATGCTCATGCCCTCACCACCTTATATATATACTACATTATATATGTGTATATATTATGAATATAGGTTACTTTAAATTTCTTTCTGCTTCAGTGATTCTTAAGTAATTAGGATTTAATCCATGAATATCTTTTACTAAAGTAGTTATATCAGAATTAAGTATAACTTCTAAGTTTGGTTCTCCACTACTTACAACTTCATATGATTCTTTAATACTTTCTTTATATTCTTCAAGGTTAACTAATTTTTCATCATCGGCTAAAACTAGCGTTTTCCCCACTTTTTTATATAAACCCAAGAAAGAGTTTCCGCGTCTAGCATCTATTTGTGAAAGAATTAATCCTTCGGTTGTAACAGAACTAGCATAAATAGCTAAACTACTTACAGTTCTTACAGGAATATCATCATTCCAGGCAAACATTTTAGCTACAACAACACCTATACGTAGCCCTGTATAACTACCTGGTCCAATTCCAATAATGATTTCATCTAGATCCTTAACTTTTACATTATTTTTTCTAAAGATATTTTCTATTTCACTCATTAGCTTAACTGAATGATCATTATTACCTTCAGCGTAGTACTTACCTAAACACTCTAAATCCTCATAAAGCGCTATATAAAGGAATTTAGATGCAGAATCAATTACTAATCTTTTTAACAATTTCTTCATATTTACCAGATCCTTCTATTTTTAATAGTCTTTTAAATTCATCAATAATCTCTATTTCAATAACTAATTTCTCTTCAGGAAGACTTTCTATAATGTGTTTATACCACTCTATAACACAAACTCCATCACCGTAAACGTACTCTTCTAGGTCATAATCCATCCCAATACCATTTAGACGATAAACATCCATATGATTAAGATCTATTTCTCCTTCATATATCTTCATAATCGTAAAAGTAGGAGAATTTATCATATCCGTAATACCCATACTAGCACCTAGAAACTTAGTGAACGTGGTCTTACCAGCACCTAAATCACCTTCTAAGCATAGTAAATAACCTGGAAATAAAGTCTTTCCAACTTTTTTAGCAAATACGTTCATTTCATCAATGTCATTAATAATAATTTCTTTGTACATAATATCACCTTGTTATATATATTTTTATATCTAAAATTATATCATAAACTATTTATATATAGTATATAAATAAACGGTTATGGTATAATACCCCTAAAGGAGTCGATAATAATGGATTTAATCCTATACAATCCCTTATCAAAGAACAATAAAGGAAATGTACAAACTCATAAATTGATTAGATATTATAAAAAAAATAATATTCCATTCAGACTTAAAAGTATCGTTAAAATTGCTGATATGAAGGAATTCTTAGAGAAAAAGCAAGAATTCGAAAAGGTAATATTACTTGGTGGAGATGGAACAATTAATAGATTTGTTAATAACACGATTGATTATGATATAAAACAAGATATATATCTTAAAAAGAATGGGTCTGGAAATGACTATTTAAGAAGTTTAAAAGGAAATGATGATTTACCTCAATATATTATGAAATCTGTCTTTGATACTGGTTTAGAAACTCATTATATAAACTCTATTGGAATGGGTCTTGATGGATATGTCGGATACCTAATAAATCAATCACCAAGAAAAGGACAATTTAGATACTTTTTCAATACATTTAAAGCACTGGTAAAATACATACCTGAGCCATTAACACTAACAATTGATGATAAAGAGTATAATTTTAAAAAATCATATATTGTAGCTATTTGTAATGGTAAATATTTCGGTGGTGGAATGAAAATTGCACCAGATGGAAATATCTCAGATGAAGAACTTGATATTGTTGTTCTACATAGTGCTAATAAATTAATGGTTTTACCAATATTTTTTATGCTTTATCTTGGAAAACATAGATTATTTAAAAAATACGTCTTTTTCAAAAAAGGTAAAAAGGTAAAAGCAGTCTTTACAACCCCTCAAATATCTCAAGCTGATGGTGAAACATACTATGATATAACATCTATTGAGACTATGAGTTCAAAGAAGACAATTCACCTTAAATATTTCGAATAAAAAAAGAGTTTTCAATCAACTGATTGAGAACTCTTTTACTTTATACTTTTAACATAACAAATTTTAGTTTTGACCTTTGTTTCAACAAATCCCATCTTTTTAAGATACTTAATATGACTTGAATTCTTAGTAAATACAACAAACCTATTATAACCTTTTCCAAGGAAATATAATTTCTGTCCTCCAAAGATAAATTGTCCGAGTTTAAAGTCTCTAAACATCGGTATAACATAATCTAATGTAATCTCTAATGTCTTCTTATCAAACTCATTACAAATGAAGATTCCAGCTGGATTCATATTTCTTAATAAATACAGCTTAACTGTAGCCTTTTTAAAGTCAATTTTAGATATATCCAAGCGACTACCAATGTCTTTTTTATAGAAATCTAGGAAATAATTTAAATACTCAGTATCGTTTTCAATAGGTAAAACTCTAAAAAACTCTTTTGATTTATACATTCTAATTAAAAAGTAAATATCAATAATTACTATTCCCAAATTCATAAAACCAGTAGGTAAAGACCCTATTAAGAATCCGTAAATACCAAACAACAAGGCTCCTCCTAAGTTAATCCATCTTAATTTCTTTATAGAACTCATTAGTAAAGAAATAAGAACAATTAACGAAGCAATATACCCAATCCAATCTAAAACCATCGGATCCATAATAACACCTCCATTTTTTTATCTAATTTATTATATTATATTGTTATAAAAAAACAAGTAATATGTATGTAAATTTAAGTAATTTTCCACGAAAAGGTTTTACTTCAATAATTAATTTATACTACATATAAAAAAGTAATTCAATTAAGAATTACTTTTAATTTTTATATTTTTTTCTTAAGCTCTTTGGTAAGCTCTTCGTACCCTGGTTTTTCTAACAATGCGAACATGTTTTTCTTATAATCTTCTACACCAGGTTGATTAAATGGATTAACATCTAACAGGTATCCGCTAATTGCACATGCTTTTTCAAAAAAGTAAACCATGTGTCCAAAGCTTTTAGGGCTTATCTCAGGGATTGTAATAAGTAAATTAGGAACTCCACCGTCAGTGTGAGCTAGTAATGTTCCTAAAAAAGCCTGTTTATTAACATAATCTACAGTTTTACCAGCTAAATAGTTAAGTCCATCTAAGTTAAGATCATCTTCTTCAATTATAATCTCTCTCTTAGCTTTTTTTACCGTAATTACTGTTTCAAATAAATGTCTTTCTCCATCTTGTATATATTGTCCTAAACTATGTAAATCAGTACTGAATGAAGCGCTTGCTGGGAAAAGACCTTTATGTTCTTTTCCTTCACTTTCACCAAATAATTGTTTCCACCATTCTCCAAAGTAGTGGAATGACGGTTCATAGCTTACTAACATCTCAATTTTCTTACCTTTTCTATAAAGAATGTTTCGAACAGCAACGTATTTAGTAACATCACTTTCTAAAGGATTATTTAAATATTCATAATATGCTGCTTCGGCACCTTCCATCATCTCATCAATATTTATACCTGCAGCCGCTATAGGAAGCAATCCCACAGCAGTTAATACACTAAATCTTCCACCAACATCATTAGGAACTACAAATGTAGTATATCCTTCTTTGTCAGCTAAAGTTCTTAAAGCACCTTGATCTTTGTCAGTTGTAGCATAAATTCTTTTTACAGCTTCTTCTTTTCCATATTTTTCAATTAATAGTTTCTTAAGCATTCTAAATGCCAAAGCTGGCTCAGTAGTAGTCCCTGACTTACTTATAACGTTAATAGAAAAGTCTTTTCCCTTTAGATAATCTACTAAATCCATCATATAAGTACTAGAAATGTGATGTCCTGCATATACAACTTCTAGCTCTCCTTCTACTTTGAAGTGATTACCTAACATTTCAATAGCAGCTTTAGATCCTAAATATGATCCTCCGATACCAATTACTACTAAAATATCTGAATTAGATCTTATCTTTTTAGCAGTTTCTTTAATCTTTACAAATTCTTCTTTATCATAAGTAACTGGTAAGTCTTCCCATCCTAGGAAATCGCTCCCTTTACCTTCTCTCGAGTTTAATAAATCTGTAGCTTTTACAACCTCAAACATCATAGTAGCAAAATCTTTTGGTTCTAAAAACGGTAAAGTTTTCTTACAACTTACATCAAAATATTTATCCATAATATATACCTCCTATATTTACGTTTAAATACTATCACAAAAGATGTTATTTGTATATCATAAGACTATTTGTAAACAAAAAACGATGATTACTCATCGTCTTTTTTGTTATAATCATTAATCCAATATCTTAACTCTTCTTTTAAAGGAGTAAATCCACTATCTAAAACAATGTTATATCTTTTCTTTTTCTTATGCAGCGCTTTATAACTAAGGCTAACTTTATCTTCTAGTATCTTAATTATTTTAAGGTCTATAACATCTCCTATGTTTACATAGTCTTCAATACTACGTACAAAGCCTTCACTAAACTCTGAAATGTGAATTAAACCAACATGATCTGGTAAAATCTTTACAAATGCTCCGTATGGCTTTATAGCAGTAATCTCTCCTTTAATAATGCTCCCCACTTTCATTATTAAACACCTCATTTTCGATTACTCGTAAATATTATATCAAAGATTATATTAACTTGAAAGTAAATAAAAAAAGAAAATCAGTCTAATGATCTTCTTTATAAGTTTATATTGTCTTAATAAAGCGATTTCCGTTAAATTATTCGATATTTTCTACTCCAATAATACCAGGAACTTCTTCTAAAAGAATAGCCTCAATTCCGTCTTTCAAAGTTGAATCAAGAGCTCCGCATCCCACACATGCTCCAAGCATCTCTACATAAACAATACCATCCTCAAATCTGATGTATTTAACGTCTCCACCATCTCTTTGTAAATATGGTCTTACTTTATGAAGAATCTCTTTAACTTGCATCTCTATAGTACTATTATCCACTTGAATCACCTCTGTTTCTTATTCGCAACCATATTATACAACAATTATCAAATAGAGTTAATCAATATGCTAAAAAAAATAAGGATTACTCCTTATTAATTCTTTTTAGTACAAAGTAAGGTGCATTAGGTGTA
>JAUVDP010000013.1 GCA_030595255.1 Mycoplasmatota bacterium | reverse complement strand
TACTATTATACTACACTTAAGCAGTGATTAACAGCATAACAAGGCCGTAAGACAAGAAAGTTATCCCCAAATGTGCATAACTTTTTATGAGTATATAAAAAAGCCTATGATCTCTCATAGACTTTTTCAGTGACTTCGATATTTCACCTGTTTTATTACGCACAAATTAAAGTAATTCAACAAGAAAACTAATAATTATTTTAACAATAATTACTATTAATTTTCTTGTTGAATTATCATCTATTATTCATCTGATAATTACTAACTTCTATATGATTGAGATTGTAAAGCAGTTATTGCTACTACAGCAATAATGTCTTCATAAGAACATCCTCGTGATAGATCATTAACAGGTCTACTAAGCCCTTGTGTAATCGGACCATAGGCAGCAGCATTAGCTAACCTTTCAACCAATTTATATCCAATATTACCTGATTGTAAATCAGGGAATATTAATACATTAGCCTGTCCTGCAACATTACTGAAAGGTGCCTTTTGTTTAGCAACAGAAGGTACTATTGCAGCATCAAGTTGTAATTCACCATCTATTTTTAAATTAGGATAGCGTGCTTGTACATTTTTTGTTGCTTTAACTACCTTACTAACTACCTCACCACTTGCACTTCCGAATGTCGAATAAGAAAGCATTGCAATACGTGGTTCACTCTGAGTTAAATAGTCAAATGATCTTGCTGTTTGAATAGCAATTTCAGATAATTCCTCTACGCTTGGATTAACAACTAGACCACAATCAGAAAAGGCAAATACATTATTTTTAACACTAATTGAATTTGGTACATCCATAAGGAAAAACGACGACACAATTTTAACATTTTTTGCCGTTCTAAGTATTTGAAGTGCAGGTCTAAGAACGTCTCCTGTTGAAGTAATTGCTCCTGCAACCATTCCATCAGCATCGTTATTTTTAACCATCATTACACCATAATATACAGTGTTTAAAATAAGTTTATCTGCTTCTTCTTTTGTCATTCCTTTAGCTTTACGTAAATCAACTAATATCGAACTATAAGTATTCAATTTATCTGAATTTTCAACTACAATAACTTCTATACCTTCATTTTGTAACTTTTTAGTCTCTTCATTTATATCTGCAATATTAATTAAAACTATAACATTTGCGACGTTTTGACTTTTAAGTTCTCTAGCAGCATCAATAATTCTTTGATCCTTACCTTCAGGTAGTACTATAGTTTGAATATTTTGTTTTGCTTGACTAATTATCTTTTCCAAAAGTTTCATATCATCATCTCTTTACTATTTAATTATTTTATAATCGTTTTCAGTTTGAACTGAATCGACAATTCCAGCTATACATAACTCAATTGGAGAATAAGGGCTAGCAGCATTAGTAATCATTCTAGCTGATCCGCCTTCATTTATAATTACTACTGTATCACCAATTCCTGCCCCAACTCCATCAACCGCAAGCATTTCATTCCCAAAAGGAACTAATTTTTCATCGAGTGGTTGAACAAATAAGAGTTTTTTTCCTCTTAGTTTTTCATTTTTATGTGTTGATACTAAATTTCCTACTACTTTTGCAAGTTGCATTATTCTCACCTCGTTCTTCAGTTATTCTAAAGCGTATGAACACTATCAATTATTCCAACAATTCCTGCATCAACACATGACGTTGGAATAGGGAGGTTCATCGCCCCTTCTTTGCTTTTTGCATAAAATACATATTCACCTACGCCTGCACCAAAAACATCTGCTGCAACGATAGGTGTTCCTAGTAATTCATGTTTTGAATTAACGGGTTGAATCACTAGAAGTGTAACACCCTTAATATCTTTTACTTTTACTGTTGATGTGACCATACCAATAACTTTAGCCATTTGCATGGAATCACCCCCTATTATTTAATCTTTTTTCAATTTCTAAAATACTATTAATTCTTTGCATGTTTCTTTCACCTTCAAATTTAGTAGTTAAGAAAGTTTTAACTATTTCTTTAGCTACACCTGGTCCAATTACCATACTACCCAGTGTTAGAACATTTGCTCCGTTATGATGACGACTATTTTCTGCAGTATATATCTCGTTTGCGCATGCGGCAAGCACACCAGGTACTTTATTAGCCATCATCGCAGATCCTATTCCTGCACCATCAATCATTATACCTAAATCGCATTTTTGTGTCGAAACTGCATGTGAAACTAAAAAGGCATAATTTGGATAATCACATCTTACTTTATTATAAGTTCCAAAATCTTCATATTGAATATGTAATTCTTCACTTAAATATTCTTTAATTACTTCTTTTAACTCAAACCCACCATGATCACAACCAATTGCTATTTTCATATTTACGTCTCCTTCTTGTTTTTACTAAAGACGTTTTTACCTTCAATATCAATATAATCAACAATTGCCATAATTGTAGCATCAACAGGTTTATTTTGAGTAAGTTCTGTTAATCTAGCAGAACTTCCTGCAACAACTAAAACTATTTCTGAATTTCCAGCACCAACAGCATCAATTGCAACAGCTGGTTTACCTTCATTTTCAAAAGTAACTAAGTTTACAGGTTGTACAACTTGCATTTTTAAACTATTCATTCTCGGATCTTTTTGTGTTGCAACAACAGTTCCGATTATTCTAGCAGCATACATATAATCTCCTCTTTCCTGGTACTAATAAGTACCTGTTGAAGGTTTTGTACCTCTAACAATATTTATTCCTGAACTTGTTCCGATTCTACTTGCTCCTGCAGCCATCATTGCTCTAGCAGTTTTAGTATCACGAACTCCACCTGATGCTTTAACTCCCATATTAGGTCCTACAACTTTACGCATAAGTCTAATATCTTCTATTGTTGCTCCACCAGTATTAAATCCAGTTGATGTTTTAACAAAATCAGCTCTTGCCATTTTAGCGATAGTACAAGCTTTAATTTTTTCTTCATCATTTAGTAATGAAGTTTCTAAAATAACTTTTACTAATGCTCTACCTTTAGCTGCATTTGTTACACCTTCAATGTCTCTTTTAACAGTATTCCAGTCACCTGATTTAAGTGCACCAATATTGATAACCATATCTATTTCATTTGCACCGTTTTTAAGTGCATCATATGTTTCATCAATTTTAGCTCTTGTAGAAGATGCCCCTAAAGGGAACCCTACAACACAACAAGTATCAACTTTAGTACCAGCTAAAAGACGAGAAACTAAAGTCACATAGTGTGTATTAATACATACTGACTTAAAGTTATATTCAATTGCCTCTTCACATACTTTTTTGATATCTGATTCAGTTGCTTCTGGCTTTAATAACGTATGATCAATAATTGATGCGATATCATTATTATTAGTTGCATCAATTTTATTTGCTCCGTTATTCTCACTTGCTATCTTACGATATACTTCCTCAGCAATTCTGTCTATTAATTTGTCTAATTCCATATTTTTCAACTCTTTTCACTTTTAATTTTTATTACTATTTAAGTAAGTCTTCAACATCTGCATGTGGTCTAGGAATTACATGAACAGATACTAATTCACCAACACGTCTAGCTGCTTCACTTCCTGCTTCAACCGCAGCTTTAACAGCTCCGACATCTCCACGTACCATTACTGTAACTAGTCCTGAACCAGTTTTTTCTTTTCCTACTAATCTTACATTTGCAGCTTTAACCATTGCATCAGCTGCTTCTATTGCTCCAATAAATCCTCTTGTTTCTACTAATCCTAATGCTTCTTTCATTATTGTTTCCTCCATTTAACTTATTTTTAAGTCTTAAATTATTTTAATAACTCTTCAACGTCTGCGTGTGGTCTTGGAATTACGTGAACAGAAACTAACTCACCAACACGTCGTGCTGCTTCGCTTCCTGCTTCAATTGCTGCTTTAACAGCTCCTACATCTCCACGTACCATTACTGTAACTAGTCCTGAACCAGTTTTTTCTTTTCCTACTAACCTTACATTTGCAGATTTTACCATTGCATCAGCTGCTTCAATAGCTCCTACAAATCCTCTTGTTTCAATTAGTCCTAATGCTTCTTTCATGTTTGTTTCCTCCGATTTTTTAGTTTTATATATTAATAATTATTTTATTGCTTTTGGTGCTACCTTAGCTTTTGCTTTACCTTTAGGTTTTTCTAACATTAATTCAACATCTGCGTGAGGTCTTGGTATTACATGAACAGATACTAATTCTCCAACACGTCTTACAGCTTCACTTCCTGCTTCAACTGCAGCTTTAACAGCTCCTACATCTCCACGTACCATGATAGTAACAAGTCCTGAACCAGTTTTTTCTTTACCAACAATCTTAACATTTGCAGCTTTAACCATTGCATCAGCAGCTTCGATAGCTCCTACAAATCCTCTTGTTTCTATTAATCCTAATGCTTCTTTCATCTTCATTTCCTCCATTTCACTTATTTTTTGTAAGTCTTAGATTACTTTAATAATTCTTCAACATCTGCGTGTGGTCTTGGTATTACATGAACTGAAACTAACTCACCAACACGGCGTGCTGCTTCACTTCCCGCTTCAACAGCAGCTTTAACAGCTCCTACATCTCCACGTACCATTACAGTAACAAGTCCGCTACCAGTTTTTTCTTTTCCTACTAATCTTACGTTAGCAGCTTTAACCATTGCATCAGCAGCTTCAATAGCTCCTACAAATCCTCTTGTTTCTATTAATCCTAATGCTTCTTTCATTTTTCAGTTCTCCTTTCTTTTTTTTTTTTTTATAAAAGTGTATTTAATATTTCCTTACTAATTCTTGGAATTACTGCTGTGTGAGCAATCATTCCATCTTCTTTATTTGCTACTACCGCAGCCTCTACAGCTGCTTTAACACTACTAACATCTCCAGTTAACACTATAAATGCTTTTCCCCCTAGACCTCTTCCTAATCTTATTTCAATAAGATCTACATCTGCAGCTTTAACAGCTGCATCTGATACTAATACCGCAGTAGCTAAACTATAAGTTTCAATAATTCCTGCAGATCCTCTAGGTTCAAAGTCTGTTGTTTGACTAAGTGCACTGAATACTTGCGGATGAATATTTGCAATCAGGATATCGTTAACTAACGATTTACCTGATGTTTTTGCTCCTACTTCTATTGCGCTTTTTACAGCTGATACTTGACCTCTTACCATTACTACATATTTCCCAGGACATGATGCATATGCTCCTACTAATTTTACATTAGCAGTTTTTATTATTGCATCTCCTGCTTCAATTCCTCTAGCTATACTATTAAGTTCAATCATTCCTAATGCTTCCATATACACACCTCCTAAGCCTTAACTTCTATATATTCATTAGTTATTTTTATTACACTTCCATTAATACTTGCGTGAATATTTGCTCCAAGTTTATCATTACACGATGCAATCAATGTTCCTTTACTTACCCTGTCACCAATACTTACTAGTGAAGTTGCTACAACTCCAATATGTTGCTTTAATAATATTTTAACTTGATTAGTTTTAAAAATATTATTATCAAGTGGCGCAGGCAAATCATAATCAGGTAATTCAAGTCTTGCTATTAATCTTTTAGTTGGTACTTTTTTACTTTCTCTTAAATCATCAGTTTCGTAAGGAACAACTTTTTCTGTTTTAGCTCCTTTGCTAAGTAAACTTGTTTTAACCATTGTAGTTATCTTTCCTGGATCTAAATCCATTGGACAAGCATATAAACTACATAAGTTACAGTTATTACAAGATACTACTGAAGAGATAGTTCCTAAAGCCCCTGGGTCTTCATTAGCAAGTCCTCTCATTACTTTATGTGGTTCTGTATTTAATCCTAAAATATTTTTAGGACACATATCAGTACACATACTACATTGACAACAAATTGCTTTTGTTAAGTTAAGATCTGTTTCTGTTGGTCTTGTTTTCTTAATTACTAAACTATGTAACTTAGGTAGAATAATAATTCCTCCAGTTAACTTTGTAACTGGTGCATCCCAATCATCTTCAACATCACCCATCATTGGACCACCAACTATGATACTATAGTTTTCAATATCCTTTGGTCCACCACATGCATTAATTAGTTCGCTATACGGTGTACCAACTGGTGCAATAAATGTAGTTGGATTATCTACTTCTCCTGTAACAGTAATTACTCTTTCTGTAACAGGAACATTTCTTGCTATATTTATTGTTGTTAATACATTAATTACTACAACTCCAACATCAAGTGGAATCCCCATTAGAGGAACAACTTTTTTTGTTACTTCATAAACAAGTTGTACTTCATCTCCGGCTGGGTAGTAATCTTTTATTATTTGTAATCTAATATCAGGTATATCTTTAACAATATCTTCAAGATTAACTATTGCATTTGCGTATTTAGCTTTTAAACAAATAACACCTTCTTTTGCTCCTGTTTGAGCTATAGCAATCTTTAATCCATCAACAACATCTTGGCTTGAAAACTCCATTAATTGTTGATCTACTCTTAATAATGGTTCACATTCAGCTCCATTAATTATTACTAATTCTGCTTTAGCATTTAACTTAACATGTGTAGGGAATCCTGCCCCACCAGCACCTACAATCCCGGCATCTTTAATTCTCTTTATATAATTATCCATCATTTATTCACTCCTATTATACAATTCTAAATCCACCAGATAATGTACATCTTCTTATTCTTGTAAAACTTCTAGCAGAAGTTAATCCTTCTCCTGTAGGTGTTGCAATTGTAAGAGTAGTAAAACCTTCTCCTTCAATTCCTAATCCTGCAAATGATGGAGCATTTTTTACAAAGATTGATGTATTTAATGCGCGTGCTGCTTTAGTTAAATTAGATACAGATTCACTATGCATAATAGCTGTGTGAAGACAACCATCTTCAGCTATTACTGCTTTTTCTATAGCTTCATCTATTGAGTAGACTCTTACTATTCCTAGAACCGGCATTAACATTTCAACTGTTACAAATGGATGATTTTCAGATACTTCAGCAATTATTAATCTAATATCTTGATGAACCATAATGTTACATGCTTTTAATATTTCAACTGCAGATTTTCCTACATGTTTTCTATTAACAACAGTAGCCCCGTTTTTATTTTTAGTAAATACTTCTTCAGTTACTAAATCTATTTCGTGACTCTTAAGTTCATATGCTCCATTTCTTACCATTTCTTGTTTAAATTCATTAATTACACTATTAATTACAAATGCTTCTTTTTCAGCAATACATAAGATATTGTTATCAAAGCTTGCACCTCTAAAAACATCATTAGCTGCTTTTTTAATATTAGCAGTTTCATCTACTATAACAGGAGGGTTCCCTGGTCCAGCTGCAATCACTTTTTTACCACTTTTCATAGCTACTCCAACAACTGCTTCTCCACCAGTTACAACTAAGATTCTAACATCTTTATGTGTCATTATTACTTTACTAGTCTCCATTGTTGGTGTAAGCGGTGCTGTAAGTAATTCTCTTGGTCCTCCTACAGAACTAATTGCTTTATTTAATACTGAAATAGTTTCAGATGTAACTTTTTTTGCACTTGGATGTGGGTTATAAACAACACCATTCCCAGCAGCAACCATACTAATACTGTTATTAATTATTGTTGAACTAGGATTAGTTGATGGAGTTATTGAACCAATTACTCCATAAGGTGCTAGTTCAACCAAAGTCATCCCGTCATCTCCAGTAAAAGTACTTGAGCTTAAATCTTCAGTACCAGGAGTTTTTTCAGCTGCGAGTACATTTTTAATGATCTTATCTGCTACTCTACCAAATCCTGTTTCATCATGAGCCATTATAGCTAACTTCTCAGCATTTTCTAAACTGGCTTTACGCATAGCTTCAATAATTTCTTTACGTTTCTTCATGCTTAATTCCATTAGTTGTTTTTGTGATTCTTTTGCAGCGAGTATTGCATCTTCTACATTTTCAAAGATACCAACATACCCTGTATTATAACTATTAGTAGGTATGATAGGTTTAGTAACCACACCATTCCCATATTTTCTTTCCATCTCTTCAGTTAATTGTTTTATTAAATCATTTGTACTCATTATTTAGCCTCCTCATCATATTCAATTCCAATTTTAAATTCGCGTAGTTTATCTTTTGCGAGTGGAGTAATTAATTGTTTTCTGCTCATTATTAATGACTTTAATCCATTATCTCTTAAATTTAATACATAGCTTTCTGTGATTAAATCAATATCATTTAATGTTGATATATTACTTTGTTGTATATTTGTTACGTTAATTCCAATATTTCTGATTTCATAAACTATATTTGCTATTTTATTGAACATTAATCCATTTGTATTAATCATAATCTCTATTGATTTATTAGACATTAAACTTTCTAATATAATATGATTAATATCATCAAGGTCGTCAGTTTCTGATAAAGCTTTTAACTGATTTATTTTAAGTCCAAGAATTATGATAGTTTCGACTGCATCAAGAATATTTATAAATTCACTATTTTTAGTATCAAAATTTATGAATTTTAAATTCCTGTTGTTTTCAATATGATATGTTTTTGAGAACTCTTCACTTGATCCTAAATATAAATCATTGTTTGGATAATTCTTAATAATAAAATTAAGATATTCTTTAAATCCTAATCCAATGTTAGGAACTAAAATCAAACATGATTTGTCACTGATTTTAAAATCAGTTTTAAAATCTAATTTCTCAAATATGTTGTCGGTAACTACCTTAGCAAGTTTATCAAGGTTTTTTACTTCCATATTCCACAACCTTTCTATAGTTTATATATATATTTGACTATTTATTATTTAATATGTCATTTATTTCTATAATTGTGCTAGCTTCTAAGCTTGCGCCACCAATCAAGAATCCAGAAACACTTTGAGCAAGTGCCAGTTCTTTTACGTTTGATGGTTTCACACTACCTCCGTATAACAACGGAATATCTTTTCCTAAATCATTTCCATATTCATTTACTAGAAATTCTCTAATAAACATATGAGTTTCTTCTACTTGAGAAGGTGTAGCTGTTTCACCTGTTCCTATTGCCCATATTGGTTCATAAGCAATAATTACATCTTGTAATTCATTTCCACTAATTCTAATTAATCCTTCTCTAATTTGATTAGCTAAGTGTTGTCTATAATCTCCACTTCTTCTTTGATCTAAATTTTCACCGATACAAAGAATTGGTATAATTTGATTTTGAACACAAATCCTTACTTTCTTAGAAACTAATATGTCACATTCATCAAATAACGTTCTTCTTTCAGAATGTCCTATGATTGCGTATTTAGCACCAAAGTCCTTTGCTACTGTATATGATAACTCTCCTGTGAAAGCGCCACTTTCTTTAGGGAATAAGTTTTGAACTCCATAAAGAACTTTACTGTATCTTAATTTTTCCTCAAATAAATATAGATAAGGATTAGGTGGAGCAATAATGATTTTGTTCTTATCTCCAAAGTCATGATTAGCTACATCATCTAAAAATGAAATAACCTCTTGTTTTGTTTTATTCATTTTCCAGTTTCCTGCAATAATGAACTCTTGACTGTCTAAAACACTTTTAACAATCTCGTTTCTTACAATCTCTTCAATATCTCTTTTATCCATAATTATTAACTCCTTATCTTGTAACTAGTTTTTCAGATCCTCTTAAAATTAATTTTGTTTCAAGTAAAACTTCATTAATTGATGTAGGTTTTACTTGCTCATCTTCTATTAAATCAAATAACATCTCTGCCGCTACTTCTCCCATTAATTCAGTTGGTCTTGATACAGTCGAAATACCCATATTCATTATTTCAAACATATCAACATCATCAAATCCGATTAATGCCATATCTTTAGGAATAGATAATCCATTTTCAACAAGTGCCTTAACACATCCTTGAGTCATCATATTGTTTGCTGAGAATATAGCAGTAGGTCTTTTCTTAAGTTTTAATATTTGTTTTGTCATTTTATATCCACTTTCAAGTTTAAAATCTCCATAAAATACATAATCATTATTAACTTCCATATTATTACTTTTTAAAGCATTCTCATATCCATAAAATCTCTCTCTACCTGGTTTACTTGACATAGGTCCGGAGATTATAGCAATATCTTTATGACCTTCTTTAATAAACGTATTTACTGCATCAAAAGATCCAGATATATTATTTACGAATACTGAATTAAAATGAGAGATATTAATACCACGGTCTAGTAGTACAACAGGTACTCCAATATCTTCTAGTTGATATAGGTATTTAGAATTATATCCAACTTGATCTGTTTTAGGAGTAATTATCAATCCCATAATGTTATTCGTTTTAAATAAATCTAGATATTTTAACTCTTTATCGATTTCTTCTTCTGTATTACATACTAATAAACTGACATTCATCTTGTCAGCTACTTTTGATATTCCTTTAATTACTTCTCCAAAGAATGGATTTGATATATCAGGTATAACAACACCGATGATATTCGTCTTAGTATTCTTTATTGAATGAACCAATATTCTATCTTGATTAGCTAGTTCATCAAATGCTTTGAATACAATCCTTTTGGTCTCATCTTTAACATAACCACTGTCATTCATCACCCTAGAAACTGTAGCTACAGATACTCCAGCTTTTATTGCGACATCTTTATTCTTTATCATAAGCTACACCCCCTTTTACAATGAATGTAATTTTCTTTCATATTCTATATATGCTTATTATCTTATATTATAACCGTTTACTCAAAATTTGTCAAATATTAAAAACGGTCACTTTGAAATATTTATGAAATATTATTACATGTATGAAATTTTCTTCCACATTTATTACATACTTTTACACAATACTTTCTTATAGTATTAAAATATGTTTATTAACAACAAAGCAAATAAAAAAAGACACGTATAATTTTCATTATATTGTCTCTTTAAAAATATATTTTTTTCACTAAAATGTTATCAAGCTTTTATAGCCCATCTCATTTTAGTAGAACGTGCACGTCTATTAATACTACATTCTTCTGCTGATGGTCTAATAATCTCAGAAGCAATTTCTTTGTATACTCCTTCTCTTAACAAACGCTTAAAAGATTTTTTTACTAGACGGTCTTCCCCAGAGTGGAAAGAAAGTATTGCAACTCGTCCACCAGGAGCTAAAATATCTGGTAATTTTTCTAAGAAGTTATATATAGCTTCAAATTCTCTATTCACATCAATTCGTAATGCTTGAAATGATCTTTGACAAGACTTTTTAATTTCTTTATCTCTATTACCTTTTGGAATAAATTGTAAAGCATCATTTATTATTTGTTGTAGCTTAGTTGTTGTATTAATATGAGTTCCTTTTTTTATTTCGGAAATTATTGCCTTAGATATTACTTCGGCATGAGGTTCATCTGCGTTTTCTATCAGCATGCCTTCTAGAGCTGGTTGTGAAATCCTTCTAAGTCTAGTTGCAGCAGATATTCCAACTTCAGGGTTCATTCTTAAATCAAGTGGACCTTCTTTCTTATATGAAAATCCTCTTTCAGGATTATCTATTTGCATTGATGATACTCCAAGATCAGCTAATACAAAATTAAATTGTTTTGTCTCATCCATTACTAAATCTATATTAGAAAAGTTTAATTGCTTAATTGTTAATATTTTCTCATCATATCCTAACTTCTCTAAACGTTCTTTTGTTTTAGGTAATTCAACAGGGTCTATATCAAGTGCATATAAATGTCCTTTAAAATCTAAACATTTAAGCATCTCTAAAGCATGTCCTCCATAACCTAATGTTGCATCTAATCCAATTTGTCCTGGTTTAATTTGTAAAAAGTCTAGTATTTCATTAACACAAATTGAAATATGCATTCCAGCGGGTGTACTACCCTTTTGAATAACATGTGCTATAGTATCTCCATATTTCTCTGGATTTAATTCTTTATATTTATCTTTATAGGATTTAGGATATTTTCCTTTATATCTAACACGTCTCTTATGAACTTTTTCTTGGTTATCATCCATTTTTAATCTCCACCTTTAATATCTTTTTCATAGTATATCATTTTCTAACACTTTTGTGAATGAATCAAAAAAATTTAAAAATCTGAGCATTAATTATAATTCGTAATTAAAAAAGAATTGACAAAGAAATACAGATAATGTAAACTATATTTGAACAGTGTTCAAATGAGGTGATATATTGAAAAAGCTAGAGAATCAAAAAGAACTAATTTACAATACTGCGAAAAAAATTCTACTATCTGAAGATGTTAATAAATTCAGTATAAGAATGATTTCAAGAGAATGTAATATTGGTATGGGAACAATCTATAAATACTATGGAAATAAAGATGATATTTTAATAGATATCACAAAGGAATTATGGATGTCTTACCTTAAGGAAATCACAAGTCAGAATTTAAAGGAAAATACATTTATTGAACGTATAGATTTTTACTTCTTAAATCTAAAAAAATACAGCCAAAAATTTAACTATACAATATTATCAAAAAAACTATCAACATCCTTTAAAATAGCCGGTAAGTCTCAACATACCCAGGCTCAAAAGTATTTTGTACAAGTTATAAGTAATGATTTGAATTTATATTTTACTCTTGATAGTGAAGAATCTAAAATAATTTCAGGGTTTATATGCAATAACTTAATTTCATTAATAACTATGACAGATTATTCTTATGATACATTCCGTTATATATTAGAAAAATTAATTAATTCATTCAAGGAGAAAATATTATGAACTATTTTGAAGTAGCTTTTGACATCTTATATTTAGTGAGTGTCATTAGTATATCAATTGTTATTTTTACTAGAGGAATCAAAAAACACCATAAAGCTACTATACTATTTGGTGTAATGGGATTTTTATTGGGATTTGGTGATTCATTTCATCTTATACCTAGGATTATTGCTCATTTAACAACCGGACTTGAAGATTACCAAATGGCTCTAGGAATCGGAAAACTAATTACTGGTATTACAATGACAATATTTTACTATCTAATTTATCGATACTATGTACTATTAACAGAGAAAGATAACCAAACTATTCATATAACAATTATCATATTAATGATAATCAGATTTATCTTATTAGCATTACCGGGAAATGAATGGGTTACTAATGGAAATAGTTTATTCTATGGTATATTAAGAAATATTCCATTCGCTATTTTGGGTTTACTTATCGTTGTTTTATTCTTAAAAGCAGGGAAAGAAAAAGAATACAGATTATTCAAGAAAATAGGTGTGTGGATCATTGTATCCTTTGTGTGTTACACCATAGTTGTTGTAGGTAGTGGATTCATTCCTGTACTGGGTGCATTCATGATACCTAAAACTATTGCATACTTCATAATTATCTACATAGGATTTAAAAACTAACAAAAAATAAGCTGATTAATAAAAATTAGCTTATTTTTTTATTCAAATCTTATTTAGTTTACTTTTAATCTTCAAAATATTCATATGCATCAATGATATCTAAATATACACCATCAAACTCTGCATCTAAAATCTTTTTAAGATAAGACCTATTATTTCCATATATTAAACCTTGCCATGTTTCATCCCAGTACTTAACTTTGTAGTTACCTGGCCAGTTAGGATTTTCTTCAGAAAGCCATGATGGGCTATTACTTTCCCAGTCACTTTCCCAGTAATATCTATAGTCTTCTGCTTCTCCAATACTCATATAAGCTATTACTAAACGTGTGCCACCATTTTGTTTAACTTTAAGTGATTCTACATCACTAGCACTTAACTCATATTCATCAAAGAAGAACAAATCCATAATTACAACATCATAATTAGTATTTTGGATTGCACTTAAATAAGCTTCTTTTGAATTAAAAGAATCTGTGTTAAGTAAATAAAGAAAGTTCTTTGCTTCAGATAACGAAGTGATATTATTACCATTCATATTAAATGGAATTGATGGATATGCAGGTATATTATCTAGTTCTCTATGATTTGCAGCAAATGATATGTAATTTCTTACTGCGTTTTGACTATATGAGTCATCCATATAAGACTCTGTAGAACAATAATCAGTTACAAGTACTTCAACACCATTATTTAAAGCTATATCCATAAATGCTTCCATGTATTCTCTATCAGAAACTGGTGTTGCTAGATTATCATTATTGTATCCATAAAATAAATCTTCTCTCCCAACACCATCAATGGCATTAAGATAATCCATTACAGGTTCTCCTGTTTCTTCCCCGTTTTTTGTAATTAATTCATGACCATTTTGAGGTATAATTATAAAATCAGGATTTATATCCTTAGCATATACACTTATACCTTGGACAAAATCTCTCATACTTTGTCTATAATTTATTCCATCATCTTCTTCTTGTCTAGAACATCCTACTAGAGTAAAACTAATAAGCATTAATGATACAATTAATATTTTCTTCTTCATATAAATTCTTCCTTTTCAATTATTATAAACATTATAACATAAATCAGTATTCTAATAAAAAAGCCTATTCCACTAGGAATAAACTTTAATTAACATTTGGTCGAGTTGAGAGTCCCAGAAGGGTGCTCGCGTCCACAAATATTTCAACTTAATTTATTTATTAAGTCTCTCACACTCTTTGTTGCAATGTCATAAATGATTTCCAAACTAATTCCTTCATACTCATGAGAAATCATATTGCGGAGACCTATTATATTTGTCCAATTAATTTCTTTGTGTTCTTCTTTTACTATTTCTGATAGCTTTTTTGCAGTTTCTCCTATTTGCTCTAAATTCAATATCACTGCATCAACTTTCTCCTCATTTTCAGAAAATGCATTAAAAGAATTGACATTACTCATATATTTAGTAATTTTTTTTGCATACTTCAAGATTCTTACAATATATTCCTTATCTTTCATAGATTAACATTCCAGTAGACTCAATTTCTTGACTTATCATTGACATTTGCTTTACTGTTTTATTACTTAATAATCCTATTCTCTTATGTAATTTCTCCCTCAGTTCTTCCGCAAAGCCAAAGTATTCTAATCCAAATAGATTAGATTCCATATAGATATCTATATCACTTTGCTCTGTTGCTTGTCCTTTTACATATGATCCAAACAAATAGATTTTATCAATATCGTAATTCTTAGCTACTTCACTTACTTTCTCTTTAATTGTTAAATACGACAAAACACCTGATTCGTCATCTATCTTTAACTGCTCTTCTATTTTTATACGAAGAAGTCTATCAACAATAAGATCAAGAGTCCATTCACTTGGTGTTCTTATCTCTTGTTCCCAATTACGTAATGTCTTCACAGGAACTCCCGTTAAGATAGACACTTGCTCTTGAGTTAAACCCATATTGTCTCTAACAGTTTTTATTGAGTTTTTCATATTATCACCTCATATTTAGTATATACCCCATTGAAGTAGTTGTCAATTAATTTATACCCCATTGAAGTAGTTGTAAAAACTCCTTTTCAAATATAATATGAATGAAGAACTGTGCAGGTTGACAATGAAATTTTTGTGGAATTGAGGATTCTGGAAACTTATCTGCGTCCGGACGCGGGATTTCATTGTGAGTTAGACCTTTTTAAAGTGACTATCTATCCACTATTCCTGACTTATTACTAGCTTTTATTTTGTATAGTTCCTCTGTTGCAAAATGGAATTTTGTAACAGAGTAGTTTTGATTTGTAGGGTACATATAATAAGTGTCTTCATTTGTTGAGAAACTTATTCCATCTCCTCTACCAAAATAATCATATTCTATATGGATTCCAAAATTTGCGATTACCGGTTTTTTTACAAGTAGATTTTTCCCCATTAACTTGTATCCATCTTTATTATGGATTAGTGTCCCTTTACCAATACGATAGAATCCACTACTGTTTGGCAACATATCTATATCTACTTCCAATTCTATATTGTATTTACCATCAAGAATTTCTTGATGGACTTCTTTTCGTTGCCATTCAAACCAATCAGGAATATGACTGAATATAGTCTCACCTTTAACGTTATGAAGTTGTCCGTATTCATTCATCTCATAAGTTTCTCCACAACTATTACAAATTAATGTATAACCCTTTGATATCATTTGGTGATCTACTTTACAATGAGGACACTTATAAAGTGGTTTATGTAATCCTTCAGCTCTAAATGGTTCTTTAATACTGATTTTATTATCAAGCTGATATTTATATTCATCGTAAACAAATTTATCTTTAATTCGTTTATCTATTTCCTCTATACTTAATTCAGCGATTTCATCTTTTGTAATAATTTGTGTAAATTCAGAACTTGTTCTCAATTTTCTAGGTTTTAAATTCCAAAAAGGTTGTCTAAGATGATGCCCATGAGAAATAAGAGTAACAACTGGATACTGAATCAATTTTACCATTTTACTAAGACTATCAGGTAATTGTGAATTTGTTCCTACAAGCGAGTATCTAGCTTCAGGATAAATCTGACAAACAGTTTTATTTGTGTCTAAGCTATATTTTATTTGTCTTATAATTGCTTTATCACTTACAAATTTACGTTTCATAAAACATCCTACATTTCTCATAAGGCCTTCACGACCAATGAATCCATCAACAGCAACAATGTAGTTTGATCTTTTTGGGAAAATTGCTCTTGTGGCCACTTTAAAATCTAAAAAACTATTATGATTACAAAGTAAAATGTAGGGACCCTTTAGACCCTTCATATTATATTTTCTAATTTTTGAATGAACAAAAAATGTTTCCGGAATAGCGAGAACCCAAGCAAGAACTTGTAAGTACCATTTTGGTTTCACAGGCATGGATTTAAGATCAAATCTGGTCATTACTTTTACCTCTTCAATACTTCTAAATGTAATATCAGATATTTTCATACGTTATTCCTTTCTTTCTTCTAAGTATATCAAAAAGACATACTGATAAATAAAGTTAATAGTATGTCAATGATACAATACAAAATGTTTATAATATTTTTTTATTATGTTAAATCATAAAATGCGATTCCAATTGTTCCAGTACCTGTATGACAACCTATAACTGGTGTGATAGGTGCTTGTAATTGCTTATGTTTAGGATAAACAGCTTCTACTGCAGCCTTAATATATTCAATTGCATCTAAATTATCTGACGTTTCATAAATCATTATGAAGTCATCCATTTTTTCTAAATCAGATAAAACTATTTCTACCATTTTTATTAAAGCTTTTTTAGCAGTTCTAATTTTTTCAAAAGGTTCAATTTTACCTTCAAGTGTAACTTCTAAAATTGGTTTAATCTTAAGCATACTTCCTATAAATCCGCTAGCTCCACTCAATCTACCATTAGCAATAAATAATCTTAGATCATCTACTAATAAGTAATGTTTGTTTTTTATTTTTAATTCTTCTAAGAAATCAACAACTTCTTTTGCATTTTTTCCTTCTTCAAGTAATCTTAATGCTTCAAGCGATAAATATCCTTCAGCAGGTCCAGAGGTTAATGAGTCTACAACATGAATTATTAAGTTACCTTCATATTGTTTTTGTCCCATTACTCCTACTTGATAAGTTCCACTTAATTGTGATGAAATAGTAGTAATAATTACTTCTTCGTATCCTTCTTTTTCTACTTCTTCAAGCATTTCTAACAATTCACCAATTGATGGCAAAGATGAAGATGGTACAAGATTTTTATCAGTTCTTACCATACCATAAAACTTTTCGGCTGTAAGTTCTACAAAATCACTATATTCATTATCTCCTGCTAGAATTTTAAGTCTTAAAATCTTTAAATTTTTATTTTTTAAATCAAAATAATCTAAACTTCCAGTGCTCGTTGCGATAACAGCAATTTTACTCATTTTTTTGTTCCTTTCACTGTTTTTATTATTACATTTTATTTTTCATATCTTGTGAATAAAGATATTATTCTTTTAGTTATTTTGAGAATACCCTATTTTTGTAAAATACTCCATAGTATCTCTATACCCATACTCATATATTTCTTTTGAATGCTTAGAACTAAAATCAAGAACTCCTCCCATTTTCTTTCTCCCTTTTATTTGGTGGATTTTAACGTCATCAAATTTATCAGATTGTATTAATTCAAACGCAAAAAATGATATACCAATTACTATAATCTCATCACAACCGAATTCAACTAGAGGACGAATAGGTGTATTATCAAAAACTCCACCATCATAATATTTTTTATCATTACCAGTTACACCCGGGAATACTAAAGGTATTGAACAAGATGCTGTAACTGCTTTTATTTGATCATCTTTACTCAGTTGTTTTAATGGTACATATAGAACCTTACTATCCTTTTTTATATAGTGTTTATAAGAAGTTTTAAGAAGTTCAAAAACACTTTTTGTCATCTCTCCACTTTCAGATACAGTAACAAAAACATTCTTTTCATTTATTTTATCATAATTGATAACATCAATCATAATTCTATTAAATGTTTCCATTGTATACAATCCATTATCAAATGCTTTAAGTTTTTCTTTTTTTAATCTTTCAACAATTGGGCCTGATAGTTTTAGTGCATCTTTAGGGATATTGAACCAAATATCACGTGCCTGTTCTATTGAAGTTGAAGCCATTACTGCCACATTTGCAGCACCTATTGATGAACCTGAAAATGCAGATATATTTTCATATATACCTAAATCTGAAAGTGCTTGAGCTGCCCCAATTTGATAAGCCCCTCTTGCCCCTCCACCTGTAAAACATAAACCAATCTTTTTTTTCATATTATTTTCTCCTTTTACTAATATTAATTAGTATATTATTTTCTTATAGTTTTTTTTAGCCTAGATTGTCCACTTTTAAATGGAGTAGTGATATACCTTTTATACATATGAGATACTATCTCATTTGAAGAACAAAATTTATCTACCATTGTAACTACAAATGATTCTTTATATTTTGGAGGTCTTAAAGTTAAAGGCCACATATGCGATGAAATGATGTCTTTCTCTTTATTATTTAAAGTAAAGTGCTTTTCAGCATTTTTAAGAGAAATCTTAGAATGCCTAAATCCATGAAGTCCAACGTGTGAACCAGGAATATGCCAATCATATAGAAAGAAGTCGTGAAGTAGTGCACCTCTAGCTGCAGATTTATAATCAAGATTTAAAAATTTACATACTTTAAAACTTCTTTGTGATACATTTTTACAGTGATCTAAACATGTTATATCACCATGTTGAATGTATTTATCCATCGATTGAACAATGTCAGTTTCAATTAATTCACCAACACAATCATTATAAACGTTAAGAAGTTCCTTATTCTTAATAGTTTTCGTGAAAGCCATCATTTGACTCCTCTCTAGATAATAAAATATATCTATTTCTATTTTAACTTACAATCAATTTTCCTAGTTTTTACCATTTCTTAAAATACTCAATAAATATGAATAACTTTTTGAAGGAGCTTTTGGATACTTATTAAAGAAACGAGAAACACTTTCAGATTTCAATAGAACTATATTTAATTGTTTAGCTTTATTTTCAATTGATAAAGCTAGTTTATTCCCACCCTTGTTTCTAATACTTGCAAGTTCTCTTCTTAGACTATTTTTATAATCTCCTAAAGCTTTTACAAAGCCCTCATCTTTTTCCATTATACTGCTATAAGCTTTTTCAAAAATATAGTCGTATTTTCCAGCAAATGATATTTTAAGGTTATTCAACCTAATAATTATATTTCTTAATCTCAATAAATCTCTAAATGTATATACACTATCAATAAGAAATAACGTATAAAAAATTAATATAAACACTAATATATAAGTTGGAGTAATGTTGTTGTAAACACTATTAAATAACGGGTTAATAAATCGCCATAACAAATATCCACCTATACCAAATAAAATTGTGTAGTCTAAAGCAACTCTTCCATGAAGATTAAATTTACGATTACTGTAATCCCACCATCTTGTTTTAAATGCAATTTCTAATCCTAACGAAGTAAAGTATTCCCATACAGCAGATATTATGCTAATAAATATAATCTGTATCATTATTAGAAAAAAACTGTCCTCTAAACTATTAAAAATACTCATGCTTAGAATAATAGTTAGACAAGCATAACCGTATATTGGAATATAAGGTCCTTTTAAAAATCCTCTATTTACGTACTTCTTTTCATTAAAAGATACGTAAGGTGTTTCCCAAATCCATCCTATTACAGAATAGACCATAAACAGAAATAAAATTTTTATTATCATATTGTTTATAATAAGCATATGTTATTAAAAGAGCCTATTACGTCCTCCTTAAAATTACTAAATTAATTGTGTATCAACTTGTAGATTATATCCGTCATTTCATCAATAGATTCTTCTCTTGAATTTTTTATCCATTCGACAGCTATAGCAAATAAAGCACCTTCATAAAATTTTACTTTGTACTTATCTGTATTATCTACCCCAAATATATTTTTTAATATATTAGAAATCTCAATTTCAAATGATTGCATAACTAGATAATCTAGTTTATTTTTTAAGAGTATCTCAAAAAGATCAGCATATTCATTAAAAATAGTTATTATTATCCTAATTGAATCATATACAGCATTTTCTTTATGTATATTTTTTTCTAAATCAACCATTAATTTCTCGTATATTTTTTTACCTTGGCTAATTAATATATCTTCTTTCGAATCAAAGTTTCTATAAAATGTTAATCTCGCAACATCAGCTTTCGATGTTATATCACTAATTGATATATCACGAAAAGCATTTTTTTTCATTAAAGTCATCAATGCCTTGAAAATCCACTCTTTACTTCTCGTTACTTGTTTATTTTCCTTCATGAGTTGTTCTCCTTAGAATGAAATCTATTTTCTAATTAATCTATATTCAAAGAATTTTTTTCTTTTATTATACACTTATTATAATAACATAAAACCACCTTATTGAGTTATTTGTCGTTAATATAAAGATATTATATAGATAATATAAGGTTCTTCTATGCTAAATGTATACAGCGGTTATCTCAATATTATCTTCTAATATAGTGATTTAATCGTATCAGTCTTTTTTCTTATACAGGAATATCTTTTTTTGTAAGCCAAATTGCTCCAACAGAATAACAAATACTTGAAATCACAATTAAGGCAATAAACTGCATAATATAATCTGTAGAATTATCGAGTATTGATTCTGTATTATAAAGAGAGATCATAGTAATTTTATTGAAAAAATCCATAGGTTCAATTCCAACTCCCATATTCATGAAAAGATCTGAACCAAATAATCCAAGGATCTTAGAAATGAAAAATAATAGAGCAAATCCACCACCAAACGATAAAGAATATTTGGAATAGTTAAATATAGACGAAAACATATAAGTAAGTGATCCCATAGCAAGTGAGAACAATAAAAGCCCTAAATTTAATAATAGAATTTTGTCTACAGCTAAAGAATTATCAATAATCAATGTTAGAGTAACATCTACGACTGATGTTACCAAAAACATTGCAATTAGAGATGCAATTAAGAAGACCATCTGTGTAATAGCTATTTTTGATCTTTTTATTGGTGTTGATAAAATAAATGCCATGGATCCATTATCAATTTGACTTGCAAATAACTTGTTTCCAACGATAACAACATATACTAGTGGTAATAAAACTGCTACAACTGGATAAAAGATAATACTAACCAATACATTTCCGTCCATTGTTGCCAACCCTGTTAAAATTTCAGGATTAATTCCAATCGATATAAAAAGGCCTTCTATAGTTAATCCAGAGGTTTCTAATGCTATAATGTATGGTACTAAAATATTTGGATCTGTTTCACTTGAAACTGCTATAGATCCCACGGCAAATTTAATTACGATGTATAGCAAACTCACAGTAAGAGTTGCTACAAGCCAAAGACCCCAATTTGATTTTATTGTTTGTTTTAATAAAGGTATACTAATCATTTTTTTTCTCCTCAATAATCTTTCTTAAAAAATATTTTTCAAGAGTATATTTTTCTTCTTTTATATATTTAACAGTATAATTTGACAATATTTTCATAAAGAAGTTGATATCTGAATCATTAACATCAATAGTAATTTGATGATGTTTAGGTTTCAAATTTATGAAATTTAAAGTTTCTTTAGTAAAATTCTTATACTCTTTTTCATTTGCAAACCCAACTATATAAGTCTTTAGTTCATTATGATGTATTGTTTTCATTTCAACAATATCAATAATTCTTCCATTATGCAAAAGCGCTACTCGATCGCACGTTTTCTCCATTTCTTCAAATACATGGCTACTCATAAATATGGTTGTTCCTCTTTGTTTTGCTTCCATTAGAATTTCAACAAATAATTCTCTCATTAATGGGTCGAGTCCAGTAGATGGTTCATCTAGAATTAGAATATCGGGTTTTCCCATAAAACCATTAACGATTGCTGTTTTTTGTTTCATTCCTTTGCTCATACGCTTAAGATTAGCAGTAGTATCTAATCCTAATTTTTTGATAAGGTAATTAGCATAACTCATATCCTTGAGCCCAGTCATTTCAGCCTGAATTTTTATATAAGCGTTTCCGTCTCCAATATCAGGAAACGCTATTTCACCCGGAACATATCCAATATGTTTCATTAATTTTTCAGTGTTATAATTTACTTCTTGATCCATCACAACTACTTTCCCGTGATTTGGTTTTAAGAAGCCCATAATATTTCTAATGGTCGTTGTTTTCCCACTTCCGTTTGTTCCTACAAATCCAAAAATCTCTCCTTTTCTTACTTTGAGATTAATATCAAATATACCTCTTGCTGAGCCATAATCCTTTGTTAGATTCTCTATTTTTATAATATCTAGCATTATTGTGTATCCTCTCTAGCTCTATAGTAACTTAGAAAATAATCTTCAAGTGTATATTTTGATTCGGAGAAATATTTAATTTTATATTTAGAAACAACACTAACAAAATGATTTATTTCCTTATCATTTATTGCTATCTTAATCTTTCTCTTTTTCTTATTACTATGAACGATATCTAATTTAGAGGTTAAAAATAATTCAAAGTCTTCATCATGTAAAAATTCTACTTGAAATACTTTATTTTCATTATTTCTAAATTCTTTTGTTTCAATAGTTGTTACAATTTTCCCGTCTTTAATAATTGATAATCTATCACAGCTATTATCAATTTCTTGAAAAATATGTGTTGATAATAGAATTGTTTTCCCACGTTTTTTTTCAGATTTAATTAACTCAATAAATTTACTTTGCATTAATGGATCTAGCCCACTTGTTGGTTCGTCCAAAATTAAAATTTTAGAATCTGCCATAAATGCCGAAACAATAGCTAATTTTCTCTTATCGCCAATAGACATTCTTTTTGTATTCTGATTTGGATCTAATTCAAACAAATCAAGAAGATAGTTTATTCTTTTATCATCAGCATGTTTCAAATTTTTCATCATTTCAATAAATTCTAAACCATTCAAAGCGTCAGGTAATGATATCTCTCCTGGAAGATACCCTACATCTTCTAAGATTTCAGAATATTCATTCCAACAATTTTTTCCATCAATAGTTGCTTCTCCTGAATCAGGCTGAGAAAACCCCATTAGCATTCTCATGGTAGTTGTTTTTCCTGCACCGTTTGGTCCAAGAAAACCATAAACTTCTCCTTTTTCAACTTCGAATGAGATGTCAAATACACCCCTTCCAAATCCGAAGTCTTTCGTCAAATTTTGTACTTTAATCATAATATTACTCCTTCTTATATCAATATGTAACATATAATATTTTATTAGTATATTGACTTCGGCTTTTCATAATCATATATATAATGAAAAAATAGTAATTTATCTAGTGTGGAAAAAACTTATTTAACCGATGTGTTGTAAATATACACAAACAATGATATCATAAAGATGTTACAAATGCAACACTTGTTACTTTTGTCACATTTAACTTGTCATATAATACAATATATGGTTGTTAAACAGGTAAAAAAGGGTAAGGAGAAAATATCAATACAAAAAATAAAATCAGTAAAAACAATTGTCATGCCTCAATTACTTATGAAAGAATATGATAATAATGTTAGAAAACGGTTCTTAGAGAATTTCATTCTTAATGTTATAATAAAGGTGATAAAGATAAAAAATATACTAAACAAAAATATAACTGTAATTTACCATGCGCAATTCTCATGGATCCTGCAGGTGCTTGTAGTCTTAAACACTTTAGTTGTTTACCTACCGATTATGGTGAAAAATTCTCAATCATATACTTTATATTTGTCACTTTTAAATAATATGTTATTTTAAAAAATATTTTTTCATTTATTAAAAATCTGAATCCTTTAAGGAGGTTTTATGGAACTTTATGATAAGCTCAAATTATTACGCACATTACATGGACTTACTCAGCAAAATGTAGCCGAGAAGTTTTATATTAGTCGACAAGCTGTCCAAAAATGGGAATGTGGAGAGACAACACCTGATATTTCTAAACTATATGATTTATCAACAACCTATAAATTATCAGTTGATGATTTACTAAATCCTAACCTAGATGAAAAGTACATCAAGAAATTATATTTAAATCCAAACTATGATTTTCAACATGAAGAATTATCGATTTTAACTATTTTAAAAAACCCTTCAAGAATAGATTATCTTATAATTGCGATAATAGTTGTCAGTTCTGTATTCATAATTACTTTGTTACATCTAGTAGGTTTGCTTTTTGTGATAGTTAATATACTTTCTACAGTAATTCTTTTTATTTCAAGTGTTTATTTCACCATTAACTTTTTTTTCAATCTTCATAATGGTATTTCCACACTTTCAATGATCTTTGGATTTGCATTAATTAGTTTTAGCTCATCCTATATGTTTTATTTATTCTTTAAATGGTTGTTAGAGATTTATACAAACTTAGTTAGAAATATTTATGCTAGGTTTAAGGAATATAATCTTCTTAAGGAGTTTGTGTTAAATGAAAAAGACGAATAGATTGATGATAGTACTACTAATATTAGGAATCATATTTCTAGCTATTGGATATCTGACTGGGGATATTAATAATATTTACTTTTGGTCTTTTTAATATTCAATTGCAAGCAATGCTTTACAAATGCTAGCATTAGTTGGTTGATATAGTTACCTCAATTTCTTATAATATTATTATAAAGTGAAGCGATTATTTGCTTTAAATATAAAAAAGAAAGGAAATGAGAAATTATGTTTTTAACTTTGTTAGCAGTTTCATCAACATCATTGATTATTGGCGGTATTGCTTTAGGACTAATTTTAGTTGGTGGAGGAGTATATTACTTCAAGTATTATAATAAATAGATTTAAGAAAGCCATACACTGCTAATAGTAGATGTATGGTTTTTTTAATCATTTTAGTTACAATTATTGCCTACTTTATACCTTGTCAGATTATTTAGATAGATTACATCTTTTAGATAATGTAGATTTGTATAAAGTGAAACAAGTTTTTTAAGTTTTAAATTTCAATAAAATATATTATATGAGGTGAAAAAAATGAATATGAATTTCAAAAATAGAATAAAGTTAAAAGTTATTAGAATAGGATTGTACTTCATAGATTCAAATCCAAAAAAGAATATTCCAAGACTAATAAAATGGATAGAAAAAAGAGACAAAGAAGAATATATTTCTGCACAGTTATCATCAATTAAAAATATCTATGGAGATAAAAATGGTAATTGGCACGATCTTATAAATTCTTTATGGACAGATATTGATAAAGGGGTTAGAAGAAAACTCTTAGAAAATTTTATTATTAATATCTCTTTAGAAGGAAAGAAAAAAAGGAATGCTTCAATAGAAAAATATAAATGTAATATTCCATGGGCAATTTTAATGGATCCTACAAGTTCTTGCAACCTAAAATGCACTGGATGTTGGGCTGCTGATTATGGAGATAAATTATCAATGGATTTAGAGACTCTTGATAACATAATCTTACAAGGAAAAAAACATGGAACTTATATGTATATTTTTTCTGGTGGAGAACCACTAATAAGAAAAAATGATATAATCTCATTGTGTAAGAAACATAACGATTGCGTATTTTTAGCATTTACAAATGGTACTCTTATAGATGAAGCATTCACAAAAGAAATGTTAGAAGTCAAGAATTTTATCCCAGCTATTTCAGTAGAAGGATTTGAAAAAGCTACTGATTCTAGAAGAGGGATTGGGACTTATAAAAAAGTTATAAAAGCAATGGATCTTCTAAAGGAAAAACAATTGCCATTTGGTTTTTCAGCTTGTTATACTAATTTAAACACAAGTGATATAGGATCTGAGATGTTTTTTAATAAGATGATCGATGTCGGTGCTAAATTTGGATGGTTCTTTACTTATATCCCTGTTGGTATGGATGCTGTTCCAGAACTCATGGCAACGTCTAAACAGCGTGAGTTTATGTATCATCAACTTAGAACATTTAGAAAGACAAAATCATTATTCACAATTGATTTTTGGAATGATGGTGAATATTCAAACGGATGTATCGCAGGAGGAAGACAATATCTTCATATAAATGCCAACGGTGATATTGAACCATGTGCTTTTATCCATTATGCAGATTCAAACATCTATAAAAACACACTAATAGAAGCATATCAATCTCCTTTGTTTATGCAGTACATGGAAAATCAACCATTTAATGAAAACCATCTAAGACCATGTCCATTATTAGATAACCCTGAATCCTTAGAACAAATGGTTCATTCTTCTAATGCAAAATCTACTGAGATACTAAAGCCTGAGGATGTCAGTCACCTTTGTGGAAAATGTAAAATTCCTGCTTCAAAATGGAAAAAAACAGCAGATAAGCTTTGGAAAAATAAGTAGTTATGAATAACATGTTAAATAAGGTAGAGAATACTTTATTAATAGAGATACTAGTAAACATGTATCAACCGAAAAAAAGATTTTATAAACCTGTTCCAAATCATATTAGAAAATTAATAAAAAGAATAAATATTAAAAAATACAAAGTTATACATCAAGATGTTGAGACAATTACAGAATCACTTGTCTATTTAAACAGAAAATCTATTGAAAAAGTCTTTGTACAAACATATATTTTATTACTAGAATGGGAGAATGAGACTAAAATAAATTATACATTACTTAGTACTATTTTCTCAAAATTAGGAGATTCAAGAATTAACGTTTTAAAGGATTTGGTTCATAAATATCAAAAAGGGGAAGGAACTCTTGAAGAAATCTATCCTCTAAATGATATGAAAACTATTGAAAACAAAACAAGATTAAAAGCATTAAATTTATTTAATACATTTAAATCAACAGATGCTTCAAAAATAAATGTAATAGAGCTAAATAAATTGAATAAAGGAGCTTTATTAAATGTATGGGAACAAGTGGTGAAAATGGTAAAATTAATCAATAATCCCAAAATTCCATCTCATATAAAAGCAATTGCTATTGGAGCATTATTATATGTAATTATTCCAGTTGATGCAATACCTGATTATATTCCAGTTGCAGGGCTGGTAGATGATGCTGCTGTAATAGCTTTTGCTTTTGACCAAATAAATAAATTAATCAAAAACCGCACAAATATATAGTAAAACCGCACACTCTCTAATTTTCTAGAATATGTTCAAATTTTTAGGATTCTAACAACTACTCTTTAAAAAAATACTATTTGTAATTTGCACTGCACCCTCATGCATCACCAAATTGTATGACTCAAGAGAATTTGAAAATTCTGTAAAATAGAGACATTAAAAAGTCATCATAATGATGACTTTTTTTATGTGAATAGTATACTGTCCAACTTTAGCCGTAGGAATAATCATTTCTATATGATCAACAGCCTTATATTATACCCTATATAATGTTTTTTTCTTTTGATTGTTTCGATATGTCTAGATAGTTATAAGTAATCCTTAAATCTAGATTTCTTTTAAACAAGATGAATTAATGTGAAAATCCTGTTATACCTCTTCTAGTAAACGATTATTATGATATTTCGTTGCTTTCACAAGTGGAATTAAAGATAACAAAATTATTACAGCGGCTACTAAGAATAGTAACTCTGTTGGAACTTGTCCTGTAATAACACCAGTTGAATATTCTCTAGTGAATGACTTTCCATATATTTTAATTATTGGGTTGGCAATTATTGGACCAATCAGCATCGGAATCAAAACAAAAAACACTACTCTAATTCCTTCAAAACGTCCTCTACTACCAGATGGGTAAAGTTGTTTAGTCCATACTATAGTCGCTTGAAAAAACAGAACATACCCCATTCCCATAAGTGTTATACCTAAAATCAATGGTATATTACTTACAATAAATATTCCAGAAGGATCACTAGTACTTCCCAAGAAATACATTAATACTAATCCTATAGTATTAACCACTATGCTTATTATTATCAATAACGAAAATTTATCTTTATTTATTAATTTCATTCCTGGAATCGTAAAAAGGATTGCTATAAAAAGTCCAATACCCTGAATGATACCAACAGCATCTTCTTTAAATCCATAATTATAAATAAATAAGTTGCCAAGATGAACAAAGTATACATTACATCCAATAAAGAATATAGTAACTGTAGTATTTACCCATACTAATTCTTTAATATCAAAGAATTCTTTAAACTTAAATGAAGTCATAAATTGTTGGAAAAATGTACCTTCTTTTCTCGCTACTAGCGTTGGCGATTCCTTCACAGTGAATACTGATAAAACACCCACAATAATAACAACTATTCCCATTGCTGTAAAGAACCAAATATATCCAAATGATGCAATAATAATTCCACCAATAACTGTCCCAACAATTGTTCCTAAAACAGGTAATGCAGCCAAAGCTGCTCCTAATGAACCTCGGTTTTTATTATTTAGCATATCAGTTATCCAAGGATGGAATCCTGAATCGTAACCCATTGAACCAAAGAAACTCATAATTGCATCAGCCATAACTAATATCACAGCGATAAGCATTATCGAACCGCTTGCAGATCTTGGAACAAACATTGTAAATCCAAAGGCAATTGTAAAAAGTCCCCATAAAATATATCCAGATACAATAAATGGTTTTCTTTTACCAATTCTATCAGATAGTGTACCAAATAAAAACGCTGAAAATGTTGTCATAAATGCACTTACTATAACCATCCACATAATAATGCTCGAATTAGGAGCAATCTCTTCATAAACAAAAGTATTGAACCATTGATTTTCAATATTCCAGCAGATTTGTCCTGCCATTCCTAGACCCCATATTAGCGTCCATTTTTTCATTCCTAATTTATTATTTGTTTTCATGTTTTTTTATCTAATTTTAACAATTTCCTCTCAAATTAGACTCCTCTTTTCTTGCAGTTTAGTTAAAAGATTTAAATAATAATCTTATTTTAATAATACTCTTATCAATTTTTCCTTTGCTTTTGTATATGGAGCATACCTAGCTTTAATATCAATTTTTGTTGACTTATGAATTACACTTCTATAGTGTGTAAAAGTATCAAAACTAGCTTTCCCGTGATATGAACCCATTCCACTCTCACCAACTCCACCAAAAGGTAAATAATCTGATGATACATGCATAATTGTATCGTTTATACATCCTCCACCAAATTTACATTCATTTAGAACTGTTTTAATAACATTCTTGTTTTCTGTAAACAAATATAAAGCAAGGGGTGTAGGATTTTCATTAATATACAATACTACCTCATTAAAATCTTTATATGTTATTAGTGGTAATATAGGTCCAAATATTTCTTCTTGCATTACTTTACTTTCTTTTGAAATATTATCAAGTATTGTTGGTGCTATTTTTCTTTCTTGTTTATTAGTAATCCCACCATATACAATACTCTCTCCGTTTAATAAATTAATTAGCCTATTATAATGTCTATCATTAATAATTTTTCCATAATCCCTAGATTCAATCGGATTTTTTCCAAAAAATTCCTCAATTGATTCTTTTAAACATTTAATAAACTTGTCTTTAACTGATTCATGAATATAAACATAATCAGGTGCAACACAACTTTGTCCTGAATTTATTAGTTTACCAAAAGCTACTCTTCTAGCAGCCACTTCAATATTGGCATATTGATCTACAATGACAGGACTCTTTCCACCTAATTCTAAACTTATTGGTGTTAAATGTTTACTCGCTTTTTCCATAATTATTTTCCCAACATTAGAACTTCCAGTGAAAAAGATATAATCCAACTTTTGGTTTAATAAATTCTGAGTTTCTTTAACTTCTCCATTTACAACTTTAATATATTCATCAGGAAACACAATTGATAACATCTCTTCTAACAATTTTGATATATTAGCACTATATTCACTTGGCTTTAGAATCACAGTATTACCTGCCGCTATTGCTCCAACTAATGGACCAAGAGATAATAAAATAGGATAATTCCAAGGACTAATAATTAACGTTACTCCATATGGATATGGTGATATAAAACTTTTAGAAGGGAAATCAACGATATGAGATTTCACTTTTTTATTTTTCATTAATTTTTTAAGCCTTTTTTGAATATAATTTAGTTCTTTTAATACTTGCCCAATTTCTGCAAAATAGCTCTCTGTCTTATTTTTACCTAAATCTTCATATAATCCTACAGTTAATTTCTCTTCATTTTTTAAGATTGCATCTCTTAATTTAGATAAGGCATTGTATCTAAATTCATAACTAATTGTATTTTTGTTTTTAAAGTAATTTCTTTGTTTTTTTACTAGATCTTTAGCATTCATATATGTACCCGACTTTCATTACCATCTATTATGTACCACTTCGGATGATCCTAATAAATTTTTTATTTCTAATTTTGTTCCATTATCTAAAATAACATATCCATTAAAATTACCAAAAACTTGATGTTGTTCACTCACTAGTAATAAAAGTGATATTTTATCGAAACGGTCTAGTATTGGTGTAAATGTCAAATTCATTCTATTATCATTTGAAGTAATTTTCCATTCCTTCATAAAATCATGTTTTTTACCATTTTTTGAAATATGAAATTCAATTTTATCAAATTTATGTGCATTCCCATCATAAAAAATCATATTTTCAGTAGCATTACTTAAATCTCCAAATCCATACCCAATATTAAATCCAAACTGTTTATTGTTAATTTTACCTGAAGCGGTTCCCCAAAACCATGTATTGTCATATGTCCATACACCTCTACCCCAATCCAAAACAGCAAATGCATCATTAAAAACAATTTTGTTATCTCCATACTCTACAATTCCATCAGCTCTCATGCAATTTATCTTTTGATTAAAATAAAATGCTTTTTTATTTTTTGCAAAAGGAGTTGCAATAACCATTGATTCTTCTGGTTCTTTAGTTAAATCTATTACACAATCTAATGTTTTCCCACCTTTAAAATTTGGTATTTTACAAGATATAACTCTTTTGGTTCCTCTATTTTCAAACTTTAAATTAATACTTTTATCTTTATATAGTACATCACCTTTCAAAGAAGTCTCTGGCATATTCAATTTACCCATTGGGAAAAGTTTCATTTTACTAAAGGTCTCGTAACTTTTATTTTTAAAATCCAGAACTGAAACACTTATAAATCCTAAATAAGAATTATCTGCGATTGTAAAAGCAATCCCAAATTCATCATTATTGATTAGGTAGTAATCCCACTCTTTAATTTTAAATTTAGATGCTTTTATATCAGCTCTCTTATATTCCCAAAACATCTTTTTAGCAAATCCTGGATTTGCTAAATAACCGTTACTATCCAATAATGGTTGGACACTCTTGATTTCATTGTGCATTATAATCCTCCTAATTTTATGTATAACTTTATTTTTAAAAATATTTACAACCTAAAAAATAGATTTTTCTACTTATAGATAATATTATCATATATAGTATACTTTAAATATAATTTTTTCAAATTTCATAAAAAAAGCCATCTTTAGTCAGAAACTAAAACAGCTTTACAACGCTCTTATTAGCGTTGTGATAAGGGTACTATTGGTGGAGTTGAGGTTCCCTGAAACTTATCCGCGTCCATTTACTATTTGATTACTCTTAACCACAACATCTCTGAATCTATAACAAACTCAGATATTAATTTTATGAATTTAGAGTAATCATTTGATATATGTGCAAAATCTAAAGCATCGTAGTAATCTGCTCTTCTAGTTTTGTTAATAATTATTGGTGTATATCCATATTTTAATAATTCGAAGTTTAATAGCAATCTAGCTGTTCTACCATGCACTGCCACGATTTTCTGGGACACATAGTCCCACACTAAGGTATGAAAAAAGCGACATACAACTTTTCCTATTCCTTATATTATATCATTTCTAACTAGTATTTTGAATCATGTTTTTATGTTTAGCTAAATCCATTTATTGTTCTAAACTCTACTGGTGTCATATAATCAAGTTTCCAGGCTGGTCTGTTATTATTAAAGTAGTTTATGTATAACTCAATTGCTGCCCCAATATCTGTATAATCATTAATCTTTAAATTATGTTTCACTCTGGTTTTATCCATCCATTTAATGATTCAATTACTGGATTATCAGTGGAGTTCCTGCTCTACTCATACTTCTTGTAATTGGATATTCTTTATGTGCTTTTTCAAACTTTTTAGATGTATAAATTATTCCTTGATCACTATGTAATATTGTATATTTATCAGAGTATCCTCTTGCTTCTTTTATACGTAAAAAATCTTTGAGACTTCTTAAATGATTCATTACTCCATTACAATGTTTATAGTTTGCTACATCTGATCCTACTATCTCATTATTATATACATCAACGTGATAGTT
>JAUVDP010000018.1 GCA_030595255.1 Mycoplasmatota bacterium | reverse complement strand
GACTCAACAATATTCTTAATAATTTTATACCCTGATTCTGAATGACTTTTTATTTTATTATATTCTTCTTTAGTAAGTTCACCTTCTTTAGATAGTATTTCTTCAGAAATCGTTATTTTACCAATATCATGAACTTTACATAATAGTTCAATATCCTCTAGATCACTTACTCTTGTATAACCTAATTGCTTTAATGTATTAACAGCATAAACACCTAATCTATCACAATGTTCTTTAGTCTCTTCTGTTTTAACATGCAATGTTTCTAATACAGCATCCATTGTCTTACTTTTTCTTGAGTTACGGTCTTGTAATTTTCTTCTATACATTAAGTTTTCTGCGTTAATGAAGGCATCACTAAATAATATATTTGAGTTCCTAACTATTTCATATCCAACAGATACTCCTAATTGAATATCATTTCTTAAATTCAATTCATTAATATTTTCCTTAATCACATTTATATGATTAATTATATTATCTTCATCAATCTCTGTTGAAATAACTGCGAATTCATCTCCACCAATTCGGTAAACTGTTGACATTTTATCACACTCAGTTTCAAGCTGATTTCCAACAAAATCAATTGCTTCATCACCTTTAATGTGTCCAAAAGCATCATTAATAAATTTAAGACCATCTATATCCGCTATTATTAAAGAATAGTCAGTTGGCATTAAGGAACTTTCAATATATTTTTCAAAAGCAGTTCTATTTAATAACCCAGTTACAGCATCATGTCCTACTAAGTAATCATTTCTTTTCTTGTATTTAATCTCTTCAGTAACATCTGCCATAAAACCACCACGAATCATTAAACTGCCGTCAGGAAATCTTCTTTCAACTTCAAAATTGTGCTCAAAATAGAAAATTTCTTTAGTCTTTAAATTTTGATGTTTAACAAGAAGTTTATCGTAATAATCAATTTCTCCACTTTCAACTTTATCATCCATAGCAAAATAGATATCATGAAGCTTTAATCCTTCATCATCACCTTTATAAATTGATTCATTAAACTCTTTTATTAAAAACTGATGATTTAACATATCTGTTAGTCCTAACTTAGTAAACAAGAGCTGGTTTCCATAGAAACTATCAGCACTTTCAGTGCTTTTACTTGATAAGTACCAAATCATTACCCTACCTGATCGAACTGCTAGCCTTTCAGCACTTAAATGTCGTTCTTTTTCTAAGTTAAGAAGTTTATTTGCTTCTTCCATTTTTATTCTATCAGTAATATTTACAATGTATCCTCCAACAATTTTTAAAGAACCATCAATATTTCTTTCTTCAACTCGACTATGATGTTCTAAATAAACTACTTCTTTTGTTTTTAAATTTTGGTGTTTAACAACACCTTCAAATTCATTATTTTCATTTTTAACAGTTCTTTCAAAATCGTTTAATAAATTGTCCATCGTATTTTTACCTAGAGCATCTGGATAAGTTGTGTTTAAGAAATCTTCGAATTTTACATATCCATTTTCATTACTATCAAGCCCTAAAACTTCTCTATATCGGCTATTTGATATTATGTAATCTCCATTAGGAAAATCATCAAAATTAATCATCCAAACAAGCAATTCAGCTAAATTAATAGCTCTTTTACTTGCATCTAATAACTGTTTATTTCTTTCTTCTAATAAATCAAAACTAAACTCTTTTAATTTACTTTCCGTAACATCAATTGTAATAGCTACTATTAACTCTGCATATCCTTCATCATTTCTTGATAACACTGTAACTCTATCTTCAACCCATACAATATTTCCTTCACTATCAATCCATGGTGAAGTTAAAATATAACTACTGTTTTTCCCAGAAACTAAATTATTAAACTGTTCAATATTATTATCAAAATAATCCTGATATTCAGGATAATCTTTAAGTATTTTATCTTTTATTACTTCCCATTCTTTTTTGAATATAATTCTTGAAACTTCACGTTCAGCATGTATACCATATAACTCTCTTGAAGAATCCATGTGGAATATACGATATTCACCACTTATTCTTTCAATCCATCTAAGGCCTATTTTCGAATTGATTAAGCCTTCATTACTTAGAAAATCTATTTGTTTACTCACTTCAGTTTCAATTGCAGTAATAACAATAATTTCTCCATCTAATAATCCTTCTAAATAGAATGAATCTTTAGCACCTGTAAATACAAGTTTTATCTTAAAATCAATCAAAGTTAAACTTGTAAAATCATTAAGATACTCTTTTAATTCATTATAATTTTCTATTTGATTTAAGAAAACATGTTTAAATATTTTATCATTAGTTCCATACCATTTATCTTGTTCTAAAATACCTTTAAGACCAAACATCAAAAGAGAATTCTTTGTAAAAAGAAATTCCTTTGTTTTCCTATTGTATTTACATATACTAGCAAGTACTCCATTAAAACCAGTTCCTTGTAATTCTATTTTACTAATATTCATATTACCACTCCTAATTACTTATACAAATAATAATGCTATGTTCGTAGTATAAATATAATTATATCATAAACAAAATCATTAATACAGCCTATATATGAGCCATCTTACTAATAAAATAAAATAATAAAGACCTGTTTACACAAGTCTTTATTATTACTTTTATAAAAATCCACCATTACCATATCTAGCTACTTCTTCTCTAGTAATTTTATCTTTACAAAGAAGTCTATGTAATATTACATCAACACTAGATCTTTCAGCAAATAAAACACCAGCTGGGAATCCAACAATTGCAACATCATTATGATAAGCAATAAGTGTCATTGAACCAGTTAATATTGGCATACCATAAGTTATAATTTCACTATCAGTATTCATGATAGCATTAGGTGTAATATCAGAAGGATCTACACTCATACCACCAGTACAAATAATTAACTCAGCACCATTTTCTAAGTGATCATTTATAGCCTTAGTAATCTCTTCCATAATATCAGGAACAATTGTTTGACCTATTAACTTAGCACCATATTTTTCAATTTTAGGTTCCATGACTTCTTTAAACTTATCTTTTATTCGACCATAAAATACTTCATTACCAGTAGTTACCATTCCTACTTTAGTAACTTGTAACGGTAACATATTAATAATTGGTTCTTCAACCAAAGCTTCAGCTTCTAATATTTTTTCCTCTTTAATCATTAAAGGAATTACTCTAGTGCCTGCGACAATTTCACCTTTCTTAAGAAACATGAAATTAGGCTTAGTAGCAACGATAACTTCATCAATCATATTTAATTGATATAATGCATCAGTATTCATTTTAACTACACCGTCAACTTTACTTATTAAGTTTATTTTACCTTCTTTAACTGAAGAAATTTCAATATTATCTCCAACAAGTAAATTCTTTAATCTTTCAGCAGCATCATTCTCGTGAACCATACCTTCAATATCTTCCCATACATATAAAATATCTTTACCAATATCTAATAATTTAGGAATATCTTCTTTAGTTACAATATGACCTTTCCTAAATAAAGGTCCTTTAAATTCTCCAGGAACTATCTTAGTAACATCATGGCATAAAACTTGCCCAACTGCATCAACAGTTTTTATTGTTTTTAATTTCATAAATTACCTCTTCATATTTAGATGTTTTAAACTACCACCATTTTTGATTAATAATATTTCAGCCATTATACTTAAAGCTATTTCAGCAGGATCATTCTTCGCAATATCTAATCCAATCGGTGTGAATAATCTATCATTTTCTTTTACGTTTAATCCATCTTTTAATGCATCACTCATTAAAGTATTAATTTTTCTTTTACTTCCAATTAAACCTAAATATTTATAGTCTTTTCCAACTACTTCTTTTAAAGCCTCATAATCACTAGTATGTCCTTTAGTAGTTATAACTACATAACAACCTTTAACATTTAAGTCTTTTAATACTTTACTATATTCTCCAAATATAACATCTCCGTTTGGAAATCTTTCGCTATTTGCGAATTCAATTCTCTCATCAATAATAGTTACATTAAACCCAAGTTCTAAAGAAATATTATATAAGAAATTTCCAATATGTCCTCCACCGATAATAACTAAGTTTTTATCATTTTTAACTACATCAATAAATCCTTCCATAAGACCTCCACATATCATACCGATATCACCTTGTTCGTTAAGAGTATAACTAAAAGGTTTGCTTTCATTATTTTCCAAACATTTTACAGCTTCTTTAATAACATTATATTCAACCTTACCTCCACCACAAGTTCCTTCAATCTTACCATCACTAAAAACAAGCATAGTATTCCCAACTCTACCAGGAGCACTACCCGTGGATTTTGTTACAGTAACGTATGCAACTTTGATGTTCTTACTTACACTATCATTCAATTTTTCAATCAAAAATTTATTCATATAAACAAATCCTTTATATTAAATTTAATCTATTACTATTATACAGCAAAACTAACTATTTTAATACCTTTATAAATAAGAATATATCTAATATACTCAAATAAAAAAGCTACCACATATGTGATAGCTTTTAATGTAATCTATTTTCTAATATTCTCTATCCTTAGGTAATACTAAGTTTAAGAAGAATGCTAGTAATCCAGCTGCGATTAAAGTATCAGCGAAATACCATTCTAAGAATTTATTTGCCATAACTCCACCTTCAGCAAATTCAGAAACTAATGAAGGAACACTAGTAACACCGAATCCAACACCGAATGCTAATGCAAGAATTAATCCATCTCTACCAGCTAAATCTGATTTAGCAATCATTCTAACACCATTAACAGCAATAATTCCGAATATTAAGATTAATACTCCACCCAGAACTGGGTTAGGAATAGTAACAAACATAGCTCCGAATTTAGGGAAGAATGCCGCAATAATTAAACCACCAGCTCCTAAAGCAACTACATATCTACTAACAACTTTAGTCATTGAAACGATACCAACATTTTGACTGAAAGATGTATTAGGTAATGCATTGAAGATAGCAGCAAACGTAGAACCAAATGCATCTGCTAAGATTGAACCACTAATTTCATCTGAAGTAGCTTCTCTATCCATACCACCAAGTGCAACTCCTGAACAATCTCCAACAGTTTCAATAGCAGTAATAATATAGATAGCTCCAAATAAGAATATAGCATCCCAATGGAACTCAATACCATATTTAAATGGTGTAGGGATTAAGAACCAGTCTGCAGCTTGTATAGCATCTGTAGTAACCATACCGAATGGTACAGAAATTAAGAAACCAAAGAATAATCCTAGTAAAATTGCAGAAGATTTCCACATACCTTTACCAAAAATATTAAATCCAAGCATAATTAATAATGTAAGCATACCTACTAATAAGTTTTGCCATTCAGCCCAGCTGTCTGATCCAACTCCACCAGCGATATAATCAACACCAACATGTAATAAGCTAAACCCAATACCTAATACAACGATACCTGTAATAAGCGGTGTAAAATACTTACGAATGTAAGGCATAGTAAATCCTAAAACAACCTCAACTATAGAACCAACTAATGCAGCCCCAAATACTCCTGCAAGTCCATAATCAAATCCAACAACAATTGCAACACCTAGGAATGAGAAACTAGTCCCCATAACGATAGGTAATCTTGATCCAATTTTACCAAGAGGGTATAATTGAATTAAAGTTGCTATCCCTGAAGCGAACATTGCCATTTGAATCAAGAATACTTGATCTGCAACGTCTAGTCCAATAACACGACTTAAAATTAATATTGGTGCTAAATTTCCTGCGAACATTGCTAGAATATGTTGTAATCCTAACGGTAATGCAATTTTTAAACTAGGTTTTCCATCTAGTTCAAAAGGTGTTTCTTCATCTCTTTCTTTTTTCCAAAAAATACTTTTAAAATCCATTAATTAATCTTCCTCTCTTTTTCATTTTCCTTAATTTTATAATAATACACGGCTAATTACAAGCGTTTTCACATTCCAAAACAATACAAATGTATCATTGAAATAATTATTTGAACTTCAAAATAACTAAATAATCCGAAAAATTACCTTTATTAGACAGTTAGGCCATATATGAGTAGTTTTTCATATATAGTCTTTAATTAAAATCTTTCTATTTAAAATATAGTTATCTAATTTATAATTTTAACTATTTTTCTTTATATTTCTATAATATATAAAATAAAAAAGGCAGAATACATAAATGTAAACTGCCTTTTACTATTATTATTATACAATTATCTGTAGATATTTATCTAAATAACTGTTCTTCTCTTTTAGATTCATAGAGTGGTACTTCTTCTCATTTGGTAAGATTGCATAACCTAATAAGATACCTCCTATTATTTTTGAATAAGCTTGATAGTCTAAATCAATATTATTAATCTCAAAATACTTTTTAATTGCTTGACTTACACTATTAAATATTACAAATGTAAATCTAAGGTTTGAAGGAAGATTTCCATTAATGCTTTCAGAGATCAACATTCTTACAACTTTAATATTTTTAGAGATAACTAATAATCTATTATCTAGTAATTGTCTGAAGAAATCTAGGGTACCAATATCTTCACTAAAATCTAAAACAGCGTTAATTCTATCTTCGGTAATATTTCTTACACTATACTCGAATAAATTTTGTTTAGTTTTAAATTTACGGTATAAAGTAACTTCGGCAACATCAGCTTTAGCAGCTATTTCTTTAGTAGTTGCACCTAAATATCCTTTTTTAACAAATACACTAATACTTGCTTTAACAATTTGGTCTGTTTTATCTTTCATTCAATTCACCTCGATTATTAAACTTTTACTTTTACAGGCTTATTTTTTTAAACTTATTTATTATATTATTTTGGATTGATAATACCGCTGGCATTACAATAATTGTAGAAAGTAATGCTAATGAGATATTAACCAGTGTCATTATACCAAAATTACTTAAAATTTCAAAATCAGATATAACTAACGCACTAAATCCGCCAATAGTAGTTAATGCTGATGCAATAATAGGTTTACCCATTTTACCGATAGTAACTGCGATTGCTTCATCATTATCTTCTCTTTTTTCTTTTTCTTCAAAGTATCTTTCCATAATTAAGATTGTAAACTCGGTTCCTATACCGATTATTAACGCACCTAATGTTGCTGTTAGAGGTGTATATTCTAAACCAAAGATATACATGAATCCTCCACTCCAACCTACGATTAATGAAATAGGAATTAATGGAATAATAGCTTTAAGTGGATTTCTATAAATAATTAGTAATCCAACAAATACAAGTAACATACCTACTAATGTAATTGTATATCTACCCGTAGTAAGTGCAGTAATCATTTCAACATCAATTACAGCTTGTCCCGTTACAGTAACATCCATATCAGTTCCTGATGCATCTAAGTAAGCACTTAAATCATCAATGAAAGCTTCTGTATCTTCTGGCTCTAAATCAACTATAGAAACTATAATTACACCTGTAGTTTGATCTTCATTAATTAACATCTTAATTTGTTCATCTGGTAAATTAACAATTAATTGATCTACTATTTCTGGTGTAAGTGGTGCTGGTGATAAAAGACTTAGCATTCCTGTAAGTGACTTAACTCCAACTACTTCATCAGGGAATTCTGTTTGTAAGTCATTAGTCATATCTATCATCCATGTAATATTTTCTGAAGTAAATATTCCATCTTCATCATTAAATACAATTGATAAAGATTCTGTTGTTCCTATAATATCTCTTAATTCTTGAATATCTAGTAATTCAGGAGTATCTTGAGGCATAAATGTTTCAATATCAGTTTCAACATTTACATCTTGATCTAAATATACTCCTACACCTGCAGAAATTACTGCAACAGCTAAGATAATATATTTAAATTTAAGAGTTTTTACTGCAATACTCTTCATAACACTTTCAAATTTGTTTCCATTACTTTGTTTTTTAACTTTTTTATCTTTATAAGTATGGAAAATACTATCTCTTAAAAATAGTATTGGTAACAATATTAATATTGCTGCTATTAAACTTACTACCATACCAATTGTTAGCATTTTACCAAAATCTTGAATCATTGGTACTGGTGACGTATATAAACTAAGTAGTCCAAGTGCTGTTGCTATTAATGCTGTTACAATAGCTGGAGCTAATTTTTTAATTGTTCTTCTTATTGCTTGTCTTGATTTATCTGAATTATTCATTTTCCATACCTCCTGCTAATTCTTCGGTGTAACGGCTTTGGAACTGAATAGAGTAATCGATTCCGAGTCCAATTAAAACAGGGAATACGGCCATTGAAACCATCGTTAATCCAATATTAAGCCATCCCATAATACCAATTGTAGCAATTACGGCAAACAAAATAATAACTAATGGTAATAAACTCCATCTAACTTTGAATACAATAAGTAGTACAACAACCATAATTAATGCTGATAAAGCCATCATTACTTGCATACTTCCCATCATTTCACTTTTTATTGATTGATCTAATACTGGTTTCCCAGAAACTATTGTTACATCTTCTAATCCTTGAGCTTCTAATGTTTCATTAATTGAATCAATAATATCTCCAATTTTTTCATCGCTAACTCCACCTTTTAGAACTACTAAGAACATCATGTTTTGATCTCCAACTAAGAATGATTCAAAAACAGGTCTTATAACACCATTTTCATAAACCATCATGTCTAGTGTTGATTGTTCTGTAGGAATACTTGGTTCTAATATATTGAAGTTACTATATATCATTCCTAAATTAGTACTCATTGCTTGTAATCCATCAGCTACTCCAGCTAAGCTAGTAGCTAGTGTTGTAAGTTGTACAGTCATTATAGTTTGATCTGCAACCATATCAGTAAGTCCTAATAAGATGTTTTGTAAACCTAGTACTGTATTATCTGCAATACCTGGTAAAGCATCTGAGTTCGTAGCAATATTACTCATCTCATTTGCTAAAGCAATAAGTGCATCGTTTTCAGTTTGAAGATCAGCAACTTGTGTACTTAATAATGGATCAGTTGCTAAATCATCTATTACTACCTGGATATTATCAGTTATAGTAATAATTTGAGTACTATAATTTGTAAATCCTGATACTAATGAAGTAACTCCAATTCCTAATTGCTCTTGACCTGTGATTAATCCATTAATCGCAGTAGTTAATTGAGCTATTTGAGCATCAATATCTTCAGTACTTGCACTTGCAAGCATCATGTCGCTCATACCATTAAGGTTAGTAGCAACATCATCCAGTCCACTTGATACAGTTAATAATCCTCCTTCAAATTCAGTAGCTTGCATTCCTGCAAACTCTTTGACTAATGAAACAGGGCTATTGATTGTAAATATTTCATCATAATAAGATAAAATATCTTCTAATTCATTCATGTAGGCAATATTTTCTACAGTAAGTAAATTATCATTTCCATCTCCTTGATACATAATAATAATTGGATCACTACCAAATTCTGCTTGGTATTCAAAATTATCAATATATTCTTGTGTATCTTCTTGAATTAATGTATCATTTCCAGTTTTTAATTCTACTTTTGTTGCTCCTACTAGTAATGCAATAAAAACAACTACACCAACCAAGATTATTTTCATTGGTCTTTTCATTATAAATTCCGCTAATTTATTTAACATAATTTTCCTCCTCAATGTATGTTAGTGATAACTTACTTTACTGTATATTATTTCACATTTTTTGTCAAGGAAAATGTTTGTAATTAAATTAATTATTTTTAAACTTTTTAAATAGAAAAAATATTTTTTTAAATAAATACAACAAATATCCACACTTATTTGTTATATTATATATAGATACATTATTTAATAATAAAAATCTTTGATATGATTGGAGGAAAAATCATGAAGAAATTTTTACTTGTTCTTTTAAACATAATTGTACTTATTTCTGTCGGTACTGCTGTTTATCACTACTACTTAGTTGAATTAGACAGTTCTATAACAGTTGAATGCGACTATGATTATGATGTTGAATTAAATTCAATGATACTTGATTGTGATGTTATTGACGTAGACTTGATATCTTCAAATGATTATCCTTTAACTTTATTTTTATATGATGAAAGTGATTCAATTGTTTTAGAAGAGGTTTTACAAGTTGGTTCCAATGAAATCATATTAGATTCTTTAAATTATAATTCTTTATATTTAATCACTGTTGAAGGATATAATTATATAAAGGAAGAATATATTAGTACTACTTTCTTAGACTATGGTTTTTCTACAGCTAGGGAAAATATAAATATTCCGACTTGGACTTATCTAGAAGTATCAATTACAGATTCGGAATACCGCTTTGAAATTGAAATAATTGATTTAGATGAATGTGTTACTTCTGTTGATATCGTTCTAACTAACTCTTCTAATATTGAAGTGGTTAATCATAATTATACTGGGATAGATAACTTAGAATTCTCTTTTATCACTTTAGATCCTGACAGTATTTATTATGTAGATATTATGATAAATTATTCAATTAACATCTTTGACCAGTTAAATAATATTACGATTTCAAAAGATTTTACTACTATAACAACACCTACATTGCCAACAGCTTCGATTCTTCATGTTATTAATGATAATGTCAATCTTACATTTAATTTACTTACTAATGATAATGATGCAGAATTCATTACTTATACTATAGAATTGATTGATTTTGAAAGTAATGTTTTATACTCAGAAGTCACTTCAGATTATATCATAATCATTCCCACTGATGAAATAGAAAGTAACTTCTATATTAGTGTTACTGCTTCATATATATTTAATGATACTAATTATTATTCTATAGAATTAGATACTTATAGTGTATTAAACAATGCAATATCTAATTTTTTTACTATCCCTGGACTTAATATTACAGATACAAGTTTACCACTGACCAGTTATGATGACTATGATGATTATATTTTTACTTTCTTCAATCAAGGTACAGCTGAGTTTTCTATTTACTGTGAAGCTCCAGTAAATTGTAATGAGTTAGTTGAAAATGAATTGTATTCAGTAATTCCATTCTTAATGACTGACTTTGTCCATGCATATTTTGATGTAGATGAAATAAGTTATTCTTATACAAGTACTCAACTGAATATTACTTTACAACATGAGTATACGAATCAAGATATATTAGATCTCGACCAAGAAATTAATACAATTCTTGATACAATAATTACTGGTTCAATGACAGATTATGAAAAAATACTTGCTGTCCATGATTACGTAATTGATAATACAGTTTATGATTCTTCATGTCTTGAAAATATTGCTACTTGTGATACTGATCACGTAGCAATCGGAGTTATATTTGATGGTAATGCTGTTTGTGAAGGATACGCTCATACTATTGACATAATGCTTAGATCACTTGGTATTCCTACATTTAAGCTAAGTTCAAGTACACATCAATGGAATGCTGTTTACTATAATGATGCCTGGTATCATTTGGATGCAACTTGGGATGATCCAGTTACTAATAATGGAAGTAATATACTTCTTCATAACTATTTCCTAATAACAAATGCAGAATTAGTAGGTTTAGATACTTCTGATTCACATACATTTTCTACTACTTACGTTTACTTTATCGAATAAAAAAAAGACAATCAATGGATTGTCTTTTTTAGTGGATTAAAATTATATATATAAATCTCTTTTCTTATAGAATATAAATACTCCACTAATACAACTAGATATTATTAGTAATGATAAGAATACAAATATAAACTCTATATTACTGTTTATCATATTATCAGCAGTAAAATACTGGAATGGCACTATGTATTTTAAGAACTCTAATTCTTCTACTACTCCAATTAACATATTTAACATATATGTCCCAATTAATAATCCTAAAGTAAGTGATCCAGATTTTTTATATTGCTCCAAGTAAGATGCTAGTAACATTCCTATTGACATAAAGATTAATGATATCATTGTGAGTGCTAAAAACATATGTCGCATGAAACTATAAAAGTTTTCATCAAGATTATATCTATAAAAAATTAGAATTGATGCTAAAATTATAATAGTTACAAATACTATTTGATAAAATACTGCAGCTATAATTTTACTTCTCAATACTTGATTTCTTGTAACTGGTAAAGTAAATAGATACTCAGCAGTTCTATCCTTTTCTTCTTTAGAAATAATTGAACTTCCTAATAATGCTCCATAAATTGAAGCTGGTAAATATAAATATATTGACATCAAACTAAGGAATCCTTCGGGTGTACCAATATTAGCAATTGATCCTCCAAGGGCCGCAAACATATCTTCAAATCCTTCAAATGCTGCAATTAAATCTGGATTATCATGATAAGCACTAAACTCAGTGCTAGCTACTAAAATAATCAACGATAATGATGTTACCCATATAATTAAAGCCTTTAGATTAGACCTTAACTCTCTTTTTATTATATTCATAAAATACCTCCTTATAATGAATGGATATTTCTTTTAAGATACAAGAAATAACTCATCGTAAGCGATATAGTAATTATTATTATTGATATTAGTGTGTAGACAATGTCATAAGAACCTTCAACTAAAATATATGTAGGATTAAAATGTGTATAAGGAGAAAATATACCTAAGAATCCAGATGAAAATATTGAATTTAGAGAGTTTAATATATACAATCCAAATGAAAGACCCATAGAAAAACTAAGGACACTACCTACCTTCTTAACTGAAACAGAAATAGCCATACCGACACTTAAGAAAAATAGTTGAAATAGAGTAATTGATGACAATAAAATAAATATTTTACCTAAATCAACTGATTGTCCATCTTTAAATAAATAAATTGCTAAGATACTAGATACCCATATACATGCATTAACAATAGTTAACCCAGTAAGTGCTGCAAAAAACTTAGAAACAATTATTTTTCTTCTTGTAATAGGCTTAGTTAACAAGAAATCAGCAGTTAGTTCTCTTTCCTCAACACTAAGTGTCCCAAATCCATAATTTGCTGCTTGAATTGCAATAGGGATTTGAGCCATTCCAAAAGTTAATCCATAATATCCTAAAATTGAACTCATTGGTAAATCACTATTCATACCAAACGCAGCTAAAAATTCTTCAGGGAACTCTTCCATTATTATATCGAATGCAGCTCCATCACCAGCAATCATTGGAAAAAACATCAAGTAAAATATTATCCAAAAAGATATAGCTATACTCCATATAATGATAGATTTTTTATACATTCCTAATTCAAATAAATATATATTCATATTCATCACCTACTCGTAATAGTGCATAAATATTTCTTCTAATGTTGGTTCTTCAATTAAAACATTAGTTAAAGATAATGTTCCTAGTAATTTCACCATTAAGTTTACATCACCTTTGTAGAAAAATGATACTTCTTTTTCAGTTTCTTTTAATTTAGTTACACCTTCTATATTAAATCTACCATGATTTAACTTATCCCCACTAATAACAAATTTCTTATAATTATCTTTTTGTAATGATTTAATATCTTCTATACTTACTATTTCACCATCTTTAATAATCGCTACTCTATCGCATAGTTGTTGAACCTCACTTAAAATATGAGAACTAAAGAAGACTGTTGCTCCTTTTTTATTTTCTTCGTCAATTAGATTGAAAAACTTTTGTTGCATTAATGGATCTAATCCACTTGTTGGTTCATCTAAAATTATTAATTTGGGAGAGTGAAGTAATCCTTGAACAATTCCAACTTTTTTCTTATTACCATAAGATAAATCCTGGATTCTTCTATCAAGATTTAATTCCATAATTTCAGCTAACTCATATATTTTACTTGTACAATCATGATCATAAAAACTAGCCGAATATAGCAATAAATCGATAACTTTCATCTTATCATAATAAAAAATCTCAGAAGGTAGATATCCAATATCTTTTCTAATTTCGTGCCCAAATTCAATTGCATCCTTACCAAAAACAGTTATGCTCCCACTAGTTGGATAAATCAAAGATAGCATTGTTCTAATTGCAGTACTTTTACCCGCTCCATTAGGACCAATAAATCCAAAGATTTCTCCTTCTTTTATATTGACATTAACATTTTCACAACCTTTTACATCACCATAATACTTAGTTAAATCTTTAAATTCAATAATGTTCATAAATGTTCCTCCTAGTATAAAAGAATAATTACATACTTTTATTATACCACCTACACTAACATTTATAACAGTGTGTATAATAATCTGTTTTACGGATTAATAAATAAGTAGTATACTATTTATGTTATGAACATAAGGGGGAATACTAATGGAAATATTTATTTATATAATTGGAGGGCTAATTGCTGGGATAGCTACCGGTCTAGTTGGACTTAGTGCTGCAACAATTATTGCACCACTATTTGCTACTATGTTAGGAATGGATCCTTATGTTGCAATCGGGATTGCACTTGCTAGTGATGTCTTTGCATCAGCAACAAGTGCGTCTAACTATTTCAAAAATAAAAATATAGATTTAAAAAACGCTTCAGGAATTGCAGTTAGTGTTATTATTTTTGCAATTGTCGCAAGTTATTTATCCTATATGACTAAACCTGAAACTTTGAATACTTCTATTAATTTATTTGTATTTGTTTTAGGAATTAGATTCTTAGTTTATCCTGTAAAAAATAGATTAAAAGATAAAGTAACAAATAATAAATGGCTCTTTCTTGAAACAATAATATGGGGAGCAATTATTGGTTATATTAGTGGACACTTTGGTGCAGGTGGAGGTTTAAGTTTACTTGCTTTACTAACTATGCGACTAGGTTATGATCTTAAAAAAGGTGTTGGAACAAGTGTCTTTATAATGGTTTTTATAGCTTTAGTAGGAGCGATTGTTCATATCGTTATTGGAGGAACACTTTTACTACCTTTAATTATTACTAGCATCTCAGCTTTCATAGGTGCTAACTTAGCTAGTAAATACGCCAACAAAGTTAATGAAGTAAAATTAAATAAAGTAATAGGGATATTTTTAATGGTATATGGAGCTTCATTGATAATAGTATATTTTTGGTAAAAAAAGACATCGATTTCGATGTCTTTTTAAATACTCTTATTTATTTTGTTCTAATTGAGCAAGAATTCTTGCTTGTAAACTTTCTGGTACTTCATCGTAACGTACAAATTTACGTTGGAATACACCAGTTCCTTGAGTCATTGCTTTAAGATCAATAGTGTAACTCATAATTTCTGCTTCAGGAGCTTCACCAATAATTTTTTGTTTTCCACCAGGAAGTGGTTCCATACCAAGTACGTGTCCACGTCTTTTGTTAACGTCGCCCATTACGTCACCTACATAATCATCTTTAACAGTGATTTCAAGTTTCATAATTGGTTCTAATAAAGTTGGTTTAGCTGTTTTACATGCATTTTTAAATGCTAATTGTGCAGCCAATTTAAATGATAACTCATTAGAATCTACTGCATGATATGCTCCATCTAATAATGTTGCTTTAACTCCTATTACAGGGAATCCTGCAAGTGGACCTTTTTGGAAGTTTTCAAGTAATCCTTTTTCAACTGCTGGCCAGTAGTTTCTAGGAACTGATCCACCATGGATTTTTTCTTCAAATTGGAAGTCTTCAGTATTTGCATTAATTGGTTCAAATAACATTTTAACAACACCAAATTGTCCTGAACCACCAGATTGTTTTTTATGACGACCTTCTGATTCTACTTTAAGTTTTATAGTTTCACGATATACGATTTTTTGATCTTGAATATCTACATCAACTTTAAACATGTTTTTAAGTTTTTCTAAGATATAAGAAATATGAATCATACCTTGCCCACCAATTAAAAGTTGAGCTGTTTCTCTATTACGTTTATATTCAAAAGATGGATCTTCACTATTTAATTTTTGTAAAGCTGAAGAAATTTTATCTTCATCTTTTTTATTTTTAGGACTTATTGCTACATAAATAGTAGCTGTTGGGAATCCAGGTCCTTCATAGATAATAGGTTCTTTAATATCACATAGTGTAAATCCTGTAGAAATTTCATCTATTTTTGTAACTGTACCTATATCACCTGCGTAAAGAGTATCAACATCAGTTTGATCTTTACCACATATAATAGATACATTACCTATCTTAATAGTTTCATTAGTATTAGGAATTAAAATTTTCTCTCCACTTGATAAAGATCCAGAAAAGATTTTGATTATATTTACTGAACCAATAAATGGATCGATAGTAGTTTTAAATACATATGCACTAAATGGTTCTTCATTAGTTGTTGTTCTAACGATAACATCTCCAGTTTTGGGATGTTTACCTTCAACAGGTTTTAAATCATTTGGTGCTGGCATAAATTTTTCAAACATTTCTAAAATGTCTCTTACACCAATATCATCAATCACAGATCCGATAACTACAGGTTTTAAATCTCCTGAAAGTACACCTTCACGTAATCCTTGACAAATTTCTTCATATGATAGTTCTTCACCTGAGAAATGTTTATCTAGTAATTCTTCACTAGTCATTGCAACAGATTCAATAATACCTTCTCTTAATTCATTAACTCCATCCATATAACTTTCAGGAATTTCTTTATCAACTAATTTACCATCTTCAATAACTCTTGTTACCATATCGATAATATTAATGTATCCTTTAAACTCGTTATTTTCAACAATTGGAGTTAAAAATGGTACTGCTTTATTTCCAATCATTTTATGTAACTTATTCATTAATTCTTCAAATTTTACATTATCTTTATCCATTTTGTTTATGAAGATAATTGTTGGTATATTTTTTTGATTTAAATCGTTTAATACTTGTTCAGTTACAATATCAATTCCTTTAGCCCCGTCAATCATTAATACTGCACCTTTAACTACTGAAAGTGCTTGAGTAACTTCACTTGCAAATTCTGCATTACCAGGTGTATCTAAAAAGTTAATTTTGTACCCCTCATATTCCACTGGAATTAAACTCATAGACATAGATGCTTGATGTTCTTTTTCTTCGAGTAAGTAATCAGATGTAGTATTCTTGTCATCAACGCTACCTTTTTTCTTCTTTGAGCCTGTTACATAAAGAACAGATTCCATGAAAGAGGTTTTACCTGAGCCATGATGGCCCATAACTGCGATGGTTCTAATGTTTTTAACATCATATTTTTTCATCGTATATTTCCTCCAAAAAATGTATTTTTTTCATATGACTTCAATACTATTATAACAAATGAATAAAACATTAGACAATGTTTTTTAATTAAAATATATAATTAATTATAAATTATGAAAGCGTTTTGTTAAAATTGCCTAAATTAAGCCGATTTTATTTAGAATTTTTTTATAAAAAAGTTTTAAATTTAAACTTTTTAAGATTGTTTAAAATTAGAAGTTTATTAAAACAAATATATGATATAATATAGTTAGAGGTGATGACAATGATAAAGAAAGTAATTCCTTTTGTTCATAATAAACTTAAGGAAATAGTAACTACAGATGATTATGTTATTGATGGAACTTGTGGTAATGGATACGACACGTTATTCTTAGCAAGATTAGCTAGAAAAGTTTACGCATTTGATATCCAAGAACTTGCCATAGAAAATACCAAAGAAAGAATGAAAAGAAATAGAATACACAATGTACAATTTATATTAGACTCACATGCAAACGTTGATAAATACGTTGAAGAAAACATTAAAGCTGCTGTATTTAACTTAGGTTATTTACCTGGTAGTGATAAGAAAGTTGTTACAAAAGGCGAATCTACATTAGAATCTGTTAAAAAAATCCAAAAGAAACTTGTTGTTGGTGGTCTCATATGTTTCGTTGTTTACACGGGGAAATTTGGGGGAGAAGAAGAATCTAATGATCTTCTTAATTATGTAAACGGACTCGATCATAAAAATTTCAATGTTATTAAATACTGTTATTTAAATAATGAAAAAGCACCATATGTTGTTATTATGGAGAAACTATAATAATAACTAACTAAATATAAAAATAAAACCAATCAAATTTGATTGGTTTTTTATTTATATCCGTGTGATAAAAAGTTCCAAATATACCAAGATGTAAATAATTGATTCAAGATAATGAAATTACCTAAAGGAAGCAAGTAAACAACTGCAACCCGAACCATATTAACATGTTTTGTTTTATAAAGTGTTATTCTTAAAATTATAAGTAATCCTAAAAGAAATAAATGAACTATCTTTAATGATTCTATATGCCATAACTCTACATTTATATTAAAAGAAAGTAAATAAATTATTCCTGGTAGTCCAAGAACGTAATATATATCATAAAGAAATAAATCTTCTCCAGAATTTTTATAAATGCTTTTTAAAACAATATACCAAACACCTGTATAAAATATTAATATAAGGAAGAATGGAAAGTAACTATAATCAATAACTTGATTAGGAACTAAAAATGTAGTAAGTAATAAAACTACATACATTGATAATGCGTTTGGAACACTTAATTTATCAGTTATAAATCTCATAATATACTTCTCCTCTTATTAATTAAAATCTTTTAATCCTTTAATACATTATCACATATTTATAAATTCTTCAAATTTAATATTTGCTTCTTTAACAATCTTATTTTCATCAATTGTTTTAATTTTTCCATCTTGCACTATAATTTTACCATTAATGATTGTATAGTCTACTGGATGATTTACCCCTACAGTCGCTAAAAGTGCTATAGGGTCTTTATTTGTGCCTACATACTGTAATCTAGTAATATCTAACATAAATAAATCAGCAGCCATTCCTTTTTCTAAATATCCTATATCTTTTCTACCTAGAATTTCAGCACCACCACGTGTTGCTATTCTTAACATACCTTCAGGAGTTATCGCATCATTACTATATCGTAGTCTTTGAAGTAAATAACCCGCACGTAATTCAGCAAGTAAATTAGATCCATCATTTGAAGCACTACCATCAACCGCAAGTCCTACAGGAATATCTAATTTAACCATTTCACTAATTCTAGCAATTCCGCTTGATAACTTTTGGTTTGAAACTGGGCAATGTGCCACACCTGTTTTTGTATCACTTAGTCTTTTTAATTCTTCATCGTTAAAATGAATACCATGAGCAAAGAAGACATCTTCTCCTATCCATCCTAATCTTTCCATATAGGCAAGTGGTCTTTCTTTTGAAGTTTCTAAACAATAATCTTCTTCATCTAATGTTTCACCTAAATGGGTATGTAATTTTACTCCATATTTACGAGCTAATTTAGCACTCTCAATCATTAGTTCATCACTTACACTAAATGGTGAGCAAGGAGCTAAAACTATTTGATTCATAGAATACTTAGAAGTATCATGAAATATCTTAATTAATCTTTCACTATCTTTAATAATTTCTTCTAAACTTTCAACAACACTCATCGGAGGTAATCCACCGTCATCAACACCTAAAGACATACTTCCACGTGATGCGTGGAATCTAACTCCTAGATCTTTTGCGGCTTTCATTTGAACACTAATAAAGTCACATTCAGTATCACTTCTAAACACATAATGATGATCAAATACAGTTGTACAACCGTACTTAACTAATTCTCCCATACCTACTAGTGAACTTAAATAGATAACTTCATCATCTAAGTGTTTCCATATTTCATATAAATATTTAAGCCATGGAAATAATTCCATATTTTGAACTTCAGGTAAGTTTCTAGTAAATGTTTGATATAAATGATGATGTGTATTAATTAATCCTGGATATATATACATATCCTTTGCATCAATTATTTTATCAGCTTCTTTTAAATCTTTTCCTATATATTCAATTCTGTTATCTTGAATTAATAAATTATGATTAAATAGTACATCATTATTATCATTCATAGTAATAATTGCTTTCGCGTTTTTAATTAATATTTTCATATGTAGTTCCTCTCTTTTAAATGTATTAATACAATTTCTCTGTATCTATTATATCATGTATACCAATAGTATTAAAAGAAGATTGAATTTATCAATCTTCTTTATTTTATTCCATAGTTATATCTTTAAAATGCTTCTCAAATACTTTTGCTAAATGTGGATCAAACTGTGTCCCTGCATTAGCAAGAATTTCTTTTAAAGCTTCTTCATTACTAATTATATCTCGATAAGTTCTTTCACTTGTCATAGCATCATATGCGTCAGCGATTGCAATAATTCTAGATTTTAGTGGTATATCATTATTACTAATACCTCTTGGATAACCTCCACCATCCCATCTTTCATGATGACATAAGACAATATTTGAAATGCTTCTCATATCAGATGTTGAATTTAATATTCTAAATCCAATCTCAGAATGTGTTTTCATTGTTGTATATTCTGATGCTGATAATTTACCTTCCTTATTAATGATTGCTAAAGATATAACTATTTTACCTATATCATGGAGCAATCCAGCAGTTTTAACTTCCGCGACATCTTGTCTGTTCATTCCATAAGCCTTAGCAATCTTTTCACTAAGTAATGACACTGTTCTTGAGTGTATTTCTGAATTCTTATCTTTTTCATATAATGTATTAAGAATAGTTTCTATTGCTCCACTTCTCATTGAAGGAATCTCTAATAGTTTTTCTCGATACATTAAATCTTCAGCACTCCTATAAACTTCTTGAATATCCTCACTACTATCAACTTTTGTTTTGATACCAAAGGATGTCGATAATTGAATAGATTCAATATTTATTAATGATGATTTTTTATGAATTAAACCTATAATTTTTTCAGCTTCTTCTTCACTCGTTCTTGGCATAACTATAATAAATTCATCTCCACCAATTCTAGCGACTAAATCTGTTTCTCGACAAGTTTCAGAAACAATATTCGCAGCGGAAACTAGTAAGTCATCACCAGCATCGTGACCAAAAGCATCATTTATTAGTTTAAGTCCATTAATATCACCCATTGCAATAGTTATAGGGTAATTATCTTCAATATCTAATTCTATCAGTTTCTCTTCGTAATATCTTCTATTATATAATCCAGTTAATGCATCATGATATCCCATTTGTATTAAGTTTTCCTCATATTCAAGTTTTTCAGTAATATCTTCTCCTGAAATTATAATTCCAGCAATATTTCCTTCCATATCAAGATATTTAGAGTTATACCAACTAATAGCTATTTTCTTTCCACTTGAAGTAACTACCTTGTTTTCATAATGAATTGGAAATTCACTATCAGATGTAAAAACATCTTTAAATACTTTTTTAATTTCTTGATTTATTTCTGTTGGAATAAAATTATCAAACCAGTTTTTACCTAATGCTTCATTTTCTTCTACTTCTAATATTTCGCAGCCTTTCTTGTTAATAAGCGTAATATTCCCTTCTTTATCTAAGGCAATTAGTATTGTTCCAATAATATCAAGATATTTTTGGGCTTTTTCTCTTTCAAATTGTAATGCGTCCTTAATTTTCTTTGATTCAGTTACATCTATTACATATCCACCAATAATTCTTACAGATCCATCAGGATAACGTTCTTCAACTTTAGTATGATGTTCTAAATATATAGGATTACCTGAAATAGCATGAATATGTTTAAAGTCATATAATATATATTCGTCTATTTCATTATTATATATTTTTCCATCAAGAACAAAAAAATTATTGTATGATTGTTGATCCTCTTCATCCTTATAAATACTATCCACAAATAATTTTTCATTTAACATTCCAGATTCAGTTGTTTTCCAACCCATAACTTCTTTATACTTATCATTTATAAAAATATGATGTTCATCAGTTTTATCTTCTACATTCATTCTCCAAACTAATAGTTTAGCTAAATCAACTGCTTCATTATTTGCTTCAACCAACTTTTTATTAGTTTCTTGAAGACTGAGTACTTCAAGCTCTTTTTCTTTGCTTTCTGTAATATCTACTGCAATACTCATTGCACAATTTCTTTCATCTGGCAATTTACCAATATAAGTTGAATGAAAAGACCATAACCTAATTTTTCCATCTTTTGTATATACATTAATTATATTATTGTTCTTCTTATCTTTAAATTCATAAAGATCATCAATAATTTTTCTAACTGTTTCTCTTTTTTCTTTATAAGCTACATTTATCCATTTATCAATTGTACTTATATCTTCTATAGTATAACCTGTAATTTCTGTAAATACTTCACTTAAGTAAAGCATCTCACCATCTTCAGCATGAACCATAGATGGCACAGGAGAATTATTAATATAGTTAGAAATAATACTATTTGCTTCTTCAACTTCTCTAATTAGCCTATTGCTTATTAAAGATAATACTCCTATAACAATTAATGAGCCTGTAATACCCAGTAAAACAACACTCAGTGAAGATAAGTTATCTATTTCAAACATAGTTTCTGTCGTAGGTGAAATAACTAATAGTACTATCCTTAAAATACCAGTAAGAATAAACATAGATGTAATAACACCTAATAATTCAAATCTTTCATTTTTTTCTTTATGATTTATATAAAGCATTCTCAATAAATAGGTATGTAGTAAGAAGTTAACCATTCCAAAAATAATCATTCTAATTCCAAAGTCAAAATCTATAAAAGTGAAATAGTAAAGGCTTGTTATTGTTACTATTGATATAAATAAAAACTGTTTATAAAGGACTTTTTTATTATAAAAATGAGAAACACCTGTAATCATGAACATAACTGCTAATATAACGAGATAATTAGCTATAACTATTGATATAAAATGTGGAATAGTATCTCTATAACACATTAATAATGCTGAAACTGAGTTTAAGAAGAAATAATATCCAAAATTATTTAATCCAGATAATCTTTTATTATATCTAAAAATAATGAAAAGCATTGCGATAAATCCTGTCATAAACAATAATGAGTTAACTAGTAGTGCATCTTGTGCAGTAAAGTTCATAGATTATTCCTCCTTTATGAGTATTATAATATAAAAGATTTAAATAAATAAACGTATTCATGTCCTTTATTATTGTATTATATCACAAGTTACTAATAAAAAGCCTCTAATCTAAGAGATTTTCTAGTTTAATACAACATTATCTAAATAATTGTCACATTATTTCGTCCGTTTTCTTTTGAATTATACATATTACTATCAGCTCTAGAAATTAGTTTAGAAATGTCATCATTCTTATCAAATAATGTTCCACCAATTGAAATTGAAACTGAAATTTTTGTTTTACTATCAAGTAAATAGCTAGATTCAAAAACTTTAATTCTTAGCTTTTCAGCTATCATTTTCAATTCACCTATTTGCTCTACTCTAACTATTGCGATAAACTCTTCTCCACCCCATCTACCTAAAATATCAAGATTTCTTATATTACTATTAATTGTGCTTGAAACCATTTTCAATACTTCATCACCTACATTATGCCCATATGTATCATTCACATTTTTAAAATGATCAATATCAAAGAATAGTATTCCAAATGTAGAATTGAATTCAATAGATTCTTTCATTATATTTTTTATTTGAAAATCTAAATACTTTCTGTTGTATACTTTTGTTAAATCATCTCTAGTTAACAAATCATTCAGTTTTCTCTTATCACCATAAGATGCCATATTAATCTTTATTCCATCCATATCTAATATTTCAGTAAGTTCTTTATTAAGTTCTATTTTTTTTATTCTTTCAAGTAAGTTAATTGATTTAGCTACTAGGACTTTTGGATTAAATGGTTTAGTTATATAATCGTCTACTTTAAGTTCATAACCTCTAAGTAAATCTTCTTCTGTCGATAATGCACTCATCATAATTATAGGAGTTTCTGATAAGGTTCTAATCTCTTTTGCAACTTCCCATCCATCAACATTAGGCATCATAATATCTAAACATACTAAATCTACCTTATTATCTTTAAATATTTTAAGACCTTCTAATCCATCATAAGCATTTAAGACATTATATTTTTCTTTTTCAAAGTAGTTAGATATTATACGGTTTATTGTAGGTTCATCTTCAATTATTAATATAGTTGATCTTTCCATAATATCACCTCGATATATACATTATATCTGATACTTGTGTATATATTAAGAATAGAATGTGTAAATAATAAATATGTTTATGAGTGTTAATCTTTACTTTATCAGATAGAGTAATTATAATAGATTTAACATTACTTTATCAGATAGAGTAATATGAAAGGAGACACATATGGACAGAGCATACGTAAATAAATTTATTAAACCTTATTCAAAGCCTTCAAAAGGTAAATCAACATTACAAATTATAAATACAGTAATACCTTATTTATTACTAATAATAGGAATGTATTTCTTAATTAGATATAATGTTCCTTATATAGTTACATTACTTATCGCATTAGCAGCTTCACTATTTTTAGTTAGAGTATTCATCTTATTTCATGACTGTACCCATAATTCATTCTTAACTTCTAGAAAAGCAATGAGTATATGGGGACATATCTTTGGAGTTCTTACATTCACATCTTTTTATAGATGGCAAAGAGAACATCTTACTCATCACAAAACAGTAGGAAATATTGAAAAAAGAGGTATTGGGGATGTATGGACAATGACTGTCGATGAATATACTAACGCATCTCATTTAAAAAGATTTGGTTATAGACTTTATAGAAATCCATTAGTACTTTTTGTTGTTGGACCATTATATATTTTCTTAATTAATCAAAGGTTCCCTTCAGGAAAAGCAAGTAAAAAAGAATGGTTTAGTTTATTTGTTACTAACCTTAGTATTCTTGCTATTATTCTTACAGTATCTTTTACTATTGGATTTAAGTACTACTTAATGATTCAACTACCTATTATCTTTTTTGCTTCTTCTATGGGAGTATGGCTCTTTTATGTACAACATCAATACGAGGAAGTATATTGGGAAAATAATGAAAAATGGAGTGTAACCGATGCTGCTATGCAAGGAAGTTCGGTTTATAAATTACCATTCTTACTTGATTGGTTTACTGGCTATATTGGATACCACAATATCCATCACCTAAACGCAAAGATTCCTAATTATAACTTAAAGAAAGTATTTCATTCGTCTGAGGAATTTAAAAAAGGTAGAATTGTAACTCTATTTAAAAGCTTTAAATTATCAATGTTGTTCCTATATGATGAAAAAAGTAAAATATTAATTAGTAGAAAATCATATAAAAAATTAGCATAAAAAAACACCTCACAAGAGGTGTTTTTAATTACTCTGTTGCTACTGGTGTTGCTAATAAGATAACTTGTTCAACTGCCTTGATTATTGCTTCAGTTGTTTCAGTAGATCCTGCAATAGAATCTATATCTGTTGAATTAGCTTCTAAAATTAATTCTACCATATCTTCAGCAGCTGCATAATACTGAGGTTTTCTACTTGGATCAGTTGATCCATGATCTAATATTACTATCTTTGATATAGTATTGTTTTCTACTGTTACTTGTAATATAACAGTGTGGTCTAAATAGGAAGCTTCATAAACATTGTATACTCCATCAACTAATAACAATTCACTATAATCAGTACCAATGTTTGAAGCACTAGCATTACTTTCAATTCCACCACTCACAACAAATAGTCCTCCAAGTATAATTACTAAACCTGCAAATTTCATAAATTGGTTTGTATTTAAGAACAAATAGTATTTAAGTTTTAAAGCAAAGTAAAGACCAAATATCCCGAGATACAATAATGCGTTTGCATTATTAATTAATACTAGATGTAAGAAAAGTGTGAAGTAAGCTATATATGAATATTTTTGGTAATGAGTCCATTTTTTAATATTCATTTTCTTCTTAATAAATTTAAATGATATCACAAATATAGGGAACATTACAGCAACAGTAATTAAACCTAATAATACTACTTTACTTGGTTCAAGTTCACCACTTAAAACATCCACTAAATATATAACTCCATGAGGAATTATTAAGATAAATCCCATAATGGAAAAAATCTTTCTTACTGATCTTAGTCTCTTATTCACTATTGAGTTTCTTTTAAATCCACCAGTATACATAACTACTATGAACATAGACAATCCAATAAATCCATCTTTAATCACCCATAAATATTCACTATCTAAATAAAATAATGAGAGAACTGTAAATGCTAATGCAACAATATACATTCCTTTCTCATGTTTTATAATAAACTTGTTAAAATAATATCCAAAAAATCCAACTGGAATTGCTAATAATGCCATATAAACCACTCCTTTATTTATATTTATACCATATAAGAGATAGTCTTGTCTCAATTCTTCACATGGCTCTCACATCCAACTCACTATTTAAAAAAATCCGTTAATATACTCTCTATTATTTATAAAAATCAATATAAAAACAGTCGATTTAAACCGACTGTTTATTTTTTATTAATAAATATCCTACAACTACAACTACAAATGCTCCTACAGTTCCAACCCATAAATCAGTCATAGTATCATATAATCCATAATCCTGAGGGAAGGTAAGTGATTCATTAATCCACTGCCACCTTTGCATATTTCTAGCTGAGCTTGCATCTATATTATATGAGATAGTATCAGCAAAGAATTCATAAAATTCCCAAACAACAAGTAATGTAATTGCAAATGTATATGCGAATACACTCATTACGAATGCACCCATTTTAAAGGCAATATCTTTTGATTGGTTTAAGATATATAAAGTTTGAAAGGCAACAATTGAAATAGTTACTCCACTTAATGCATGAGTAAACTTATCAAATCCTTTTACATTTTCATAATAGTCATTCATAAATCCTAGTACTACTGCTATAAACACCATAAACAACAATAATACTTCTAAAAAATCTGGTATATTAATTTTATAACGTGATTCAACAATCCATGGTGATAATATTGCTGCTGTTGTTAAAACAACTAAGAATAAGTTTGATAACCCAGCATCTCTAATCGCACTAGTATCACCAAATATTAAAGCTCCTAATGAACCTAACAACTCTAAAAATAATATAAATAGGAATATTCCGTATAGTACTTTAAGTCTTATGACCTTCTTTTTTCTCATAATTTTACCAAGCATAGCTTATTACTACACATTCCTCTCTTACGTTATAATATATACTATTATTTATTATATCATATAAAATCTCAAAAAAGTTGACAAAAACTTTTTATTAGTATACTATATATAGTAGTGGTAAAAAAACACTATTGAATGGAGGTCTATATGAAATCTCAAAATAAAAGAGGATTAATTGAATTATGTGCACTAGCTCTATTAAATAAAGGTGATTATTATGGGTATGATTTATCTGTAATAATTTCTAAGAAGATTGATATTGCTGATGGTACCATTTATCCAGTATTAAGGAAACTTAAAAATGATGGTTTTGTTAAGACATATTTAACAGAAGGCCAAGGTGGACCACCTAGAAAATATTATCAACTTACAAAATCTGGTAAAGAAGAATATAAATTAGAAAAATCAAATTGGAATATGCTTGTAAAAAATATAAGTGTGTTATTGGAGGATTAATTATGGATAGATATATGTTTATTGACATATTACGGGAAAATCTAGAAAAAAACAAAGTTACAGAAATTGATGATATTATATTTGAATATGAAGAGCACTATAATTACAAACTTGAAGACGGATATTCAGAAGAAGAAATTAGCAAAAAATTAGGTGATCCATTATTCTTAGCAACTCAATATATTGAAAATACTAATAAAGAACAACCAAACAAAAAATTCATTAATATCACAGGAATAATATCACTTGATATCTTTGTATTATTATTTTTCATAACATTTTACGCTTGGATAGCTGTGTTGTTTGTTTTTTCAACAGCTTCACTTAGTATTGGATTAAGCTTATTTCTTAACTTAAGTCCATATAATTTAATACCCTATTTACCGTATTGGAATGGGGCTGTACTAAGTATTTCATTTATTAGTTTAGCGTTACTATCATATATAGGAACTTACTATAATTATTTATATTTAAAACAACTACTGAAATCATATTTTAGATTTCATAATAATGTGTTTGCTAAAACTAAAAATAATCCTACACTACCATCACTCCCAATTCATCCAAAACTTTCTAAAAAAACTTCAAGAAAACTTAGAAGTATTGTATTATTTAGTCTTAATGTATTTGCTATATCTTTTATACTCGGATACCTAGTTATAACTATAACAGCAAAGTCATTTGAATTTTGGCATGTTTATAACTGGTTTATTTAGAAGGTAAAATATGTTAGGTCTAAATACATTCTCAATAATAATGTTTGTAGGTATTACAACTTTTGTATTAAAAGTATCAAAATTAGAAACTATAAAACAAAATAAAATAATTAGAATACTTTCATTATTATTACTTATTGTTAATGCTCCTAAACTATTAAGAAGCCCAATGGACATACCTGTTGAATTCTCTACAGTAACATATTTTATTGCACCTTTAATATTATTACTAAATATAAAGAAAATCGAAATATGGGCTATCTATTCATCATTAATGGCAGGATTCTTCTACTACTTAACAATGATTACTGTAGGAGGTAATGTTTATAGTCATTATAGTCCTATAAATATATATATTTCTTTATTCTCTCATGGAACACTACTCTTTATGGGATTACTTAAACTAAAAACAACAATGTATAATGAAAAAGAATATTACAAATTAATCATTGGAAATCTGTTAATACTCTCATGGGCAATATATATAAGGCCTAAAATAACAAGTCCAGGAAGAATATTTATTTACGAAATTATAGATGCTAATCTAGTTAATAGTTTACCTTCTCAATACTCATGGTTATTTATACCAGTTTATTATCTATTAATATCATACTTAGTATGTAAAACATCAAAATGGATATTCAAATTAAATAAGTTCTCAAATATTAATTACAAAGCAAAAAGTATTCAATCAATTCCGCTAAACACAAGTTATAATTTGGAACATATCTAAATAAAAAGTCGATATTATCGACTTTTTATTTTTTATTTTTTTGCAATTTAGCGTAACGATCTTCAATTACTCTGCAAATTCTAGCAAATTCTTTTTCATCAAATATATTACCTAAATCCAAATATAAGATTTTCTCTTCAGGGACTTGATAGTTTTTAAAAATACGGTCTAAAACGTCAAAGTAATTTCCATAATGGAATTTCAAATAATCATATTTATCTTTTTCCATTTCTCTACCACGTTTGTTAACATTTTTAAATAGTTGCTCTTCACTTTGTCTTAAAACTAAATGAATATCTACATCAGGTAATCTTTTTAAATGCTCATCAGCGATCGCATAAGTTAATGCAACTTCATATGCTGACATTGTACCATCAAGACGTAATAACTCAGTGAATACAAGATTAGAAAATAATGTAGAATCAAATACACAAGATTCATAATCCTTTGAGTTCCACATCAATAAAAACAGTGATGAATAAAAAGCATTTTGACTTAGCAAAGCAAAAGTCTTCATGTCTTCATAAAACAAAGGTAAGAACTCATTTTTTTCTACTGGTTCTGCTACCATCGGAACTTCGTAATGTTCTGCTAATAATTTTGATAATGTTGATTTTCCAGAACCTATCGGTCCAATTATACCTATTCTCATATTGATCTCCTTTGTATTAAAACTGTGAACTACTCCCACCACTTAACTAAAGTTTGAAGTGGGGGCTTCTTGGGTAATACGAACTATTGTTCACAAATCTACCAAGCTAACAAGTCTGTCCCAGACTCTTGTTTTATTAAATTGTTATAGTAAATGCGTAATCCTTCATAAGCAATATTAAAGGCTGCGTTGACATCTCTATCAATGACATTACCACATTCACATTTGTATGTTCTAGTACTAAGAGATAATTTCTCTTTCTTATTACCACATACACTACATATCTTACTAGATGCATAATACTTATTAACTTTGATGAGGGTTTTTCCCTCATCTTTTGTTTTGTAAGATAAGTAGGTTAAGAACTTATTATAGCTTTTGTCGTTTATCTTTAAACTAAAATGTTTGTTTTTCATCATTTCTTTTAAGTCTAATGATTCAACTGAAATAATATCATAATCATTTACTAATTTTCTTGACAGTTTGTGTAGAAAGTCACTTCTTTGATTTGATATCTTTTCGTAAATTCGTGCTACTACAAGTTTTTGTTTGTTGCGATTACTGCTTCCATTCTTTTTATGAGAAAGTTTTCTTTGTTCTTTAGCTAATTTACTTAATGAGTTTTCTAGATACTTAGAATAGTTGGCTTTCCTACCTAAATGATCTATATACATATTATTAAGTGAAAAATCTAATCCTATTATCTTGAGAAATTTCTTATCTATTTTAACTACCTCTACTTCGTATTCTAAACGTAGAGATACATAATACTTACCTGATGCGTTTCTTGAAATAGTTGCGGCTTTTATAATAGCTAAGTTAGGCAACTCTCTATGCTTATTAAGTTTGATATATCCTAGTTTTGATAGCTTTATTGTTTTACCTTCAAGTCTAATATTATTGTTTGTTGTATGTGTAGTGTAAGACTGTTTACTGTTATCTTTGTTCTTAAATTTAGGATGCTTATGAGTTCCTTTAAAGAAATTTCTAAAAGACTCATCAACTAT
>JAUVDP010000081.1 GCA_030595255.1 Mycoplasmatota bacterium | reverse complement strand
AATATATTACCTGAAAAAGTTAGTTTAGGTGGAACTATTAGAACTTTAGATAAAGAAGTTAGATTACACATCTTTAAAAGAATGGAAGAAACAGTTAGACATATATCAGAGATGAATGGATGTAAGTCTGAACTTGAAATTATTAAAGCGTATCCACCTCTAATTAATGATCATGCAATGAGTGACTTTGTAGTAGGTGTAGCACAAGAAGTTATAGGTAAAGAAAATGTAATAATCTTAGATGAACCATCTATGGGTGGAGAAGACTTTGCTTATTATTTAGAGAAAAAACCAGGTTCATTCTTTTGGCTTGGTGGTAGAGAACCAAAATTAGATACTGTTTACTATAATCATAATCCTAAGTTTGATATTGATGAATCATCATTATTAATTGGGACTGCTATGCATATTAACATAGTAACTGAGTTTTTAAAGTAATTTAAACATAAAAAGGCAATCTTATGCCTTTTTTATATAGCTATTGTATGTGACAATATCTTTAAAGTTGACTGTATGTAAGTAATAATATGTGTGCTATAATGTCTTTTGAAAGAGAGGTGATGCAAATGACTAAAGAAGATAATAGAAGATATTTAATACTAAAAGATTCAAATATTTATAAAGGACTTTTGATACTTGCATTACCGTTAATGTTGAATAATTTCATTAGAACTATTCATGATTTAGTTGATATGTATTTCGTTAAGAGTATACCAGGACATGCTACTGAAGCTGTTAATTCAATAGCTGTAACATTCCCTGTGTTGTTTACATTTATATCTTTAGGAATGGGACTTGGTATTGCTGGTACTGCGTTAATATCACAGCTTGTAGGATCTAATCAAAGAGATGATGCAAGATGTTATGCTACTAATTTATTTGTTATAGCTGTAGTTGTTGGTATTGTTTTAAATATAGTAATGTATTTTGGATCTCCTTATGTAATGTACTGGATGGGTAATGATGGATTTACTTTAGAGAAAAGTTCTAACTATTTACAAATTAGATCATTTGAATTAATATTACTATTTGTATTCTTTGCATTCACAGCAATTAAACAATCCGATGGGGATACTGTGACTCCTGTGGTGTATGGAGTAAGTACAATAATTATTAATATTATCCTTACACCTATAATGATTTTACAAGATATTAATATATTAGGATTATCATTTAGTGGATTTGGATATGGAGTTGAAGGGGCTGCTTATGCTACTTTAATTGCTCATTTAATTGTTATGCCATTTGTTTTGTATCAATTATTCTTCTCAAAAACTGGATTAACTATATCATTTCAACTTTATAAATTTAGAAGAAGCATATCAAAACAAATTATGAGAACAGCTTTACCAGCATCAAGTGGACAAGCTTTAACTGCGATAGGGTTTATTATAATGACAACAATTATTATTTCTTATGGTGTTGATACACTTGCGGCATTTAGTATTGGGAATAGAATAGCTAGTTTGATACTTCATCCAGTTATGGCAATTGGTGGAGTTGTTGCAGCTTATATTGGACAAAATATTGGGAACTTAAATGTTGAAAGAGCAAAAGAAACATTTAAGAAAGCAATGATATTATCTTTGGTAATTATGACTGTTTTAAGTATTATAGTAATGTTCTTAAGAGAACCTCTTGCGATGGTTTTCTTAGAAGAATCTGAAGCAATTGATTTAACTGTTAAATATATGTTTTATTTAATTATTGGGTTACCTTTGATGGCAATCTTTCAAACATTTATTGGAACATTTAACGGGACTGGACATACAAAATTTACATTCGCTATTGGAGTAACAAGATTATGGATTTTAAGAATTCCTTTAATTCTAATATTCAAATACTTTACTGATATGGGAAGTAGTGGAATATGGACTGCGATGTTAATTAGTAACTTTATAATTGCTTTTGTAGGATACGGTATGTATAAGACATTAGATTTCAAACCAAAAATTGATTTGAAAGACAACTTATAAAATAGTTGTCTTTTTTATTTTTATAATTGAATTTTCATCTTACTTATACTATAATATATTAGGTTAAAGGAGTGATTTTATGAGTGTACGAGTTAGATACGCACCAAGCCCTACAGGGAACTTACATATAGGTAATGCTAGAACTGCATTATATAATTATTTATTTGCGAAAAAATATAATGGATCTTTTATAGTTAGAATAGAAGATACTGATATAGCAAGAAACGTAGAAGGTGGAACTGAGTCTCAACTTAAATTCTTACAATGGTTAGGAATTGATTGGGATGAATCTATTGATAAAGATAAAGGTTTTGGACCTTACACACAATTAGAAAGATTAGATATTTATCAAAAATATGCTAATCAATTAGTAACTAAAGGATTGGCATATAAATGTTATTGTACTACTGAAGAATTAGCGATGGAAAAAGAACAGTTAATTAAAGATGGAAATGATAAACTACATTATTCACAAAAATGTTTAGGGTTACCTAACCAAGATAAACCTTTTACATTGAGATATAGAGTTCCTAAATATCAAGAATATACATTTAATGATATCGTTAAAGGGGACGTTACTTTTAGAAGCGAAGATATTGGTGACTGGGTAATTATGAAAAATAATGGTATTCCTACATATAACTTTGCATGTGCAGTTGACGATCATTTAATGGAAATCACTCATGTTTTAAGAGGAGACGATCATATTACTAATACTCCAAAACAAATGATGATTTATAATGCATTTAAATGGGAAGCTCCTAAATTTGGACATATGACTTTAATTGTTAATGAAAATATGAAAAAATTATCTAAACGTGATTTTTCAATAATTCAATACATTGAACAATATCAATCTTTAGGATATTTACCTGATGCATTATTTAATTTTATTTCACTTTTAGGATGGAGTCCTAAAGGGGAAGAAGAAATTTTAAGTCATGATCAACTGATAGAAATGTTTGATGAAAATAGATTATCTAAATCACCAGCTAGATTTGATAAAGAAAAATTAGCTTATATTAATAATAGATATGTTAAAGAACTATCTTTAGAAGAGACAATTGAGTTATGTATGCCTCATTTAGTTGAAGAAGGAATTGCTGAAGATCAAGATGAAGACTGGATTAAGTCTTTAGTATCGGTATTTAAAGATAGGTTAAGCTATGGTGCTGAAATACTAGATTTATATGAAGAATTCTTTAATCAAGAATTTGTATTAGAACAAGAAGGAATTGATTTCTTGAATGAAGAAGGCGTTAATGAAACATTAACTGCATTTAGAGATTTACTAAATGATGTTGAAGAATTTAAAGCTATAAATATTAAACCACTTATAAAAGAAGCAGGTAAAATTGCAGGATCTAAAGGTAAAATGTTATTTATGCCACTTAGAATAGCAACTACTGCGTCAATGCATGGACCTGATTTACCTCAAGTTCTTGCTTTACTAGGAAAAGAAGTAGTAATTGAAAGATTAAATTCATTAATTAAATAAGTTTAAACAAACTGTTAATCCAGTTTGTTTTTCTTTGAAGCTGTCATTGAATTATGTATAATTAAGAAGTAGAGGTGATTTTATGGAAACTAGAATTAATAAGTATTTAAGTGAAATTGGATATTGTTCAAGAAGAGAAGCTGACAGATTAATAGATCAAAATAAAGTTACTATAAATGATTTAGTTCCTGAGAAAGGAACAAAAATTAAAGATGGAGATATTGTTAAGGTTAATGGTGTTGTTGTTAATAAAACTGTAGAACCTATTTATATTGCACTAAATAAACCTGTCGGAATTACTTGTACAACAGACAGAAATATTAAAGGCAATGTTGTAGATTTTATGGATTATCCCGAGAGGATTTTTCATATCGGAAGATTAGATAAAGATTCTGAAGGATTATTATTTATGACTAACGATGGAGAT
>JAUVDP010000070.1 GCA_030595255.1 Mycoplasmatota bacterium | reverse complement strand
TACTCATCTATGTATTTAAGAGGATTCATGTTTTTAGCATCAAGTTCATTACTATTAATGTATGGATATTGGTATGCATTCTTAAGTAATAAAGATTCTGAAATGATTAGTTTATTTAACACAAATTATAGAGAAGATATTGGAATTTTAGGTAGTTTAGATAAACAAATAATACTTGAAGAAGCAGAAACTGATTTAAGAGGTGTAGAAGTACTCATTCCTCCAGCAACTGTGTCAAACGTTGAACGAGCAAGGAAAAAGGCGAAAGCAATTGAGGCTGAAAATGTATTAACTTCTGATCATTTTATAAGATCTAAAGGTGATATAATCGAATACATAACTGCTCATACTGGATTAAGTAATTATAAAGGTAAAATGTTCTTGAAATATTTTGCTGAAGTAATCACTGAAGAACTATCAAAAGGAAATGATATTCACATTATTAAATTTGGTAAATTTACTACAGTTACTATGCCAGCTAAAGACGCAGTTAATCCGCGAACTAATAAGAAAATCATAGTACCTGAACATAAGCAAGCTAGAGTAAGATTTTACAACGAAATCAAAAGTAAACTATAAATATGTAGTTAATATACTAATATGAGGTTATAAAATGAAAATATCAATAAAAAATATTATATTTTATATATTTGTTTTCTTTATTGCTACATATATAATTTTAGAAGTATTTATACCTAATAAAACAGTGGATACTTTAGGTTTTAAAACATACGTTGTGGTTTCTAGTAGTATGGAACCTGATATTATGGTTAATGACCTAATAATTATACGCAAAGTAGAAGAAGAAAAATTGGATATAAGCGACACAATTACATTTTTTGTATATATTCCAGAACTCGGGAGAGAAAATGCTGTAACGCATTATATTGGTGATATACAAGAGATTAACGGTGAAGTTATATATAAAACCCAAGGTGCTTTAAAAGATCCTGGTGATTATGATGTCTGGAAGAATGAAAATAATGAAGTTATTGAAGTTACTTATGAAGACATCGAAGGTAGAGTAGCAATTGTTATTCCTAATATGGGACATGTTGTTAATATACTAAGAGATCCAATATCTTTAGTGCTTATTGGAGTAAATGGTTTTATATTGTATCTATTAGTTAAAACATTTAAATCTCCTAAAAAAGAAGAAGATAAAAAATAATTGCTAAATTACAAACATTTTAGTATAATATATTTAGAAATCAATGATGAAGTCTAGTAAGTAATAAATCCATTGTAGAGAGCTTGTGTATGGTGAAAACAAGTATGTATTTAATACCGAAGCTGCTTCTGAGAGATGTTAAAATCATCCGTAATCCTGCGTTAAGGGAATCGAGTGCTAGATTTAATCTAGAACTAAGGTGGTACCACGGAATTTATTCGTCCTTAAACAGTTGTTTAGGGACGTTTTTTTATATAAATAAGGAGTGATAAAGATGAAGAAATTATCAACGAATGAAATTAGAAATATTTGGCTAGATTTTTGGGCTGAAAGAGGACATAATGTTGAAGAAAGTGCAAGCTTAATTCCTAACAATGATCCTACTTTATTATGGATTAACGCTGGAGTTGCGCCATTAAAGAAATACTTTGACGGTAGTGTAATCCCGAGTAATCCAAGAATTGTAAATGCACAAAAATGTATTAGAACAAATGATATTGAAAATGTAGGTAAAACTGCGAGACATCAAACATTTTTTGAAATGCTTGGTAATTTTTCAATTGGAGATTATTTTAGTAAAGAAGCAATAGAGTGGGGATGGGAAATTCTTACTAGTGATAAATACTATGGATTTGATAAGGATAAGTTATACATTACTGTTTATCCAACTGATACTGAAACATGGAACCATTGGCTAAATGTTGGAGTTAAGGAATCTCATCTAATTAAGTGTGAACATAACTTCTGGGAAATTGGGTCAGGTCCATGTGGTCCTGATACAGAAATTTTCTATGACAGAGGCGATGCTTTTGGAGAAGAAGATATAAGTGTAATGGAACATGACATTGAAAACGATAGATACATTGAAGTTTGGAATATTGTATTGTCACAATACAATTCAAAACCGGGTCTAAAAAGAAATGAGTACCCAGAACTTCCAAGTCAAAATATTGATACTGGAATGGGTCTTGAAAGAATGGCTTGTGTAATACAAGATGTACCTACAAACTTTGAAACAGATCTCTTTATTCCAACGATAAACGTTATTGAAAAACTGAGTGGAGTTAAGTATACTGGTCAAATGTCTTTCAAAGTTATCGCGGACCATGTGCGTAGTGTAGTTTTCGCAGTTAGTGATGGTGCTGTATTATCAAATGAAGGTAGAGGATATGTTCTTAGAAGATTACTTAGGAGAGCAATAAAACATGGAAAACAATTAGGAATTAAGAAACCATTCTTAGATGATCTAGTTGATGTAGTTGTAGATACTATGGGTGAGTTCTATAAATATCTTCATGAATCAAAACCTCTTGTAAAAAAACTAATTAAAATAGAAGAAGATAAATTCTTAGAAACATTATCTCAAGGTGAAAAAAGACTAGATGAGATGATGAAACAAACAACTGAAAATATAATAAGTGGAGTAAATGCCTTTACTCTTTACGATACTTATGGTTTTCCAATTGAGTTAACTGAAGAAATTGCTGAAGATGCTGGATTCACTATAGATAAAGATGGATTTTTATCTGAAATGGAAAAACAAAAAGAAAGAGCTCGTTCAGCTCGTAAGAATACAATATCAATGAATACTCAAAATGAAGAATTGATTAATTTTAAAGAACAAGATAAATTTACTGGTTATGATAATCTAAAACAAGAAACTACAATTCTTAGAAGTTTTGAAGAGGGTGTAGTTTTAGCTGAGACTCCGTTTTATGCTGAAAGTGGTGGACAGGTTTCAGATAAAGGTATCATCAAAAAAGGAATTGAAGAATTCACTATTTTGGATGTTCAAAAAACACCTAACGGTCAATTCATGCACTTTATTGAAAATCACACTTTAAAAACTGGCGATAAAGTAGAAGCAATTGTTGATGAAATTGTTAGAACTAAGACAGTATATAATCACTCAGCTACACATTTATTATTTGGTGCTTTAAGAGAAATAGTTGGATCACATGTTTCCCAACAAGGGTCACAAGTTACAAGTGAATATTTACGTTTTGATTTTAATAATTTCCAAAACCTAGATGATGAAATACTATTAAAAGTAGAAGCTAAAGTTAATGAAAAGATTAATAATTCTATTAAAGTTGGTATCGGAGAATTCACAATTGAAGAAGCTAAAGCACAAGGTGCAATTGCTGAATTTGGTGAAAAATACGGAGCTACTGTTAGAGTTATAAATATGAATTATACTGTTGATTTATGTGGAGGAACTCATGTATCTAATACTAAAGATATTGGTAAATTTGCACTTGCAAGTATTGAATCAAAAGGATCAGGTATATACCGTATTGTAGGACATGCTTCAAGCGCAATAGAAAACATCAGAAATCAATTTGTTGGATTCCATAAGGAAATGGACAAGTTATTAGATAAAGTTGATAGGATGCTAAAAGAAGGCCTAGAAAACGATATTAGATTAGAGTTTGAATTTAAAAGAAATGATGAAATAATGGGATCTTATCAAGACATAATTAATAAAAGGTTAGAATTTGCTAAACTCCAAGAAGATGTTCGAGAATTAGAAAAGAAATATAAAGAGTTACTAAAGGAAAAAACTTTTAGTGATATTGATAAATACTTAGAACAAGCAGAGAATGGTAAAATCATTATTAAGACAGATAATATTGATAAAGGTGCTTTAAAACCACTCGCAGACAGATTATTAGATAAGTTAGGAAAAGGATTTGTATTTATCGCTAATGTTCAAAGTAATAAAGTAACGTTTATTGCTAAATCTAATATAGATATCCACGCAGGTAAAATAGCTAAAGAAGCTGCTATTATAACCGGTGGTAATGGTGGAGGACGTCCTGATATGGCTCAAGCTGGAGGTAAAGATATTACTAAAGTAGATGAGGCATTACTAAAAGTTAAGGAACTAGTTAAATGAGAAAACTAGGACTAGATTTAGGTAATAGAACATTAGGAATAGCTTTAAGCGATGAATTAGGATTTTTAGCTTCAGGATTAGAAACATTTAGATTTGAAGAAAAAGACTTTAAAAGTGCGTTAGACTATACATTAAAAGTTATAGTACAATATAATGTAGATAGCGTTGTACTTGGGCTCCCTAAGAATATGGATGGAAGTTTAGGAGAACAAGCAAACTTAACAAAAGAGTTTAAATTAGATTTAGAAAGAGAAAGTAATATTAAAGTTATTTTATGGGATGAAAGATTAACTTCCAAAATGGCTTCAAATATGATGAAATCTCAAAATCTTAAAAGAAAGAAACGAAAAAAAGATATAGACAAAATGGCTGCTATAATAATCTTACAAGGTTATTTAGATAGTCAAGGATAGGAGAAAACAATGGAAGAAAAAACATTCACAGTAGTAGATGAAAATGGGGAAGAGAAAGTATTTGAAGTAGTTTTAACATTTAAGAGTGAAGACTTTGATAAATCATATGTAATTTATAAAATGCCTGGTGATGAATCTGAAGAAGTATTCGCAGCGATTTTTGATGAAGAAGCAAAAGACGGTGGAAACTTAGTTCAAATTGAATCAGACGAAGAATGGCGTATGCTAGAAGAAGTACTAGAATCATTCATGGATGAAGAAGAATAGGTGATTATTTGTGATTAAGGAATACTTAGAAAATATAAACATTAAGGAGACTAATGAACAATTAGTTTCTTTAAAGTCGTATGCTCTTAAAAATAATGTTCCTATAATTACTGATGATGGTATTGCTTTTATTAAACAAATAATTAATATAAAAGGTGTTAAAAAGGTCCTTGAAATAGGTACTGCAATAGGTTATTCATCCATTAATATGGCGCTTTATAGTGATTGTGCAATCACTACTATAGAACGCGATAAAGAGATGTATGATAAAGCAATTGAAAATATTAAACATGGTAATTTACAAGATAGAATAACTGTATTGAATCAAGATGCTTTGGAAGTTGATGAATCAACATTAGGTAAGTTTGATTTAGTTTTTATTGATGCAGCTAAAGCACAAAGTATTAAGTTCTTTAACAAGTATAAAGCTTGTTTAAATGAAAAAGGACTTATAATTACTGATAACTTGCTATTTCACGATCTTGTAGTTACACCTATTAAAGATAGGAATTTAAAACAACTTGTTAGAAAAATTGATACTTTCAATAAGTTTGTTGTAGAACAAACAGATTTTGATACTTATATTTATTCCATCGGTGATGGAATGAGTCTTAGTATTAAAAAGGACGTGGTTAAATGAAACTAGCAGTTACACCAATAGGTGTAAAAGGAATTGAAGGATTAAGTGCAAATGGAGCAGATATATTCTTAATAGGGAATAGTTCATTTGGAAATAGACTTG
>JAUVDP010000032.1 GCA_030595255.1 Mycoplasmatota bacterium | reverse complement strand
ATTAAAAATGTTGAAGTTGTAATTAACTTTGATGTTCCTGAAAAAGCTGAATACTACGTTCACCGTATAGGTAGAACAGGTAGAATTGGAGCTAAAGGACTCTCGTTTACTTTTGTTACTAAAAAAGATTCGAGAAGATTACAAGATATTATTAAATTTTCAAAATCTACAATTAAGAAAAGAAATATCCCTACAATGGATAAAGTATTAGCAGTAAAACAAGAAAAAGATATTGAAGAAATTACTAATTTAATTAATGATAAAGGAACTCCTGCATTTAAAGAATTTGCAGCGGAGTTACTAATTCAAAATGAAGCAGTTGATGTTGTAGCAGCTTTATTAAGTAAGTTAGCTAAAAATGATTCATCTAAAAAAGTAGATGGAGATATTAACGAAGATATGTCAAGAAGCAGATCACGAGGATCAAGAAGTTCAAGAGATGGACGTGGTGGCGGTGGCGGATTCAGCAGAAATGCAAAAGGAATTAAACGATTCCATTTAAATATCGGAATTAGTGATGGAGTAACTGTACAAAAATTTGCGAATTTTGTATCACAATCAACAAATTTAAGAAATTCACAAATCAGAGATATTACAGTTAGACAAAACTTTGCATTCTTCTCAACAGATTCTATTCATGAAGCTTCAGTAATGAAGAAAATGAAAAATGTTAAATTCCAAGGTAAACAAACTTCAATTCAATTAGCAAAAGAAAGAAAAAGATAATAAATTAAAAGCACTCATCTGAGTGCTTTTTTTGTGATATACTAAACATAACTAAAAAAAACAAAAGAGGAAAAGCATATGAATAGATCTGGTAAACTAGCAATACTTAGTATTTCATTATTAACAATTATGGCAAGTGCTGCAATTTCTCCTACTCTTTCTACGATACAAGCTCATTTTTATGATGTTGATGAACTATTAATTAAAATGATTATTACTTTACCAGCCATCTTTATTATCCCTGTCACATTACTTACTGGTAAACTAGTATTTATCTATAAAAAGAAAACATTATTAATCACAGGAGCAATCCTTTATGTAATAGGTGGAGTAAGTGGGGGATTCGCAAATTCAATTTGGACATTATTAGTATTTAGAGCGATAATGGGAATTGGAGTTGGATTATTACTACCTTTAGCTAGAGGATTAATTGCTGACTTCTTTAATGGTGAAGAAAGAACTGAAATGATGGGCTACGCCACAGCATTTAATAACTTAGGTGGAATTATATCATTAGTAGTAGCTGGATTCTTATCTATCTATTCATGGAGATATCCATTCTTTATATATCTTTTAGGACTATTAGTAATCTATATGATTATATTCCATATGCCGAGTCAAGAAATCAAAGAGAAACCAGATACTAAAGTTGAAGTTAGTAAAAACGTATGGCTTTTAGGATTTGGAATGTTTTATATGCTGCAGATGTTTTATGCAATTCCTGCTGTACTAAGTATTTATATAGATGAAGTTAATTTAGGAACTACATTTACAACAGGTATATTAATCGCAATAGTAACATTAGGTTCTTTAATCTTTGGACTAATCTTCTTAAAAGTAAAAAGAAGATTAAAAGGATTAACTCCAGTAGTGGGATTATCGTTAATAACTATTGGAATGTATATAACAGCGGTAGTACCTAATATATATGCAATTGCCTTTGCAATGCTAATTATTGGATTTGGGCTTGGAATAGTATCACCAAATTTATATCTACTTTCAACAACTGAATCTAAAGCAAAAGATGCTACATTTGCTTTAGCTATAATGTCTAGTTTTTCATTCTTCGGACAGTTCTCAAGTCCACTTATTCTAACTTTATTACAAAATATTTTTAATCAAAATGAACCTAATTCTGCATTTATTATTTCAACTATTATTGGGATAATTGGGATTATAGGAGTACTTGTTAATAAGAAAGTACAAATATATAAAGAGAATAATGTAAATAATTAAACAGAGATTTCTAATCTCTGTTTTTTAATGACAAATAAATTAAACATGTCTATTTAGATATTAAACAAAAAAATGTATAATATAACTAGAAAGTAAAAAGGAGTGATTTTATGTTAATAATTAAAAATGCTAACTTAGTTACTATGCATGAAGATAATTATGTGAGTGGAAGCATAGTTGTAGATAATGGAAAGATAATAGCTGTAGGTACAGATATTATCTTAGAACAATACGCTAACGCTGAAGTTATAGATGCAAAAGGATTATTAGTAACACCTGGAATAGTTGATCCACATTGTCATATTGGTATTATGGAAGAAGGAATTCGTTTTGAAGGTAATGATACTAATGAAATGTCTGGCCCTATTTATCCTGAATTAAGAGGGATTGATAGTTTATATTCAAAAGATATTGCTTTTGAATATACGTATAAAGCTGGTATTACTACTGTAAATACAGGTCCAGGAAGTGCTAATGTTATTGGTGGAACTTTTACTGCTGTTAAAACATATGGTGAAACTGTTGAAGATATGGTTATCAAAGAAGAAACTTCAATGAAAATGGCTTTAGGAGAAAACCCTAAAAGAATTTATGGAACTAATAAAAAAAATCCAGGGACTAGAATGGCTAGTGCCGCTTTAATGAGAGAATGGCTTTTTAAAGCAAAAGAATATCATACTAAACTTAATGCATTTAAAAATGGAGAAGAAGATGCTAAAGAACCAGCATTTGATATGAAACTTCATTCTTTAATGAGAGTATTCGATGGAATGATTGTTAAGATTCATGCTCATAGAAGAGATGATATTATGACTGCTATTAGAATAAGTAAAGAATTTGGATTAAATACTACAATTGAACATGCTACAGAAGCTTATTTAATTGCTGATGCAATTAAAGAATCTGGTGTTCCTTGTATCATTGGACCAACACTTGGAATAGCTACAAAATATGAACTTGTTAATAAATCATTTAAATCTGCAAAAGTAATGGAAGATGCAGGTATTAAATTTGCAATTATGACAGATCATCCTGTTATATCTTTAGATACTACTTTAGTACAAGTAGCTTTATTTATTAAAGAAGGACTTAGTGAATTAGAAGCACTACGTTCTATAACTATCACATCGGCTCAATTAAACGGTATTGAAGATAGAGTTGGATCTTTAGAAGTTGGGAAAGACGCAGATATTGTTATTTGGGATGGACCTATATTTGATATTATGACTAGACCTGAAATGGTGATTATAGACGGACAAATAGTACATCAAAAATAGAGTGCATATTTTATGCACTTTTTTCTTTGAAAATTGATTTACATGTAAGCGCTTTATGATATAATAATCTTGTGAGAATTATACGATACAGAATTTAAAAAAATGTCTTTAAAATACTAATAATAGAGGTGATGAAATGCGTATTACAGAACATCCCATATTAACATTTGAAAAAAAGGCAAAACTACAATTTGTTTTTGACGGAAATGAAGTATATGGATATGAAGGAGATACCATTGCGTCTGCATTACACGCAATGGGAGTTAAGAAGTTAAGTCACAGCATTCATCTAAAAAGACCACGTGGTTTTTACTGTGCGATTGGAAATTGTGCTTCATGTAATATGATAGTTGATGAGAAACCAAATGTTAGAACTTGTGTAACCCTACTAAAAGAAGGTATGGTTGTTAAGACACAACTTAATAAAGGTGATCTATATGATTAATAAAGATCTAGTAATTATTGGTGGTGGTCCTGCGGGATTATCAGCTGCTAAATTAGCTGCTGAATCTGGTCTTAGTTCATTAATAGTAGAACGCGATTTTAAACTTGGTGGTCAACTAGTTAAACAAACACATATGTTTTTCGGAAGTGAAAAACAATATGCGAAAACAAGAGGGATAGATATTGCGAAAATACTTGTTGATGATGTTTTAAAATATCCTGAAATGGTTGAAGTAATGACTGATACAACAGTAGTAGGATTGTATGAAGATAAAGTAATAACTTTACTTCATAATGATGAATATATTAAAGTACAATCTAAAGCGATTATAATAGCAACAGGAGCTAGTGAAAAAGTTCTTGCTTTTCCTAATAATGATCTACCTGGAATTTATGGGGCAGGTGCTGTTCAAACATTAATGAATGTTAATGGAGTACTTCCTGGAAATGATGTTGTAATGGTAGGATCTGGAAATATTGGATTAATTGTTAGTTATCAATTAATGCAAGCAGGAGTAAATGTTAAATGTGTAATTGAAGCATCTAGTAGCATAGGTGGATATAAAGTTCATGCATCTAAATTAAAAAGACTTGGTGTCGATATTTTAACATCTCATTCTGTTAAAAGAGCTAATGGAACTGAAGCTTTAGAAAGTATAGTTATTAGTAAGTTAGATGAAAACTGGGATTATATTGAAGGAACTGAAAAAACAATAGAAGTTGATTCTTTATGTATAAGTGTAGGACTTAGTCCTTTATCAAGTTTACTTAGTATGATTGGTGTAGATATGAAATATGTAAGTAGTCTTGGTGGACTTGTGCCTTATATAGATAGTCATCATGAAACTTCAGTAAAAGATGTTTACGTTGCTGGAGATGTTTGTGGTGTTGAAGAAGCTAGTAGTGCGATAGTTGAAGGATACTTAACTGGTCTTATAGTCGCGAGCAGCTTAGGATTCAAACATGAAAACTATGACGAATTATATCGTGATTTTAAAGCTCAGTTAGAAAATTTACGTAGTGGACCTTTTGGTGAAAAAACAAGAGAAGGTTTACAAGAGATTGCGAGGAATCATGATGTTAAATAGAGATGGTGTAGCAAGTAAAGATCAAGTACTATCAAGATTCCCTAGTAATGAAGTATTAGTTAAAGCAAAAGCTATCACAGAGTGCTATGAAGAAATACCTTGTAACCCATGTGCAACTAGTTGTCCATTTGATGCAATACATATTGGTGAAGATATTAATACTAAACCAGTAGTAGATTTTGACTTGTGCACAGGATGTGGAATTTGCGTATACAGTTGTCCAGGACTTGCAATAGTGACAGCTCAAATAGTTAAAGATAAAGCGAGATTTAAACTTCCTTATGAGTTCAGACCTTTACCAATTGTTGGTGAAGTATGGGATGGAGTTAATAGAAATGGTGAAGTAATTTGTAAGGCACTAATTGAGAAAGTAACGTATACAGCAAGAGTTGACAGAACTGCATTAGTTCAAGTAAGTGTACCTCTAGAATTCATACATGAATTCATTACAGTAAGGAGGGTATTATGAATAAAAAAGATACTATAATTTGTAGATGTGAAGATGTAACATTAGAAGATGTTGAAGCAATAATGAATGAAGGTTATACATCTTTTGAAGAAATAAAAAGAATCCTAAGAGTAGGGATGGGACCATGTCAAGGTAATACTTGTGGTCAATTACTACAAAGAGAGATTTCTAAGTTCTTAAAAATACCTTTAAACGAAGTTGAAACTCATAAAGTTAGACCACTAATAACTGGAGTTAAATTAAAGTCAATTGTGGAGGCTACTAAAGATGAAAGCTAAAATTGTAATAATTGGAGCTGGAATTAGTGGCGCAGGAATTGCTTATAATTTAGCTAATAAAGGTATGAAAGATATAGTGGTATTTGATGCTTCATATTTAACTAGTGGAGCAACAGGTAGATGTGGGGCAGGAATAAGACAACAATGGTCTAGTAAAATGAATTGTATTTTAGCTAAGAAGAGTGTTGATTTCTTTGAAACTGCACAAGAAGTACTAGAGTATCCAAGAAGTGTTGAATTTAAACAAGAAGGTTATTTAATTGTAGCTACTACCAAAGAAGAAGATCTACAATTTACTGAGAATGTTAAACTACAACAAAGTTTAGGTATTCCAGCACGTAAATGTACAAAAGCAGAAGCTTTAGAAATAGTACCTCATTTAAATAAAGATGCATTTATCAGTGCGACATTTTGTCCAACTGACGGTCATTTAAATCCATTTACAATGACTGAAGCTTATTATTTAGCTGCTAAAAGAATGGGTGTTAAGTTCTTCTTTAACGAAGAAGTGACAGAAATAGTAGTTAATGATAATAAGATAGAAAAAGTTATTACTAATAAAAGAACAGTAGAAACAGCTATGGTAGTAAACGCAGCTGGAGGACATAGTAAAGAAATAGGAGATATGGCTGGAATAGATATTCCTGTTTATTCAGAAAATCATGAAATTCTTGTTACTGAACCAGTAGAAAAAATACAAGGACCAATGGTTATATCTTTTTCATTAAATATTTACTGTCAACAAGTACCTCATGGTAGTTTTATCATGGGTAGAAGTACAGCGGATCAAGTAAGAGGACATGATGTAGGTAGTACACATGAGTTCTTAGATGAAATGGCTAAAACAGCAGTTCATATATTGCCTCCACTAGGTGATTTAAGAGTAGTTAGACAGTGGGGTGGATCTTATAATAATAGTCCAGATAGACAACCTATTATAAGTGACTGTAGTGAATTACCTGGTTTCTATTTAGCTTGTGGGTTTAGTGGACATGGATTTATGTTTGCACCAATGACAGGTTTACTATTATCTGAGATGATAATGGGAGAGAAAACTTCAATAGACATTAAAGAATTACATATGGATAGATTTAAAAATAGTGACTTTACTACTTACGAACGTAACGTAGTTTAGAAAGGAGAATTAGAATGGCAATTTATTCTTATAAAACAGAACCACTTTTAGATTTTACAGATCCTTTAGTATTAAAAAAATATGAAGAAGGATTAAAAGTAGTTGAAGGTTATTTAGGAGAAACTTATCCTTTAATAATTAATGGTGAATTTGTAGAAACAAATAATGTTTATACTAGTGTAAACCCAGCAAAACATAGTGAAGTAATTGGGAAGGTCCATCAAGCTAGTATCAAAAATGCTGAAGATGCAATGAACGCAGCTTTAACTGCATTTGAAACTTGGAGAAAAGTTAAAGCAAGTATACGCGCTGATGTTTTATTTAAAGCAGCTGCGATTATTCGTAAACGTAAATATGAGTTTAGTGCTTTAATGACAAAAGAAGCAGGTAAACCATGGCCTGAAGCTGACGCAGATACTGCGGAAGCAATTGACTTTTTAGAGTATTATGGAAGACAAATGTTAGCATTAGAAGAAACTGACAAAAAAATACTTTCTAGAAGAAACATGGAAAGAAATGAGTTTAAGTATATACCTCTAGGTGTAGCTGCAGTAATTACACCTTGGAATTTCCCACTAGCTATTTTAGCTGGGATGACAAGTGCCGCAGTAGTAGCAGGTAATACAGTATTACTTAAACCTGCGATTACTACTCAAGTAATTGGATATAAATTCATGGAAGTACTCCATGAAGCAGGATTACCTAAAGGTGTAGTTAACTTTATACCAGGTGACGGTCCTGAAATTGGGGAATATATGGTAGACCATCCTAAAACTAGATTTATTAGTTTCACAGGAAGTAAAACTGTAGGACAATTAATTTATCATAATGCATCAAAAGTAAATGAAGGACAAATATGGCTTAAAAGAGTTATCGCTGAAATGGGTGGAAAAGACGCTATCTTAGTTGATAACGATGCTGATCTAGAACTCGCTGCTGAATCTATTGTTAAAGCTACGTTTGGATTTAGTGGACAAAAATGTAGCGCTTGTTCACGCGCTATCATTCACGAAGATGTATATGATGAAGTATTAGCTAATGTTATTAAACAAACAAAAGAATTAACTATAGGAGACCCAAGTAACTATAAAAACTTTATGGGACCTCTTACCGATCAAAAAGCATATGATAAAGTAAGTTCATATATTGAAATTGGTAAAACTGAAGGTAATCTTGTAGTTGGTGGAGATGGTAGTGATAAAGAGGGTTGGTTTATTAATCCTACTATCTTTGCTGATTGTGCACATGATGCTAGAATTATGACTGAAGAAATCTTTGGCCCAGTTCTCGCAATTACTAAAGTTAAATCATTTGAAGAAGGAATTAAAGTAGCAAATAACACTATATACGGATTAACAGGAGCAGTTATTTCTAGAAACAGAGAACATTTAGAAATGGCAAGAGAAGATTTCCATGTTGGAAATCTATACTTCAACCGTAAATGTACAGGTGCAATTGTAGGTTATCAGCCATTTGGAGGCTTTAATATGAGTGGAACTGACTCAAAAGCTGGTGGACCAGACTATTTACAATTACATATGCAAGCTAAGACAGTTAGTGAAATGTTATAAATGTAAATCGTCCAGAAATGGACGATTTTCATTTTCTTAGTTTTTTTTAAGTGTAAAAATGGTATTATTAGAGTAGATGTTTACACAGAAATGGGGAAGGTTTATGTTGAATATTGATTCGTTTGAAAAGGACAATTTAAAGGTTTTAGGTCTCTTAGTAAGATATAAAAGAATTTTGTTAGGGTACTCTCTTCGTGATTTAGGAGAAATCACAAAGATATCTCATACTCTTATATCTAATTTTGAGAGAGGAATCGTGATTCCTCACAATGATACGATAAAAGATATTTTTGATGTCTTAGAACTCGAATTTTACGATGATCCTTTGATTTCAGTAGAGTTTGCTGAGATGTATAATAAAACATTTAAACATATTCTATATTACGAATATGAAGAAGCAGAAGAATTAATTCATGAAATAGAGAAGAAAAGACACATATATGAAAATAGTAAAGAAGTAATTAATTTAACTATTATTAGATGTTTGTTTTATGTATTAACAAATACTTTTATTGCAGAAAAAGATAAAGTATTAAAACAATATGAAGTTGTTTTAGATTTCTTTTCCGATAATCAAAAACAGTTATTTTACTTTATAAAAGGAATGGATAAATTAAATCAGGAGTTTTATAAAGAATCTAGAGATTATTTTGAGAAGGCTTTAAAAATAGGAGATCATAATATTGATTTACTTATTAATGAGCATTATGTTATTTCTTTAAGTAAATCTAATAAATTTGTTGATTCAAGGAATATCGCTGATAAATGTATAGTAGAATATGAAAAACAAACTAATTATGTAAGAGCAATGAGACTAAGAACTAGAATAGCTCATGACTATATAAGACTACTAAAGTTTGAAGACGCTAAAAAAATGTATAGTTATGTATATGATTATTCAAAAAAATATAATATAAAAGATTTAGAAAATAGATGTAATACAAGATTTGCATTAATAGCAGTATTTGAAAAAGATTATAAGCTTGCTGAAGAGTACTTGAACAAAATTACTCCAGAATATGCTAAAATTTATTACTATCTGAAATTTGACATTTTAGTACAAAAAAAAGAAGAAAAAGAACTGTTAAAATATTACGATGAAGTGATGTCAGAGAAATGGGTTAAAGAACATCCGAAATCAGAGAACTTTTTTAAATTAATATTAATGAGATATAGTGATAAATATATGGACAAAAAAGAGTATGAGAAATTACTTGCAAATCAAATTGATATGGCATTAAAAAGTGATGATGCAGAAATGCTTGAAGTATCATCAAAATTCTTAGTTAAATTTTACAAAAGCGAAAGACAATATAAAAAAGGTCTTGCTGTATGCGAAAGGTTTTTACACTACATTAGATATGGTGTACAATGACAACTTTATCAATACACTTGTCACAATATGGTTTACAAAGATATTGAAAACTTAATGGTTTAACAATATATGTGTGTTGTAAAATACCATGAATTACTTGCATTTTTTGAATTTAATGCGATAATACTAGTGTAGGGAAAGTTATTTGAACAGAGTACTCATGATCACAAAATTTCATATATTTTGATTAGATTTTGTAGGAAAGAATGATTAAGGAAGAAACTGTTCTTGAAAAAAAATAGTGAGTTTTTATCGCTATTTTTTTTGGCTTTTTTTTTCTTAAAAAAAACCTGTTTATTCTTATATACATTTAAAATAAATATGATATAATAACCTTGGATGAAAGCGTTTTATTTTTAAACTAAAAGGAGAAAAAAAATGGGAGATAACTTTGACACCTTAATGACGGTAGTTGTTAAGGATAAACCGGAAGTTGGACTTACGATTACTAAGAAACCAATTCCAAAGGATTTACAGGATCACGAAGTATTGATTAAAGTAAATTACACTTCAGTTTGTGGAACAGATTATCATATTTATGAATATAATGACTGGGCTAAGAAAAGACTTAAGTTACCATTTACTGCAGGTCATGAATTTAGTGGAGAAGTTGTTAAGATTGGTAAGACAGTTACAAGAGTAAAAATAGGTGATATTGTTAGTGCTGAAACTCATATAATTTGTGGTACTTGTGAGTTTTGTTTAAGAGGAGACGGACATATTTGTGAAAACACTAAAATTATTGGTGTTGACACTGATGGTTGTTTTGCTGAATATGTAAGAATTCCAGCAATGAACTGTTTCATAAATAGTAAGGATGCTAATCCTATACATTTAAGCGTTCAGGAACCTCTTGGTAATGCTGTACATACTATGGCACATTTCCCAGTTGAAGGGAAAGATGTTGTAATTGTTGGATGTGGTCCTATTGGACTAATGGGCGTTAATGTAGCTAAAGCATATGGAGCTAAGAAGATAATAGCTGTTGAAGTAAATGAATATAGATTAAACTTAGCTAAAGAACTTGGTGCTGATGTTGTAATTAATCCTTTAAAAGAAGATGTTATAAGTAAAGTATTGAGTGAAACTAATGGACGTGGAGCAGACGTTATTGGTGAATTTAGTGGAAATAAAACTGCTATTGAACAAGCTTTTAAATATTTAAAAGCTGGTGGTGGTATGAGTATGCTTGGTATTCCTAGTAAAGATATCGATTTAGATGTAGCAAATGATATCGTATTTAAAGGTGCTCAAGTATATGGTGTTGTTGGTAGAAGAATATATGATACTTGGTATCAAGTAAAAGAATTAATTGATAATGATATGTTAGATTTTGATAAAATTATAACACATGTATTTCCTTTAGAAGATGTAATGAAAGCAATGGAAATAATGGGTAGTGGTAATAGTGGAAAAATCGTTTTAAAGGTAGGTAAATAATATGAGTAATCATGAACTTAACTTTTTAAAAGTAAAAATAGATGAACTTAAAGAAGCTGGTGTTTATAGGGAGTTACCTATAAATTACGGGCCATGTGATAATAGAATTAATTTAAATGGTAAGGAAGTAGTAAATCTATCAAGTAATAATTATTTAGGATTAGCAAATCATCCTAGAGTTAAACAAGCAGCGATTGATGCTGTAAATAAATATGGTGCAGGAGCAGGAGCTGTTAGAACTATAGTTGGAAATCAAGATGTTATTGGTAGACTTGAAGATATTCTAGCTGAATTTAAACATGAAGAAGCTGTTATGTGTTTCCAATCTGGACTTAATTGTAATATTGGAACTATTCAAGCAATAACTTCTAAAGGTGATTTAATCATCAGTGATGAATTAAATCACGCTTCTATAATTGATGGTGTTAGATTAAGTAAAGCTGATAGAGCTTTGTTTAAACATAGTAATATGGAAGAACTAGAAAACATTTTAAAAGAAAGAAGAAAAGACTATAATCAAGTGTTAATAATTACTGATGGTGTTTTCTCAATGGATGGAGATTTAGCTAAATTACCTAAAATAGTTGAATTAGCTGAAAAATATGATGCATTAACTTATGTTGATGATGCTCATGGATCTGGAGTACTTGGTGAAAGTGGTAGAGGTACTGTTGATCACTTTGGACTTCATGGTAGAGTTGATTTCATTATTGGAACTTTATCAAAAGCAATTGGTGTTGTTGGTGGATATGTAGCTTCTAAACAAGTTACTAAAACATGGCTTCATCATAGAGCTAGACCATTATTATTCTCAACTGCTTTACCTCCTGCAGCTACAGCTGCAGCAATTGAATCAGTTAAGATGTTAATGGAATCTTCAGCTTATACAGATAAGTTATGGGATAATGCTAATTACTTTAAAGAAAAATTAAGTAAATTAGGTTTTGATACAGGTAAAAGTGAAACTCCTATTACACCTGTAATGATTGGTGATGAAGCAAAAACAATGAAATTTAGTAAATTATTACTTGAAACAGGTGTTTATGTTTCAGGTATAGTATTCCCAACTGTCGCACTTGGTAAAGGTAGACTTAGATGTATGATAAGTGCTTCTCATACTAGACAGGATTTAGATTATGCAGTTGTTCAATTTGGGAAAGTTGGTAAAGATTTAGGTATTATTTAAGGAGAATGAAAATTCTCCTTTTTATTTTGAATAATAAAAGTGATATAATATCATATAGAATATTTAAGGAGTGTTGGTTATGAATAACTGTATATTTTGTAATAATAATTTTGATATAATTTATGAGGATGAATATGTTTTTGCGATGTATGATAAGTATCCAGTTTCAAAAGGTCACATATTAATAATTCCAAAAAAACATATTAAAACTTATTTTGATACAAGCATTGAAATACGAAAGGCTATTGATAAAGCAATATTTCATTTAAAGGATTTATTAGATAAATTATATAATCCTGATGGTTATAATATTGGTATTAATAACGGTAAAGAAGCTGGACAAACTATATTTCATCTACATGTACACTTAATTCCTAGGTATTTAGGAGATATGAAAGATCCAACAGGAGGAGTTAGAGGTGTAATTCCAAGCAAACAAAAATATTAGAATAATTAATTATTAATAATATATTTAGTTAAGATAGTTTTGAAAACAAAATACATTTGGAATATGAGTCAAACATTTGGTATAATAACTATGAGGGTGGTAATTATGGACAAGTATTTAACTGATTGGATTTCTATAATTGACGGTATGAAAAATGATAATACTTATAAAGCTTCATGGGGAAAAGCTATTATCGAATCATTACTTGAAAAAGACTATGAAGTTATTAAAGGAAAGATTGTGGTTGAAGAGTATTTTATTGTTAAAAGAATAATGAAATACTATTGGAATTTAAATAGTTACTTTGGGCTTACTCAAGGTCGCTTTTTAGTCGTTGAAAAGATTATAGAAGATATGCATAAACAGTTTTATAAAAGAAGGCAAAGTGATTTTCCTGTGTTATTCGGAGGAATTGAATCTTTCATTAATAGAAATAGTATAAGTTATGAAAGAAATGTAGGGAAATTAATGAGAGCTATTAATGATAATGTAGCTTATAGATTTTTAAACTATAAAAGAAATAAAACTAATTTATATAAACTAGACTTAGAAAAGAAAGTTTTAATATTTACTAAAGATCAATTAAAATCTATTAAAGATAATAAGAAAATTTTACTTGAATTAATCCATTATAAATGGACATTAAATATTGAAAAATTCAACTTAAGTCCTAAAATACTTAAGAAGGTTACTAACGTAAATCTAGCCGTTTCTAAGAAAAAGAACTTAGATAAACATCATGCATTCTTACTTAAATATCACGGAGACAAGTTAGTTGATTTCTATACTGGAGATAAGTTAGATCCAGCTAACGCAAAACTTGATCATGTTATACCTGTATATTACATATATAGTTATAATATGTGGAACTTAGTTTTAACTGATAAGAAAAGAAAGAAAGTTAGAATACCACTTGAAAAAGATATTCAAAGACTTAAAAGAAGAAATATTGATATAATGGAAAAATTCGGACCAAAGAGTTATCCATTTGATGGAGACTTTGATGATGCATATAATAATAACTTAATAGATATGTTTTATGACGCATTAAGAAAATAACTAATACAATAGGGGGATATTATGTTAAAGTATTTTTTGTACATAAACACAAGTAAAAATAGAGCTACACTTCATGAAAGAGATTGTAATAAAACAAAGAACTTAGATTTAGCACTTAAAGAGCAACAAATCAGTAAAAATGGAATATGGTATGGCTTTAAACATAAAGCTGATGCAGTTAAGAAAATGCATAAAAGTGAAATGGAAAGACAGCTTAAACATACTTGTATGTATAAACATTAAAAATCAAACAGTAAATTCATAAGTTGAATTTACTGTTTTTGAATACTCATATGGTATAATAAGATTACATTTTAGTAATATTGAAGGAGGATGAATAGTATGGTTTATGTATTAATAGCGGTATTAATTATTATTTTAATACCTATAAGTTATATAGTATTTTTAATGATATTTGAGTATAAACCAAAGGTTATTGAAGACGCAATAATGATTAATTCAAGTATTAAAAAATTACCAAATGAATTTAGTGTATCTACATTAAATTTTGGATATTGTTCACTAGATAAAGATAATGATTTTTTCTTTGAAGGCGGTAAGAACGCAAGAGGGATAAGTCATGAGAAAGTTTGTTCTAATTTAGAGGGGAACTCTAATATAATTAAAGAACTTAATTCAGATTTTTATTTTATTCAAGAAATAGATGAAAAAGGGTCTAGAAGTTATGATGTAAATCAGTTAGAACATATAATTTCTAGATTTGATAAATACAGTAGTTCATTTGTGTATAATTATAGATTAAAATTTATGTGGTACCCACTAATAAAACCTATGGGAAGCGCATATGGAGGATTACTTACTTTATCAAAATATAGTATCTTAAACTCTAAAAGATATGAACTAAAAGGAGAAGAATCATTTCCTAGAAGATTATTTTTCTTAAAAAGATGTATGGTAGTTAGTACATTAAAAACTGAAGATAATAAAGATTTATATATGATTAATTTACATCTATCAGCGTATGATACTAATGGTGATATAAGAAAACAACAAGTTAAGTTTTTAATTGATTATTTAAATGAACTTTATGATGAAGAAAAGAATTATATAATTGTTGGAGGAGACTGGAATCATCTACTGCCAAAAGAGATTTATAAAGATGATATGCCTATTTGGGTAAATTTATTACCAGAAGAACTATATCAAGATAAATTTAGACTTGTCTATGATAAAACAGTAAATACTGTGAGAAGTGAAGAAAAACCTTATATTAAAGGTGAAAACTTTGAAACTGTGATTGATGGATTCTTAGTTTCTCCTAACATAGAAACAGTAGATGTAAAAACAGTTGATTATGAGTTTGAATATACAGATCATAACCCAGTAAAGGCTACGTTTAGGCTTAAATAAAAGATTAACTAGAATTTTTCTAGTTAATCTTTTTTATGAAAAAGGATATTTTTTATAAATAAGCATAAAATACTATTTAAAATGCAAGCCATATCATTGTATTTATTTTAATAAATAAAATATAATATTTACGAACATAGAAAAGGAGTGTTGATGAATATGGAAAAAGATGTAGTAACGAGAATTAAAGAAGTTTTAAATAATACAAGAGGTTTCTTACAACAAGATGGTGGAGACATCGATTTTATTGATTTTAAAGATGGAATAGTATATGTAAAAATGCGTGGTGCTTGTGTTGGTTGTGGATCTTTAAATACAACTTTATATGATGGAATTGAAAGTATTTTATTAGCTGAAGTTCCTGAAGTTATTGGGATAGAATTAGCTGAATGATAAAAAGTAATGATACTATTACGCAAATACTACAAGATTATCCAGAGTTGAGAGAAGTATTTCATAATCATGGGTTTAGAGGATTAGATAATAAATTAATTTTAAAACAAATAGGAGGTATTCCTCTTAGTGAAGTTTTAAAAAATAGAGAAATAAATATCGAAGTATTTATTGATATGTTAAATGAGACAGTCAAAGATGATACTATCGACATAACATTAGTAGAATCTAAGTATAAAGAAGATGCTATTAATATTATTGGTTTATTACCTTGTCCTGTAAGAATACCCTTACTTGAAAGATTTGCTACTTTATCTAATTTAGATAAAATCAATCATAACCTAAAAGCAGCAAGTGAAGGTTTAGATTGGCTAAAAGAAGAAGTTAAAAAATCAAACATAGAAGAAGATTTGGCTGATATTTATATTAGTGCTGGATTTGATTTATTTTTTGAAGATGATTTAATGAAAAAGTTCAAAGACGACAACGTCTTTGAAGATTTTTATACTAATAGAACTTTTAATAGTGATTTTGAAAATGATTACTTAAGTTTAAAAGATCCCTCAGGCGACTACTCAATGATGGGTGTTGTACCTGCGGTATTTTTAGTAAATACAGCAGTTCTTGGGGATAGACCTATCCCAAAAACTTGGGCTGATTTATTAGATCCAATATATGAAAATTCACTTAGCTTACCGGTAAGTGATTTTGATTTATTTAATGCTATTCTTATTCATTTATATAAAGAGTTTGGAGATAGTGCTATTAGAACTTTAGGACAAAGTCTAATTAAAACAATGCATCCAGCTCAAATGGTTAAAAGTGAAAGAAGAGCTAGAATTAAACCGGCTATTAGTATAATGCCTTACTTCTTTACTAAGATGGCGTTACCTGGTAGCGTTATGAAAGCAGTATGGCCTGAAGATGGTGCAATTATTTCACCAATATTCATGCTTACTAAAAGAAGTAAAAAAGAAGAACTAAAAGAAGTAGCTGATATGTTTATGTCTAAAGAAACTGGTGAGATTTTATCTCACAGAGGATTATTTCCTACAGTTAATAAAGATGTAGATAATAATTTAACTGGTAAAACATTTAAATGGATTGGTTGGGACTATATAAATAACAATGACATAGGAGCTATCCTTGCTCATTGTATGAAGGTATTTGAAGAAGGGATGAAGTAATATGGATTTAATCACAGTATCAGGTCCACCTT
>JAUVDP010000065.1 GCA_030595255.1 Mycoplasmatota bacterium | reverse complement strand
TGAATTATTTTCACTTGCTGAAATTGAAGATTGGTTGATTAAAAAAACAACAGCTATAGATGAATTTGCAGATGCGGATGAAAAAGATTTACCTCTTTGTACTCGTGAAGAACTGTGGCGTACTGAGCCAGTATATTCTTATTATAAAGACCCAACTAAAACCAAAAGAGCAACAAAGAATTTTGATTCATATCCTGAAGCACATGCACGATTAATAAAAGATGGTAGTTGTGGTGTAATTAAAGAAAAATTATCTGAAGTAAAAGCATGTGCTTATTGTTCTGCTTTTACAGAATGTACCCAAAAAGATCAATATTTACTTGATGGTAGTTTAGTTATTTAGGGGTAAATTATATGATTATAATTAAAAAAAGTAAAACTGCTAATAAGTAAAGGCTGGGAATACCCAAACTATACTGTTTTAATTTGTCCTCGTTGTGGTGAATATAATGTAGTTTTTTAAATACTATATTCACCACATATACTATTACTTGCCTGATTGGTATTAAATGCTTATAAAGTGCGGGGTGGTATGACCTTCGTTGAAGACCTCCTATACTACTACATTTCAAAAGATAAATCAGGACATACAACTTTAATTTATAAAAAAAGAAAAGGTAGAATTATGTCTATTTGTTGTGTATGTAAAAATCCATTAAAAACTCGTAAAATTAAAGCCAATTATAATGGCCCTTTATGTACTCCAGTATATAAAAAAGAAACCTATTGTGAATATTGTGAATGGAAAGGTACAGCAGGTACAGGCTTATTACTTAAAGAAATAATAAAGGAATATAATAATGAGTAGAACTACACCTACACAAACTTTACCAGATACATTGTATAAACAAATGGTAGATAAAGAGAATAAAATCAGAACATTTGAAACAGGTGCAACAAGAGATACAGCAGAAGATAAACCTGATTATGAGGGTTTTCTTTCACCTACTGTAATTAAACGTTATGGTGAATATATGCTTAAACACCAAAAACAATCAGATGGTAATATGCGTAAATCTGATAATTGGCAATTAGGTATTCCTAAAGCACAATATATGAAATCCATGTTTAGACATTTCATGGAAGTATGGACACTTCATAGAAAAGTAAATGAAGAAACCGAAGAAGATATTGATGATGTTCTATGTGCTTTATTATTTAATGTAATGGGTATGCTTCATGAAGAATTAAAAGTTAACAAAGAAAGGATTAAAACAAATGGAGAGTGAAAGATAGAAAAATTCTTCATTATATTTTAAATCACAAAACTCATTTTTTAAAAAAGCTGAAGTTGATTATGCTAGAACTACTATTACCCGTTGGGTAAATAAAGGAGAAAATAATGAATAAACAGCTTAGAATTCAATTGTAATTATCATGATAACTACAAATCCTAAATGTCCTTATTGTAATTACGAATTATTTGAAGCAATAAGTGATGATGAAACATAGGTACAATTATGAAAATAAGTAAAGGACAAATAGCATTTTATATTAAACAATTAACACTTGAAATTTACTGGCCTAAAATTTTAAATAATAGTGCAGATTTTGGTATATTTATGCCAACACAAATATCATATAAAAAATTTAATGAATATAATATTTGGTATTTTCACCGAGCTGCAGTAATTAAATTATTGGGATTTGGTGTAGGTATTGCATGGAAACATTGTGATAATCCAAATATAATTGAACAGTAAAAATACGGATTACATAGGTAATAAATATGTGTTATAACGACTGCCCACATTTTAATATTTGGACTGAAGATTGTAATAAACCAAAAAATATAATATGCCCTGAAGAACCTGTAGATTGTCCTCATTGTGGTTGTGCAGTATATATATATGAAAAAGAATGCATTCATTGTAAAGGTAAATTAAATGGAATATCATAAAGATCGTATAAATAAACTTGTAATTATTTATGAAGGTACACCTGTAGAGGAAATACCTGAATATCTTAAATGGTTAAAAGATACAATAAATAAAATACCTAAAGAATATCAAAATTCTGCTGGTATTGAGCATATTGCTAATGATGATGGTTATGGTTTTATACATAAAGAAACACAAATTTATTACTTTCGTCCTGAAACAGAAATTGAATTTAATAAGCGTAAAACAATAAAAGAACAAGGATTAAACCAGCAAAAAGTAAATGATTTACAAAAACTTAAAGAATTAAAAGAAAAATATGAATAGAGGTTTTACATGCGTAATCTTGCTCAATTAAAACATCATCCAATATCAGAACAATTAGTAGATATTCTGTGCAAGAAAACACAAAATATTAGCCCTTTATTTTTTCGTATTCTTATTAGTTATCATTTAACTAAAATGGCTGGAATGATGCGAGTTAATGTTCTTACACATGATAGAGGCAAAATTCCTATTAATTTGTACGCTATTAATTTAAGTAAATCAGGTACTGGTAAAGGGCATTCAACTAATATTATTGAAGAAGAAATTCTTCAACATTTTAAATCAGAATTTTATGATGTTACTTATCCAATTATATCAGAACGTAGTTTAGCTGAATTAGCAGTAAAACGAGCTAATATCAAAAATGAAGACCCTGATGTAATGCTTTTAGCCGTAGAGAAAGAATTCCTAGAAGCAGGTACAATGCCGTTCGCATTTGATTCAGGCACTACAGCTGCTGTTAAACAGATGCGGCATAAGCTCTTAATGGCTAATATTGGATCAATGAATTTAGAGATAGATGAAATTGGTTCAAATTTATTAGGTAACGTAGATGTACTAGGTACATTTCTTGAATTATTTGATATGGGTAAAGTGAAACAAAAGCTAACCAAAAATACAAGGGAAAATTGGCGTAATGAAGAAATAGATGGCAAAACACCAACAAATTTATTGCTATTTGGTACTCCTGATAAGCTATTAAATGGTAGTAAAACTGAGGAAGAGTTTGATACATTTCTTGAAACTGGTTATGCACGTAGATCATTATTTGGTTATACTACAGGTAATATTAGAACCACTGGTTTAACTGCTGAAGAAATTTATGACATTTTAGTAGATACCTCATTAAATCAAGATATGGCGGATATTGCAATACAATTTGGTAAATTAGCAAATGTGCTTAATTACAATAAAAGTATTACTGTTTCAAAAGAAGTCAGTATTATTATTATCAAATACAAAATGTATTGTGAAAAACTTGCAGCTACTTTGCATGAACATGAAGGTATCCGTAAAGCTGAACTAGAACATAGATACTTTAAAGCCACCAAATTGGCTGGTACATACGCTTTTATAGATGAAGACACATGTATCACTGAAGATAACTTATATGCTGCTATATGCCTTGTTGAGGAATCAGGTAAAGCATTTGGAGATTTACTTAAACGTGAACGAAATTATGTAAAATTGGCTAAATATATAGCACAGATTGAACATGAAATTACTCATGTAGATTTGACAGAAGATTTGCCTTTTTATAAAGGTTCGATTTCACATAAGCAAGACTTAATGCAATTAGCAATTGCCTGGGGGTACAAAAATCATATAATTATTAAGCGTAATTTTACTGATAATATTGAATTTATAATGGGTGAAACACTTAAAAAAACTAATCTTGAAGAATTACAGTTTTCTTATAGTAAAGATATATCTTCAGGGTATAAAAATACTCTAGCTCCGTTTAATAAATTCCATAAACTAACATCTTTAGCCAATCATCACTGGATTAATCACCATACTTCTAATGGACAACGTAATGATGAAAGTATTAAACATGGTTGTAATATGATTGTATTGGATGTTGATGATGGTGTATCTATTAATATTGTAGAATTACTGTTAAAAGATTACGTGTATTTATTGCATACTACTAAAAGACATACAGCAAAGCATAATAGATTTAGAATTATTATGCCTATAAATTATCATTTAAAATTGAATGCTACTGATTTTAAAGAATTCATGTTGAATATTTTTAGTTGGTTGCCATTCAAAGTTGATACTGCTACAGGTCAACGAAGTCGTAAATGGGCTACTCATGCTGGAAGTACATACTCATATAGTAAGGGTACTACGTTACTTAATGCATTATTGTTTATACCGAAAACAACAAAAAATGATGAGCGTAAAAAGATTAACCAAGATTACCAAACTCTCAGTAATGTAGAGCGTTGGTTTATCCAAAATATTAACTTGGGCAATAGAAATAATCAAATACTTAAATATGCTCTTATGCTTGTTGATGCTGGTTTAGATAAAAATAATGTGAAAACAAAAGTACTTGAATTAAATGATAAGTTAAAAAAACCATTAACATTAGGTGAAGTTGATTCAACTATTATGGTTACTGTTGTTAAAAACATAGCTAAACAGGGAGATTAATATGGCTGAAGAAAGATTAAATGCTGCAGAATTATTGAAACAAACAAATATTACAGTAGATGAAAAATCTATTAATATACCAAAAACAGAAAAAAAATTACCTGAAGTACCTATAGTTAAAAAAGATACTACTCCAATAGTATATAGAACATTTCCTGAAAGTATGTCTGATGATATAGGTAAACTTGCAGGAGCACTTGCATTAGCACAAGGAGCAATGTTAAACGGCACTAAAGATAAACAAGGTTATGGTTACAAATACATGACATTAGATTCATTGACTGATATTGCAAGACCTGCATTAAGTGCAAATGGTATATCTGTACTTCAATCACATGAATTGATAAAAGGTGCTGCACCTTCAGTAGTTACACATACTACTGTTATGCATGTATCTGGACAATGGCATAAATCATCTCTTGAATTACCTATGCAACCAATGAAACAATTATCACCAGCACAAATGATTGGTGTAGTTTGCAGCTATGGTCGAAGGTACTCGCTACAAGCGATATGTTTAGTAGCAGCAGAAGATGACACTGATGGTACAACTACATAGGAGTAAATTATGGCACGGGCAATATTACACTTAATTTGTGGTAATTGTGGGTGTAATGATATGTGGGAATGGACACACCGTAAAGAATTACGAGATGGTAATGAAATTATTGATACAGAAGATGTACAATTACAATGTAAAAATTGTTATACACTACATAGTTTAAACCGTAATGCTAGTAAAAATCAAAGTACGTAATATTAACATTTAATGATAAAGGAAACACACTATGGATGCACTTAAAAATTTGACTATGGACGATGATATTAAAGATTCTGGAGATAAGGTTGGGAGTAATTTTTCAATTTTGGATTCAGCTCTTTATAGAATGAAAATTAAATTGGCTTACTTTACTAAAAGTAAGGGAGAAGCATTAGCTTTGAATGTTCATGGTGAAAATACTAAGGGTGTAATTATTCGTCAGCCCCTTTGGATTACTTCAGGAAAAAAGAAAGGTAAAAAGAATTTTTATCTGGATAAAGAGGGTAATAAAAATTACCTACCTGGTTTTATTCAAGCAAATGCTTTGTGTGAATTGATTATTGGTAAACCCTTAAATATGGTTGAAACTACACAAAAAGTAATTGAATTATATGATCCTGCTACTAAAAGCATGGTAGCTACAAATGTTGAAATGCTGATGGATTTAGTTGATACTGAAATTGTAGCTGGTATTATTAAGGTAAAAAGTAACAAAAATGCTAAAGACCCTAAAACGGATAAGTATGTACCTACGGCTGAAATTCGAGAAGAGAATGAAATTGATAAATTCTTTCGATTGAAAGATGGTATGACACTTACGGAGGTAAAAGCAAATGCACAAGTAGCTACATTTAAAGATACATGGATAAAACATTGGGATGGGAAAGTAAAGGATAAAACTGTTAGTGCAGATAAAATTCCAGTATTGTCTTCTGCTGATTCTGATGATACTATTGTTGACCCATTCGCTTAATAAACCATAACAAAATAAAGGAATATACATATGCTGATTACGCTTAATCATACTGAAATTACAGATGCTGTAACCAAATATATTGGTAGTAAAGTTGTACTCTCTGATGATGTAAAAGTAGAGGTTACGCTTACTGCTGGTCGAGGTAGTAATGGTTATACTGCTACTGTTGATATTATTGATATTGTAAAAGAAATTGTAGAAATAGAAAAAACTTCTGGTATACCCAAAGAAACTGCAGATGCATTTCTGGAATCACAGGGTATAAAAGTTGAAGATGAATTTGTAGAATCACCAGAATTGGATGATTCAGCAACTGAAGAACCAGATAATGATAAAACTGAAATTCCAGATTCATGTGATACTGATTCACTCTTTGGCGAAAGCTAATGTTGGCTAAACTTAAAAGTACAGTACATGCTGTGGTAATTACAGCTCTTATTTTATTTGTACTTATTTGTTTAGTTATATGTGGTATAATATCAATTACTACTTTGTGTGGTATTTGTGGTGTAGTTGCTGTATACCAATTATGCTTATGCTTACAAGATGAAGAGGAGGAGGAAGAACTAGACCCGTAATAAAAACCCAGTAGAGGTTATTAATTTAGCCTCTACTGGGTGTAATTTTTAAATTAAGAGTATTATACTTATGACAGCTAAAAATTTACTTGAATATGTAACAGCAAATGAAGCTGCTAAAATAGCAGGAGTAAGTAG
>JAUVDP010000027.1 GCA_030595255.1 Mycoplasmatota bacterium | reverse complement strand
CCATAATTTATGAATTGTTTTGATTCTTAACTTTATTTAAAGTTCCTAAACTCATTTTTTTTGTTTGTTCTATTCAGTTTTCAAAGACCTAATTTGGTCACACACTTCATTGTAGCGTGCGTATAATATTCTACTATATCTCGAATATTATGTCAACACTTTTACAAAACTTTTTTGTGTGTTTTTGGTGCTTCCTTTTCACAGTGTTTTCAACATATCGTTTTCGCACTGCAATAAAGAGTATATAAAATTTGTTTCAAGTTGTCAACACTTTTGTTGAAAGTATTTTTCCACTTTATTAAAAGTGGCTAACTACTCTTTTTAAAAGCATTTTTAAACGGTTCAAAAACCCTCGTTGGATTTCCTGGACCGCAATTACAAGTATATAGAAATCAAGTCATATTGTCAACACTTTTGTTTCTTTTTTTCGATTTTTATTTCAAACTAATTTTTACGTTACATATCGCATTAAAAAAGCCCCTAAATCAGGGGCCTCTATTTCTATATTATATAAGGGCTAAAATTTCGCTTGCGAGTACTAACTCTTTTTCACCTTTTAAGCGATCGGTAAACTCAACTTTTAAGTCCTTAGCATCTTTACCAACAACAACTCTAAATGGAATACCGATTAAATCAGCATCTTTAAACTTACTTCCAGCTCTTTCAGCTCTATCATCAATAAGTACTTCTATCCCACTTGATTTAAGACTTTCATAGATTTCATAAGCTAATTTATATTGATCTTCATCTTTTAAGTTAATTGGCACTATATGTACTTTAAATGGCGCAATCTCTTTTGGCCATACAATACCAGATTCATTTGAATGTTGTTCAACACTAGCCATTAATGTTCTACTAATCCCTAGACCATAACAACCCATAATCATTGGTTGAGGTTTCCCATCACGTCCTGCGAACTTACCATTCATTGATTCACTGTATTTTGTCCCTAGCTTAAAGATGTTTCCAACTTCAATACCTTTTGCTGTGTGGATTGTCCCATCGCATACAGGGCATTTATCTCCACTATTTAATAAACTGTGTTCTTGGTTAGCTGCATAGTCACATTTTTCACAATATGTAATAGTGTCTTCTCCTACTTCACTCATAACCATAAACTCATCAGCTTCATCTCCACCAATTTGTCCAACATCACTACTTACTATTTTAGTTTCTAGTCCACATCTTTTAAAGATATCAATATACGCTTTAGTAAATAATTTATACCATCTTTCTAAATCTTCTTCTGTTTCACTAAATGTATAAGCATCTTTCATTATAAACTCTCTACCACGCATTAATCCAAATCTAGGTCTCATTTCATCTCTAAATTTAGTTTGGATTTGATAAAGCGCTAAAGGAAGCTTTTTATAAGAACTAACATAATCTCTAACAACTTGTGTAATTACTTCTTCATGAGTTGGTCCTAAACAAAAATCTCTATCTTTACGATCAGTTAATCTCATTAATTCAGGTCCATATTTATCCCATCTTCCTGATTCATCCCATAAATCTTTAGGTTGAAGTGCAGGCATTAATAATTCACTAGCTCCGATTTTATCTAATTCTTGTCTAATAATCTCTTCAATTTTCTTAATAACTTTATATCCCAGAGGTAAATAAGTATAAATTCCAGCCGCAACTTGTTTAATAATTCCAGCTCTACTCATTAATTTATGACTTTTTACATCCGCGTCTTTTGGTGCCTCTTTTAAAGTTGGCACAAATAGTAAACTTTGTTTCATCTTCTCACCTCTATTTTAGATTAAATAATCTTAATATATCATTAAACGTAATATAAACAAACAATCCCATAAGCATTAAATACATTGCATAATGAAGTGTGTTTTCTATCTTCTTATTAGGTTTCTTAGTAGTTAATGCTTCATATCCTAAAAAGACTAATCTACCTCCATCAAGGGCAGGGATGGGTAATAAATTGATTACACCAAGGTTAACGCTTAATAAAGCAACCCAGCTAAGTAAAGAAAGTAATCCTCCACTTAATGCATTAGATGTAATTGTATAAATTCCAACAGGACCAGCTAAATCGCTAACTCCTACATTTTCATTTCCAAATAATAAACCTAATGTACTAAAAATCATTCCTGCTGCGTCTTTAGTATTAGTAAATGAGTAAGTAAAACTCTTTAAGAAGTTAAACTCATATATAGGACTAATTCCGATAAAGTTTTCAACAGCAAGTACTCCACTATATTCTAATACTTCTTTATCATGTGGAGTAATAGTTAAAGTTTCAACACTACCATCTCTAAGAACAGTAAATGTCATAACCTCACCATATATATTAGCACTAACTAATTGTGCAACATCAAACCAACTAATAACGTCGTTACCATCAATGGTCAATATTTTATCTCCACCAACAAAGCCAGCTTTATAAGCGATAGACTTTTCGTTAATTTCATCAATAATCAACTCGTTAATTACATCTTCATCAGATCTGAATCCCAGGCTATAAAATATTAATACAGGAGTAATAGCTACAGTATCAGTATCTCCATCTCTTAATATCTCAAACTGAATTAATCTATCAGCGACGTTACTATCAATTTCACTAGAAATATCATCCCAGTCACTTACAGGTTCACCATCAATTGATATTATTTTATCTCCTTCTTCTAGTATTCCATAAGAAGGATAACCATCTCCAATACTACCAAGTACTGTGCTATCCATCACAGGGAATCCCATAAATAAGTTAATAAATATAAATACAAATATTGCGAGCACGAAATTCATAAAAGGACCAGCAAATATCGCAAGGAACCTTTCAGTCTTAGTTTTCGATTCAAAACTTCTTTCATGTGGTGCAATTTGAAATTCTCTTTTTTTATAAACATAAAAAGCATTTCTTTTTACTGTATAGTCATTAATGAATAAAGGTTCATTATTTTCTCCCTTTAAATCAACTTTAGTTACAGTAACCTTTTCATACTGATCATATCTTTCATCTTCATGGTCAAGAACAATTTTTTCAATATTATTAAAGTCATCAAATATAAGTCTAACTTGTTTACCCACTTTAACAATCTCATCTTCAACTTCTTCACCGGCCATCATTACATATCCACCAATGGGGATTGCTCTAATAGTATATAAAGTTTCTTTTCCTCTTTTAGACCATAATATAGGTCCCATTCCTAAGCTAAACTCATGACATAATATATTCGCTCTTTTTGCCATAATAAAATGTCCAAGTTCATGTATTAAGATTACTAATCCTAACACAAATATAAATACAATAATACTAAATATAACACTCATAATCATCACGTCCTCTAACTATATTTACGGAAAACATAGTCTTTAACCACTAGGTCTCTTTCTATTATCTTATCAAGGTTTACAGTAAAATCATTATCAAATACATTTAAACATTCTTCAACAATATCTTCTATCTCTAAAAACTTAATTTTTCCATTTAAAAATAAACTAACACAAGCTTCATTCGCAGCGTTCAAAGTAGTAGGGTTAAGCCCTTTACTTCTCCCTGCATCAATCGCCATCTTAAGAAGTGGATATCTCTTTAAAGATAACTCTTCAAAGTGAAGTGATCCTAGTTTTATAAGATCTAAACTTTCACCTTTATATTCAGTTCTTTTAGGATAATTTAAAGCATAGTTTATAGGAACTCTCATATCTGGATTTCCTAAATGAGCAATAATACTCGTATCTTTAAATTCGACTAAAGAATGAACAACACTTTCTTTATGTAAAACAGTTTCAATACTATCATAATCAACATCAAATAAATAATGAGCTTCAATAACTTCAAACCCTTTATTCATCATAGTAGCTGAATCAATTGTAATCTTAGCACCCATTTTCCAATTAGGATGATCTAAAGCATCATTTACAGTAACATTTCTTAATTCATCTCTACTTAAATCTCTAAAACTTCCTCCAGAAGCAGTAATAATAATTCTTTTTATAGTACTATTATCTTCACCGTTTAAACATTGCATAATCGCAGAATGTTCACTATCTACAGGAATTAATCTAACACTATTTTCAATAAGTAATTTTTTAATAATTTCTCCACCTATAACTAATGTTTCTTTATTAGCTAAAGCAATATTTCTTTTTTTCTTAATTGCTTCAATAGTAGGTTCAAGTCCAGCACTACCAACTAAAGCATTAACTACTAAATCTTCACTATTTACACCATAAGTCGCAGCTTTTATTAATCCAGCTTTACCATATCCAAATTCAATAGAAGGATATAACACTTTTAACTTTTCAATATATTCAAGTTTACCCATAGATACAAATACGGGGTTAAACTCCTCAATAATATCAATCATTTTATTTAGATTGTGATTAGCACTAACACTTACAATGTTAAACTTATCATTATTCCTAACTATATCTAAAGTTTGAATACCAATACTACCAGTCGCACCTAATAAATACAAATTCATAGTAATCCAACTACTTTACTTATTAAAACTAAAGTAATTGCCGCAAATATAGCAGAATCAAATCGATCCATCACTCCACCATGACCTGGAAATATTTGACTAAAATCTTTAATTCCAAACCCTCTTTTAAGTTTAGAAGCAATTAAATCTCCTATTTGTCCAATTATTGATATAAATGTAATTAATAAAATACTAGTCCAAATATTTAAACTAATTTCACCAACAACACTAATATCTAATAAATATAAGTATAAAAGAGTTAATAATATAGCTGCTACAGTTCCACCAATAGCTCCTTCAATTGATTTTTTAGGACTAATCTTAATAGCTAACCTATGTTTACCATAGTTAATTCCAACTATATAAGCAAATACATCAGTAAATATTGTAATCATAAACAAGAATCCAACATTATAAATATCAATATTACTAAGCCAGCTTATTGCTGCAAATCCAATAGCAGGATATAAAACACTAACAAAAACTCTACCAAAATCTTCAGCATTAAAATCTTCTTTAAATATTAAAGAAAGACCAGAACCAAAAATAATAAATAATAGCAACACAAATACATATTCTAAATCTAATGTTCCTTTTAAATAATATGCAACACTAAAGAATATAGCTAAACTAAACATCAATTCAATAAGTAACATTCCATTAATTTTAAAATCATCAGCTTTATACATCTTAAATAACTCGTAAGTTGCTCCCATACTAAGCATTGCTAAAACAATATCTAAAAGTAATCCTCCAATTAATACCGCAGGAACGAGAGTAATAAGTAAAAATATCGCTGTAATAACTCTTACTTTCATTATTTTTTCTCCTTTAGTCCACCATAAGTACGGTTTCTTTTTTGATAATTATCAATAGCAATTAACAATTGTTTATTATTAAACTCAGGCCACAACTTTTTAGTAAAATACAATTCACTATAAGCTAATTGCCATAATAAGAAATTACTAATTCTTTGTTCACCTGAAGTTCTAATTAATAAATCAAGTTTTGGTAAATCTTTAGTATATAAATGATTACTAAATAACTCTTCATTAATGTTATCTAACTCAATTTTACCATCTTTATACAACTTACTTATCTGTTTTGTAGCTTCTAACATTTCAGTATAACTACCATAATCAAAACATACATTCAAAATAAGACCATTTCTATCTTTAGTTTTTTCTTCAATTCTATCTAATAACTTAACATTTTCTTTACTAAATCTATCTTTTCTTCCAGAAAAGATAACTTTAATATCATGTTGTTTGAAGATTCCTTTATAAGACTTTTCAAATTCAAGTGGTAATTTCATTAAATAATCCACTTCTTCTTTAGGTCTACTCCAATTTTCAGTACTAAATGCATATACACTTAATACTTTTATACCTAATTTACTACAATTAATCGCAGTTTTTTTTAGGTTATCAGCTCCAACTTTATGTCCGAAAGTTCGAGGTAATTTTCTTTTTTTAGCCCAACGTCCATTACCATCTAATATAATCGCAATATGACTTGGTATATTATTACTTTTAACTCTTTTTTCTAGATTCATAATTCCACCTCCACAGGCATTAATCCATTATACTATAAATCAACACTAATTTCTATATAAAAAAGACTACTTTTGTAGTCTTTATATATGCATTATGTCAATTTCTTTTGCTTTAATTAGTTCATCAATCTGATTTGTGTAATTATTAGTTAACTCTTGAATATCTTCATGATATCCTTTTGAATCATCTTCACTGATTTCATGAGTTTTTTCCATTTTCTTAATGGCATCATTTCCATCTCTTCTTGAATTTCTAACATAAACTTTATACTCTTCACCTAACTTATGAATATCCTTAACTAATCCTTTTCTTGTTTCTTGAGTAAGAGCAGGCAAAACAATTCTTAATTGAGTTCCTTCGTTACTAGGATTAAGTCCTAAGTTAGCAGCATTAATTGCTTTTTCAACTGCACCTAAAATGCTTCTATCATAAGGTTTAACTATTAATTGAGCAGGTTCAGGTACACTAATATTACCTATTTGTGATAAAGGAGTTAAAGCCCCGTAATACTCTACTTTAACATCATCTAACACTCTTGGGTTAGCACGTCCAGTTCTAACTTTAGCTAGTTCTTTACTTAATGCATCAAGTCTATGTTCCATTGCTTCTTCTGTTTCTAAAAGTACCATATCAGGCATAATTTTTTCCTCCTTTTAATTTATATGAGTTCCTATTTTTTCACCACTAGCAACTCTTTTAATATTACCTTTTACATTCATATCGAATACGATAATATCAATTCCATTATCTTTACAAAGTGCAGCAGCTGTTGAATCCATTACCATTAAGTTCTTTTCAAGTACTTGATGATGAGTTAAATTATCAAATTTCACAGCATCATTATTAGTTCTTGGGTCTTTATTATAAACCCCATCAGTTCCATTTTTAGCCATTAATATAACTTTAGCACCAATTTCTGCGGCTCTTAAAGCACTTGTTGTATCAGTTGAGAAGTAAGGATTCCCTGTACCTCCACCAAATATAACAATAATATCTTTTTCTAAATTACTAATAGCTTTTCTTCTAATATAAGGTTCAGCAACTTGTGGAATATTAAGTGAAGTCATAGTTCTAGTTTCTAAACCTAATTCTTCAAGAGCATTTTGAAGTGCAAGAGCATTCATAATAGTAGCTATCATACCCATATAGTCAGCACTACTTCTCTCCATACCCATTTCCGCAGCCATTTTACCTCTCCAAATATTACCGCCACCAACAATAATTCCAATTTCTAAATCCCCTAAATCATATGCAGCTTTAATTTCTTTTGCAACTTCTCTTACTTTTAGTGGATCGATTGCTTTATCATTATCTTTACCACTTAAAGCTTCCCCGCTGAGTTTAATTATTATACGTTTTTTCATTGACATATAAATCTCCTCCTCTTATAAATATAGGACACAAAAAAGTGTCCTATTTTTTAAAATATTTATTTACCAACTACGCTTGCAACTTCACTTGCAAAATCTTCAACTCTTTTTTCAATTCCTGTACCAACTTCAACACGTAAGAAAGATACAATTTTACTGTTGTTTTCTTTCATAAATTTGTCAACAGTCAAATCAGGATTTTTAACGAACGGTTGATTTACTAAGCAAATTTCTTTTAAATATTTATTAAGTCTACCAACTACCATTTTCTCAACGATATTAGCAGGTTTACCTTCATTTAATGCTTCTTTAGTAAGTATTTCTCTTTCGTGATTAATAACTTCTTCACTAATGTCTGTTTGATCTAAATATGTAGGATTAATTGCAGCAACATGCATTGCAATATCTTTAGCTAAATCAACATTTCCATCTTCAAGAACTACTAATGTAATAATTCTACCACCCATATGTTTGTAAGATCCAAATACTTTATTTCCAGAAACTGTATGTTTACTTACGTTTCTAAGTGAAAATTTTTCACCAATTTTAGCAGTAGCATCAATTAATACTCTTTCAATATTTCTACCATCAACATCAACTTTTAATGCTTCTTCAGTATTAGTAGCATCGCTATCTAATATTGCGTTTGCAAGAGTATCAAGTAAAGCTAAGAACTCTTTATTTTTAGCAACAAAATCAGTTTCACTATTTAATTCTAATACAACTGCTTCATTACCTCTAACTACTACATTACATAATCCTTCAGCAGCGATTCTGTCTGCTTTTTTAGCTGCTTTAGAAATTCCTTTTTCTCTTAGCCAATCAATTGCTTGATCAATATCTCCAGCTGTTTCAACAAGGGCATTTTTACAGTCCATCATTCCAGCTCCGGTTTTGTCTCTAAGTTGTTTTACTAAGCTTGCACTTATTTTCATAATTGTTTCCTCCTAATAATCCTTTTCCAAAGAATATAATATCATATATTTGTTTATTATTCAATCTATAATCTAATTTCTACTTCTTAAAAAAAGAGCCCTAAAGCTCTTTTTAGTATTATTTTAAAGCTTGAATTAATTCTGCTTTTTTAAGTTTTGAATATCCTGAAATGCCTTTGTCTTTACAAAGAGCTTTCAGTTGAGCAACTGTCATTTTAGAAATGTCATTGCTAACTTTTGCCGTTGTTTTTTCTACTTTTACAGGAGCTACTTTAGTTTCTACTTTTACTACTGCCTTAGGTGCAACTTTTACAGGTGCAACTTTAACTGGAGCTTTAGTCTCTACTTTAGGTGCAACTGCAGTAGGTTTAGCTACTACTTTAGTTTCTTGTCTTTTTTGGTTGAATGGTTTTTTCTCACTTGCAACATAAGGTTTTTTCTCACCAGCTACGTAAGGTTTTTTCTCACCAGCTACGTAAGGTTTTTTCTCACCAGCTACGTAAGGTTTTTTCTCACCAGCTACATAAGGTTTTTTCTCACCAGCTACATAAGGTTTCTTAACGTAAGGTTTTTTGTCCCAAGGTTTTTTAACGTAAGGTTTTCTGTTATTTCTATTATATTCTTTACGTTCTGGACTTGCTTGATATTTTGATTCAGGTTCATTAACTTCTCCACCAGCTGCTACGATCATCGCATTAGCTAATTTACCAACAATTAGTTTTACTGATCTTATTGCATCATCATTCGCTGGAATGATTACGTCAACTAAATCAGGATCACAGTTTGTATCAACAATTCCAAATACAGGTATATGTAATTTTCTTGCTTCTAAAACTGCATTTTTTTCTTTCATTGGATCTACAACAAAAATTGCTTCAGGTAAAGTTTTCATATCTTTAATTCCACCTAAGAATTTTTCAAGTTTTGCCAATTCTTTGTTTAATCCGATTACTTCTTTTTTAGGTAAACGAGTAAACGTACCATCTTTTTCCATTCTTGTAATGTCATGAAGTCTTCTGATTGATTTTCTAATTGTTTTAAAGTTTGTTAACGTTCCACCAAGCCATCTTTGTGCTACATAATATTGTCCAGTTCTAATTGATTCTTCCTTAACAACATCTTGTGCTTGTTTTTTTGTACCTACAAATAAGATTTTTCCACCATTTTTTCCAATTTCAAGTAACTTTGCATAAGCTTCATCGATTAATCCTACAGTTTTTTGTAAGTCGATGATATGGATTCCACCACGAGAAGTATAAATATACTTGTCCATTTTAGGATTCCAACGACGAGTTTGATGTCCAAAGTGTACACCAGCCTCTAATAACTGTTTCATTGATATTACAGCCATTTTAATTCCTCCTTCTGATTTTGCCTCCACTAACTGTCTTTGTAAACTACCACCACTTGTTCCAAGTAGCTCAGGGCCATTTACTCTAGTTGTGTGTGTATTTTTACGGCTTAATTATTCTACCAAAAAACGTATAATTAAGCAAGGTTTTTGTTAATCTTTTTAAAAGATTTTTATATATAATATAGAAAACAAGTCCAACCGGGCTTGTTTTGTTTATTTGTAACTCTTAGTTGCTACTAAATTTTTAGTTAAGACTATCTCGTTCATCAGATTATATAACGGTTTATAAATCCATAAAACTGTAAGTAATCCAGTTGTTGCCATAATAATTTCAAATGGTATATCTGCAACTAAATATGGCCATAATTCATTAATTCCCAACTGCATCATTCTAAACGGAATAAACATCCATCCATAGACGAATCCAAATACGAACGCAAACAATGCCAACTTTACTTCATTAGTAGTTCTTCTCATTATTGTGTGATAACTAATAGGTATTAAATACCAAGCAAGCATCATTGGTACAAGATAGAAAGGATTTAACCCTCCCATATATAAACTATCAAGTAGTACATAACCAGTAATTAAAATAATACTTTCCTTAAAACTAAACACACTCACAAATACTATTATAAGTAATACAGTTAATTGAACATTTGGTAAAAATACAAGCAACTGTTCTTGCGTAAAAATTATAGCTATTGATAAAGAAATCATCATCATTTTTTTAGTATCCATTTAGTTATCACCTCCAACTGTTTTATATTCAAATACAAATACATCTCCATCATTTAGAATAATATTATCAATACCAAGTAGTGAATATTCATTATTCTCATAAATGGCTATATAATTGTTTATCCAATCTGTTTCAACATCATCAATTTTCATTAAAACTCTACTTGTGAATAGGATTTTTTCACATTCAGAACTTAATTGATACGATGAATTTGCACAACCAACTTCAAAGTTTTGATCTAGTAAATCAAACAAAGTATCTTCACTTGTAAAATCTAATTCTTTAGTTGAAACAGTATCTCCTATTTCATCAATAACTGTAATTGTAATTGTGCCTTCTATATCTGATTTATTAAAGTATGAAAGAGCTAAAAAACTACCCGCAAGAAATACTAAAGCTGCGACTGATATTATAACTTTTTTCATACTCTCACTTCCTTCTTTTTTTAATTAAAATCGAATGGATTTACTTCACTATAAGTATTCGCATAAACTTGATAACTTACAAGTGCTAAAAATGCCTGAGGAGTACTAAACATTAAATCCTCATCTAAATCATCAGTTTTTATATAATCAAATGATCCTGTATCAGTACCAAACTCTAATAGTCTGAAAATTAAGTTATTAGTTCCTTTAGTATAATCTGTTCCAGTAGGATCAATTCCATTAGCTACTAATCCTAAAATAACTTGACTCATAGAAGATGCATTCTCAGTTCCAGGATAAGTAGTTCCACCCCAATCCATATCTCTAGTAACTACTCCACCACTATCTAATTGGCTAGTACTTATCCAAGATGTATAATCAGTAATTAATGTTCCAATATCACTATAATCACTAAGCGCAACAATACTAATTCCACCCGCATCTAATCCTAAATCAAATGGAGTAGTTGTATTGAAATCAGCTAATGCAGCAGTTACAAATGTACTGTAATCTACAGAAGTAGTTATACTATCCATTGCGAGTAATCCATAGGCAGTTTGTCCGTATCCACCAGGTACTACAATTGCATTAAGTTCAGTAATTAACTCAGTACTATCAACTCCAACTACGTTTAATTTCATAATTGCTTTAAAGTAATCTGCAGTAGTAACTAAAGTACTATCATCTACTAAAGTTTCTACTTCACTTACCGTTACATATTCACTTGTAATTCCAAGTAAATTAAGGGCTAGTAATACATTGTAATCAACAGATTCACTATTCACATAATCACTTGCATGATTTTCTAAGAATAACTGTATTACATCATCAACACCTTGTTGTAATGTATCCCACCATAATACATCAAATCCGAATACATCTCCATCTTCAAATGTAGCTAATTCAACGCCAACAATTGAAGAAACTCCGTTTTTACTAAAGCTAATATAAGCCCCAGTTTTTGGATTCAAATTATTAATTGAAGTAATATACTTCCCATAATCTGTGTCGTTATATCCCACAGTTAGACTATCATCTAATAGATCAAATAAAGTTCCATCAAATTCATCATCATATCCAACTGTTTCACTACTAAATTCACCATATTCATCAGTTAAAGTAAAAGTAATAATGTTATCAAATAACTGAGCTTGTAATAAAGCTATTTCTGCTTCTAATGCCGTTATTTCTTCCTCTAATTCTGTGTTTGCAACTACATAAGTACCTAATTCTTCATTGATATCAAATATATCTTGATTCAATTCCTCGATTCTTACTTCTAAATCATTAACCTCAGTACATCCTACCAAAGTAAATGCCATAACAAAAATTGCTGCCATAGAGAATAGTTTTTTCATATTTAAAGCCTCCTATATTTTATTTTTTGTAATAAAAAAACCATCCTCCCGGATGATTACTTACGTACTAATATAACTTAATAAAATATAAAAAGTTAAAAAGACGTACCTACTCATAACCCAGGAGTATTACTATTCTTAGAATCTTAGGTAGGTCTACCGGCTCGACTTCATCCTACTATGCACCTTCCCGCTAAGAAGCAGTGGTATTTGCAGTTCGTCAGTCATACGGTTGCTGGGACAGCTTGAGCTTTATTCTCAATTCCCTGTTATGTCTTTCGACACCTAATATCTACTATAATTCTAGCCCCATATTAGGGCTTTTGTCAACTACTTTAATTATTATTTTCCAGTACTACCAAATCCACCGTTTCTAATACTAGTAACTTCATCTTCAAAAGGACTAATTAAATACTTTTGAAAAATTCCTTGAGCTACTCTTTCACCTTTTTGTAAGAACACTTTTTTAGTTCCAAAATTATGTAAAGTAACAGAAATTGCTCCATCATTATCTTCATTTCCAAAATAATCTTTATCAATAATTCCAACATTATTAGGAATAGTTAGACTATAATTTCTAGGTAAACTACTTCTTGGATACATCTTAAATACTTCATCATCCATCATAAAAACTTTTATGCCAGTAATTCCCGCTTTTATTTCACCAGGACCTATTTCCATATCTTCAATAATAGCTATATCATATCCCGCACTATGTAATGTGCTTCTTTTGGGTAATTCAAAATCTAAATCTTCAAATCCTTTTGCTTTTCTAAAACCTCTCATGGCGTCATCTCCTTAAGTAACTTTAACACATAAAGTTCTCTTTCAGTCCAATGATACTCACTACCATTATCATACTTAATTTGATTTAACTCAATAGCCTCATCAATTGAAACCCACTTAGGCACAAACTTAAGTTTTTGTTCATATACATCTAAATCTTGATTATATTCATCATCAAATACTTCACAAAAATAATAATATGAACGCAAAAAGAAATATTTTCTCATGTCATATATATCATTATAGATTTGATCAACATATCCTAAACTCTCATTAATACTATTAATTTGTTTCCCAACTTCTTCCATTACTTCTCTTCTTAATGCTGTTTCTCTTCCTTCTAAATCTTTAACTCCACCACCAGGAAATTTATACTCTTTAGACTCTTCACTAAAGACTAATAATATCTTTCCTTTTTTTAATATGATTGCTCTAACAGCGTCTCTATAAATAATTGGTTGATGACCTAATAATTTACTGCGTTTATCAAATATCTTCAATAATTTCATTTGCCTATCACCACTATTAACTGAGTCGCAGAATCAAACCCATACTTTCTAATATAATTTTTAATCTTATCAGCTTTTTTACGAAAATATTCTCTTTTCTCAGATCCTTCAACTCTTTCTTGTACACGATCTATTGTCTCAAATAACCATTCTATTTCTTTAGGAGTAATCTCTTCTTTATCAGTTACAACAAACTCCCATACATCTTTAATATCTAAACTGCTTTTTTCTGTTAAATGATTTAAAATTTCTTTATCAGTAAAAGTATCATAATGAACTGAACCACGTTCTCTATCTATTTCAGCTGCATAATGATGCATTTTTAAATGACTCTTTTGTTTTTTAGTTAAATTATTATTTCTCATTTCACAAAATAGTAATACTCCTCCAGGAGCGAGTACTCTTTCCATCTCCTTTAAAGTTGCACTAATATCATCTAAATGATGAAGACTATTAGATAAAGATACAATATCAAAACTATTATCTTCGAAATCCATCTTTAAAGCATCCATCTTCATGAACTTAATTCTGTCATCATTAAAACCTGACTTACACACTTTAATAGCACCCGAAAGTAAATCAATTCCAACAACACTTTTAAATCCATCATCAAGTGAAGTTAAAATTCTTATGAAGTTCCCATTCCCAGTTCCAATATCTAAAATTCTCGTATCTTCAAAACTCTTCATTAATCTTCTTAGTTTTTGCATAAGAGGTATCATCCTTTTGTGTACATACTAAATTTATTATAGCATATAAACACCCGTCAAAAAAGTATGTTTTAAAAATAATGTATGCGTTTACACTAAATGCTTTAAAATATCTCTACTTAGCCCCCAATCTTGTATATAAAAAGATGTTAGAACACTTACATTAAGTGTCTTCTAACATCTTTTTTTTATTATTCACCAACAGCAAATTTAAGTTCTGCGATTACCGCAACTAATCCATCCACATAAGCTTTACAACTACCATATCCAATAGGTCCTCTTTGTTTAGTAATTTCAATTTCTAACCTAATAGTATCCCCAGGAATTATTTTACGTTTAAATTTACATTTATCAATTCCCGCAAAATACACAATTTTACCTTTGTTTTCAGGTAATGATAACATACATACTGCCCCTGTTTGAGCTAACGCTTCTACTACTAATACACCAGGCATTACATGTTCCTGTGGGAAATGTCCCATGAACTGCATTTCATTAGATGTAACATTTTTAATTGCCACACAACTATGCCCAGGTTCTAATTCAATTACTTTATCAATTAATAAAAATGGATATCTATGAGGAATAATTTCTTGTATTTGATTACTATTTAACAACATAATTTACTACCCCCTAAATTTCTTAAATGCAACTGTAGCATTATGCCCACCAAATCCAAGGCTATTACTAATAGCTACATTTACAACTTTTTCTTTACCTATACCAATAGTATAATCTAAATCCAATGCTTCATCAAATTCTTTACTATTAATTGTAGGTGGTACAAAATCATCTCTTGTGGCTAAGATACAAAATATAGATTCAATAGCACCACTAGCTCCAAGTAAATGTCCAGTCATACTCTTAGTACTAGAAACGCTTAAATTATAAGCATGTTCATTAAATGCTTTTTTAATAGCTAATGTTTCTGTTTTATCATTTAAAGGAGTCGAAGTACCATGTGCATTAATATAATCTACATCAGTAAACTCTATCCCTGCATCCCTTACAGCAACTTCCATACATTTTTTAGCTCCAGTTGCTTCTGGATCAGGACCAGTAATATGATAAGCGTCGCATGTAGCTCCATAGCCAATCATTTCAGCATATATTTTAGCACCACGTGCTTTAGCATGTTCATATTCTTCTAAAATAATAGTTCCAGCACCTTCACCCATAACAAATCCGCTTCTGTTTTTATCAAATGGGATACTAGCATAATTTCTATCATTACTTTTATTTAAAGCCATCATTACATCAAATCCACCAATACCAAGTGGAATAACACTCGCTTCAGTTCCACCAGTTAACGCCAACTCTAAATAATCATCTCTAATAGCTCTAAATGCCTCTCCTATCGAGTTAGCAGCACTAGCACAAGCAGTAACACTTGATAACGCAGGCCCTGTTATACCGTATTCTATAGCTATATTACCAGAAACTATATTAATAATAGCACTAGGTATAAAGAAAGGACTAAGTCTATCATATCCTCTAGCTTTAGCTTTATCTTCTTGAGTGGCAATAGTATCAAGTCCACCAATCCCACTTCCGTAATAAACACCCATTCTATCTTTATCAATTTTATCTAAATCTAATCCAGAATCATCCATCGCTTCTTTAGAAGCAATCATTCCAAATTGAACAAATTTATCTAATCTTTTTACTTGTTTTCTACCAAAAAATTCAATAAAATCAAATCCTTTAACTTCACCCGCAATTTTAACTGCTGTTAAATCAGTATCATAACCTTTAATTAAATCAATACCATTTTCCCCAGCCTTTGCAGCATTCCAAGAATCTTCTACATTATTACCAAGTGGCGTAATCGCTCCAAGCCCAGTAACTACAACTCTACGTTTCATTTACATTCCTCCAGTAAAATTAAGTTCTAATTTACAATCCCTAATAATTTCATTAACAATATTTTCAACATAATCTAGCTTATCAATTAAATAAGCTTTAGCACCAGTAAATATTAATCCATCAATATCTCCAGCACTACTATTACCAAGTTGTTCAGTAATACAATAAGGTATTCCAACCTTCTTACATGTTTTTAAACAATCAACACAATAGCTTACTTTTATATTCTCTCTTTCAAGTTTCTTAGTTAAAAAGTTTTTAATAGCTCTACCAGGAAGCCCTGCGGGGCTACTAACTCTAACAATATCACTTGCCTTAGAATTTACAATCATCATTTTGTAATCTAAACTAGCATCACACTCATGACTTGCAATAAACCTTGTAGATATTTGAACACCATCAGCACCAACATTTAACATTCTAGCCATATCAGCACCATCATGAACTCCACCACCTGCAATTACAGGAATAGAGATCCCAAATTTTTCTTCATATACTTTAACAATTTCTTTAGTTTCTTTTACTATATCTTCAAGCGACATTACATTACCGCTTTCCATATCTTCTTTACTAAACCCTAAATGTCCACCAGCTAAAGGACCCTCACAAACTACAAATTCAGGCATATAATTATATCTTCTATCCCAGCTTCTAAGTAAGATTTTAGCAGCTCTAGCACTACTTACAATGAATGCACCTTTAACACTAGAACCTTCAAGATACTCAGGTAAATCTAAAGGAAGCCCAGCTCCACTAACAATAAAATCAATATCTTGAGTAGCTAAGAAACTAGCGTATTCACCATAATGATTAATCGCATGCATTAGATTAACACCTAAAATACCATCAGGGTTAACTGCTCTTATTTTATCAATTTCAATTTTTAATTCTTTAAAATTTTCTCCAATTGGATCTTTTCTAAAATTCTTTCTTAAAAACCCAACTTGAGCAGCACTAATAGTAGCTATAATCCCACTATCAATACAAGCATTCGCAAGTTTACTTAAACTAATCCTAATACCCATACCACCTTGGATAATTGGAAACTGAACTGTCTTACCATTAATAGTAAGAGGTTTTAAATTCATTAAATCATTCCACCGTTCACACTAATAACTTGCCCAGTAATATAACTAGCTTTATCACTAGCTAAGAATAAAACTGTATTCGCAATATCAGTTGAAGTTCCAAATCTTTGAAGTGGTATTTGTTTTGTATAATTTTCTTTTACATCATCAGGTAAACTATCAGTCATCTTAGTTTGAATAAATCCTGGAGCAATAGCATTAGCTGTCACACCACGTGCACCAAACTCTTTAGCTAAAGTTTTTGTAAGCCCAATAATCCCAGCTTTACTCGCAACATAATTAGCTTGACCAGCATTACCCATAATACCAACAACACTTGCTATATTGATGATTTTACCAGATCTATTTTTTAACATATGTCTTGTCACATGTTTACACATATTCCAAGTCCCTTTTAAATTAACGTTAATTACACTATCAAATTCTTCTTCACTCATTCTCATCATTAAATTATCTCTAGTGATTCCAGAGTTATTAACTAAAATATCCACTTTCCCAAAAGTGTTAATTGCGTTATCAATAATTAATTTTGATTCATCAAACTTACTAACATCACCCTTAACAATCATCCCTTTGCCGCCAAGATTTTCAACATGGTTTAAAAGATCAAAAGCTAAGTTTTCATCAAATAAATAATTAATAACTACATTAGCACCTTCCATAGCAAACTGAATACAAATCTCTTTCCCAATTCCTGTATTTCCACCAGTTACAACTACTGTTTTTCCTTTAAATGAACTCATTTTACTCCTCCTTTAAGAAATCTAATAACTTGTTCAAACTTAATGTGTCTTCCACATTATATATATCAAGTTTACGATTAATCTTTTTCACAAAACTACATAATGTTTTCTTAGGACCAACTTCAATAAAAGTAGTTACTCCTTGATCAATTAGTTTCTCAATCATCTGATAAAACATTACACTATTAGTTATTTGAGATACCATAGTATTTTTAAGATCACCTTCATAAAAATCACCAGTTGTATTAACTAATAACTTCTTGCTTGGTACATCTAAATCTACACTGCTTAAGTACTCACTAAACTTAGTACTAGCGTCCTCCATTAAGTCAGTATGAAAAGGTCCACTTGTGTTTAAAGTGATTGCTCTTTTCGCACCATTTTCTAATGCTTTTTCATTAACTTCTAGAACTGCTTTTTCTTGACCACTTATTACTAATTGTCCATAAGTATTATAATTTGCGATTTTTACATACCCATCAACACTAGCAATTATATCTAATAGTACATCAGATTCCATACCTAGAATCGCACTCATTAATCCACTAGTTTTTGAAGCTGCATCATTCATAAACAACCCTCTTTTTTCAAGGATTTTTAACCCAGTTTCAAAATCAAATACATCATTATAATAAAGTGCGCCATATTCACCAAGTGATAATCCAACAGCGTACTCCGATTCAACACCTTGTTCTTTTAATACTTCAAGTATTGCAACATATAATGTAAACATCGCGACTTGAGTATACAAAGTATTATTAAGCATTTCTTCATTATTAAACATAATATCTTTAATACTATATCCAAGTATTTGATCAGCATTATCAAATACTTTTCTAGCTACATCATAGTTATTATATAAATCTTGTCCCATACCTAAGTACTGAGAACCTTGCCCTGAAAACATTAAAACACTTTTCATTTATAAAGTACCTTTATTAACTCTACTAGGTTCAAAGATATCTTCTAGTATTTCTCTAACACTTCTAATCTCTTTAACTAATCCAGCACTTTGCCCTGCCATAATGCTTCCATTTATCATATCACCATTAAAGACAGCTTTACTTAAAGATCCTAAAGTTAATATTTCCATTTCTTCTAAACTAATTTCAGGGTTCTTAGCTAACTCTAAATATTTTCTAGACATCTTATTTTTAATAACACGTACAGGTGCTCCAGTTCCTCTACCAGTAACTACAGTATCGGTATCTTTAGCACGTACAATTCTATTCTTATAATTCTCATGAACAGGACACTCATGACTTGCGAGTAAGACTGTTCCAATTTGAACTCCTCTTGCCCCAAGTACAAACGCTGCATCAAGTCCACGTGAATCAGCAATACCACCAGCAGCAATTACTGGAATATCGATTGCATCACAAACTTGAGGAACAAGCGTAAATGTAGTAATCTCACCTATATGTCCTCCAGCTTCAGTACCTTCAACTATAATTGCATCAGCACCAGTTCTAGATAATCTCTTAGCTAGAGCTACACTTGGAACGATAGGAATAACAATCATTCCAGCACTTTTCCATTTTTCCATATAAACACCAGGGTTACCAGCACCCGTAGTTATAACTTTGATACCTTCTTCAATAACCATATCACTAATAGCTTCCGCGTGTGGACTTAGCAACATAATATTTACTCCAAAAGGTTTATTTGTTAAAGCTTTAGTTTTTCTAATTTCATCTCTTACTCTATCAACATCCCAACCACCTGCGCCAATAATTCCCAGTCCACCAGCGTTACTAACAGCTGACGCTAAAACATGAGTAGAAATATTAGCCATACCACCTTGTATAATTGGGTATTCTACATTTAGTAAATCACGTAAGTCTTTCATATTAATCCCCCTATAATTCAATAAGTGCTCCACCCCAAGTTAACCCTCCACCGAAGGCAACTGTGATGAACTTATCTCCTTTATTAAGTGCTTTAGTCTTGATAGCTTCATCAATTGCAAGCGGCACACTAGCAGAACTAGTATTCCCATATTTATGAATATTTAAAAACATCTTATCCATACTATAATTAAGATCTTTAGCTGCTTTAGTAATAATTCTTTCATTTGCTTGATGTGCAACCATATGATCTAAATCATCTAATACCATATTATTTCTTTCTAATAAATCATTCACAGTTTTAGGTAAAATTCTAGTAGCAAATTTAAACACTTCTGCACCCTTCATATGAATATGATCTTGTCTACCTACTTCATTTACTTCTGGATCTTTAATACTAACATTTTCACAGATTAATAAATCATCAACGTCACCACGTGATCCACAAATTACATCTTTAATTTTATTCTCACTACTTTTTCCAATAACCATAGCCCCAGCTGCATCACCAAATAATACACAAGTATTACGGTCTCTCCAGTCAGTCAATCTAGTTAAAGTTTCAGCTCCAACAATAAGCGCTGTATTATAAGCTCCACTTTTAATCATTTTATCAGCAATATTAAGCGCGTATAAAAACCCACTACAAGCCGCATTAATATCAAAAGTCATTACTTCTTTTAATCCAAGTCTAGATTGAAGTAAATTACTTACACCAGGAAAATAGTTATCAGGAGTAACAGTAGCAACAACAACTAAATCAATATCTTCAAGATTAACTCCTGCATCTTCAATAGCTTTCAAACTTGCTTCATAAGCTAAATCAGTAGTACCTTCATCAGTTACTATACGTCTTTCTTTAATCCCAGTACGTGACTGAATCCACTCATCACTTGTTTCTACATATCTTTTTAAATCTTTATTTGTTAGTACTTTTGAAGGTAAATAACTTCCAGTACCCATTATTTTAGTATATATCATTTTTATCACCTTTCAGGTTGTCATAGTTGAATCGTTGGAAGAAACCAAAATCACGGTACTTCTTGATTCTTTTATCCCTAAGTTCAATCCCAGTAAACCTTTTTAATTTATGCAATTCTTCTAAAATTGCTTGTTTAGTATTTTTAAATGTTTCAATTTTATTAAAATGAGCTCCTCCAAGAGGTTCTTTAACAACTCTATCAATTACTCCATACTCCTCTAAGT
>JAUVDP010000059.1 GCA_030595255.1 Mycoplasmatota bacterium | reverse complement strand
AGCTTTTCTACCCATTTACTAGGTTTTCTTTTACCACTTTCCCAATTTTCAATGGTTCTAAGTGGTATGTCTAGTATTTCACTCATTTCCTTTTGTGTAATATTATATTCAGCTCTTGTTTCTTTAATTTTAAAGTCCATAGAATCACCTCCAATTATATTATACCACTCAATGGGTGGTTATACAATGAAAAAGAAAACACTAATTATCTTGTATGTTTTCTTGTGTGTTATTTCATGTTTTTAGTATATGATACGGTTCGGTTTATCACAGTTAGGGGAAAAATATTAGATAGACTTTATCGTTGTCTTTTAACAATTCTAATTTGATATTTGTTGGGTCTCTTTGTATAACTTAAATAATATCTAATAATTTAAGTGAGATAACAGCTGTATTATATGTTGTTGGGTCTACCTTTTTTATACCATTTATGCTTTTAAATTTTTTATCCTTAATATATGACATTTCTCCAATCGTAACACTTTTAGTATTGGTAATTAGTTGTGCAGACATCAACATAACTTTAGAAGCATATTTAACAACTGTTTCACCATTAATTGTGACTCCAAATACATGATTCCTTATTTTTCTAATACCACTCTTTAAATTATCATAATCACTCTTATTCACCGCTCCTCTAGTTAGTATAGATAGAGCAGTATCAAAAGTGTCTTGCAAAGCTTCTTCTTTAGAAATAGCTAATCCTCTATAATCAATTTCTTGCTTAACTACTTCAGAATATGTATCACTAATATCATTAAAATTCATGGCATCTTCAATTAGTTTTGCTACATCAAGGAATTGCTTAATAACTTCTAGGTGTTTGGTAATGGTAATACCGTCTTTATTTACATATTGATATTCTATACCTGTTGTATTAGGTGCAAAAGCAGTTAATTTATCACCTAGAATTGATTCAATAGATGGAACTTTAACAATTAAATTATCACCTTCAGTAATTAACATATCATTTTCAATCTCTTTGTCAATCACTTTAGTATAACCATGATATTCATATAATACATCAAGCAAAATAGGAATCTCGGTTTCACTCGATGGCGACTTGTAATAAAATTTGAAATGCTGCTTAATAATATCATTCTTTCCTTTTCTTACTTGTTCTTCTTTTCTAATAAACGGAAGTGTATGCCCAGCTTTTTCTAAATACTTAGTGATGTCGGTATCTGGTTCTACGATTATATCAATATCTGTCGATAATCTATACGGATTACTTAATAAAAGTATTAAAGATGTACCTCCTTTAAAAACAAAAGGCAGTTTTGCTTTTACAAGTGCCTCTAATAATCCAAAAGCATATATTGTTCTTTCAATAATAAATTGATCTAAATTTGGATATTTAGCTTTGATTGTTTTAATATGCTCTTTGCTATAGGTTTCTGATTTAATCATTTCCCTTCTTCCTTCCCTGGGATATAACTACTTATAAAGGAACTCATGAGTTTATCTAATTGTCTTCTTTTTGCGTATGAAACTAATGTTTTCGTATCAATCTTATACTGTCCAAATATATTTGAAATTATATTTGAGTATTCACTTTGGCTAAAGAACTCAGATATTAGATCACTAGAGAAAATATCTACAATTAATTTCTCAAGTCTAACATCATAACCTGAAGTTCTCTGTGGACATCTTGTAACAAAATTTGAAACTATTATGGTATCATTTTCTGCATACGTATCAAAATCCTTAATAGATGGATAAAAAAGCACCTGATTATGTAGATTTTCTTTCAGTGCATCAAATACATACTCTGAATATATTTTTTCAGTTTGAACAAATATAATGTTTTTAGATATTTGATGATTCAACCACTCGTTTAATATACTGCTTTCGTAAATCACAATGTCTAACAACGGATATTTATCTTTAAGAACCTTTTCGATTTTTCCTTTGGTCTTGTTAAAAGAAATTGGAGCAAACTCTTTCAAGTATCCATTAAAAAAATAATGCTGATTAACCTTTGTGATTTTCTTGTTTTTAACCAGATGGTAAATAACCCATCTGATCGATGATTCTTTTTCATAGTTCGTTTTATTTCTAATATATTTTTTTAAATCATCCCTAGAGATATATGTAAAACCTTTAAAAATATCTAGATTCAAGTTAGATGACATATAACCACCTCCTATATATATTATATCTTCTCGCAATAGTTTTGTCTATGTATTTTACCAATTTTATATTATTATTGGCAAAATGCATTAATTTGTTTAAAACGTATCAATAACCTATGCAAATTACCAATATGATTCTCTTTTTGGTAAAACACATAAAAATGTATGCACTGTGTATGTTTTTACCATACTGTATTTCACTTTTGTTTTAGATTATGAGTTTCTCTCTTTACCTGCCTTTATCGAAAATATCCAATATCACTTGGCCATGTTCGATTCATGGGTATAGGTTCTAATTGATTTCGCTTCCGTTTTGAGCCTATTGAGTTCTACTTATTAGATAAGTAATTACTTGTTAGTAAGTTGGAAAAGAAAAATGATAAATGTGCAGTGCACTTATCATTTATGATTTAATATATATTTTTTGTAGAGCAGGATACTATCTGTTATATTCAAGGTAATTGTAGCCATAAGCAAATAGAAACTAATGAAAGGTTTGGAACCTACATGCAGACTCTCAGTCATAAAATAATCTATAGGATTTTTATAGATAATCATCATTGTAAGCAATATAAGTAAAATAACCATATTTGATAGAATACTACCCTTACCTCTTGGAATAGCTATATACATAAGGTAAGCAATAACTGCTATTGTAAATAAGTACCAATACTTTCCAATAAAACCTGCTTCAACTAGACTTATACTCCACTCTCCATGATCAATATATATAGGAGTAATTAGAATAAGTATAAAAAGTATCAACTCAAGTATTTTAAAAATTATTGATTTCTTATCATCAGTCTTAAAATTACTTACAGTATTTTTAAAGACTTGAAAACTATTAATCATATAGACAAAATATGCTAACTCAAAAAAATACCAGATAACTAGTTTTCTGTAAACTGGTATCCAAACCAATACTGTAATAATAGGTAAATTAGGATTAAAAACAAAGTAGATATATGCTATTGAACAAACGAATCCTAATATGAATAGTATGAATAGTTCAAAAAATAAAAGTTTTCTATATGAATCTTGATCTATTCTTTTTCTTAATCTATTAAGAATATATCCTAATAAAGACAACACCGATAAACCAATAAAAAACAACACTAAATAGTCATTTCGTGTAAATAGTGATTGTGCAGGGTTAAAATAGATATAACTATACATACTTCCATTAACTTGAAAAAACAACCACACTATAATAGCGATTAAAAAATTACTAAGTACTAATTTCCTCATTTTTTCATTTCACTTCCTATTTTTTTGTATTGAAGAAGATTATAAACAAAAGAGAGAATTGAAAGACCTAGGACAGTAATTAAAGATATAAATATATATTCCTCTTTATCAACTACAGCGAGTTCAATAGAAGCTCCAGTGTTATTTTCATAAAGAGTAATCAGTAAAAAAACAATAATAACTATTATCAAGATTATATTTGCTGCAATATTAAATATGATAAGATTTTTGGTAATTTCACCTTTTCGTTCTTTAATATTATACTTACATTTAAGTAACTCATCTACAGTTACATTAAAAATATTTGATATAGGAATCAATAATGAAATATCAGGATAACTATCCCCTACCTCCCATTTACTAACTGCCTTATCAGAAATGTTGAGTTGATCAGCTAACTCCTTTTGAGTCAATATATTCTTTTTTCTTAATTCCTTAATAAATTGTCCGAAATCATCATTCATATAATCACCTTCCAGTTTACAATATAAAAATTCGAAGTAAATATCAATAGAATTTACTCTACTGTTAATAGAATACTATATTTTCATTAAAAATGGCACTTTCTTGTGAGGAAAGTACCAAATAAGCTATATTCCGTATTCTTTTAGGTCATTTGTGATACGGCTCAGCTTATCATAAACTAAAATTACCCTCACTACCTCTACTACCTCAAAAATGTAATCATGCTGCATAATTGGTTTCAGGTTCAAAAAGGTGAAATTCATCGTCTTGAACCCACTTCCCACTCACGAAAAAAGCCCTTAGAAAGACATGTTTTATGGGGGGGTATTTTAGGGTGAAAAGTGCTCAAAAAGCGACACTTTTAAAACATCAAAAAACCGAGAATATCGCAGTAGTAAGGGAAACTACTAAATTCTCGTTATACGGATCGAAATGGTGGAGAATACTGGGCTACACCTAGTGACCGAATGATCATTAATCGATTAATCAGTCATAAATCCATGATGTTATACTATTCAATCCCAATAATTATAAATGGATTCTCTTGCATAGTAATTGCTAAAACAACCCTTTCATCATTTTCTGTAATATAATAAGTTACACTACCTTCATCAATTTCATATTCCACATTTACCTGATTAGTACTACTATAGTATTTTGTAAAAATATGAGTAATATATTCATAGTATCCATCTTCGCCCTCACAAGAAATATAATCTTCATTATCAATTTCAAAATAAATTGCATATTGAGATAAGTTACAATAAGCTTCCTCCGCAATTACATTCCCTGATGCATTTAGAACCATGTCCTCTAAGATTTCAATCATTTCATCTTCTTCTGTGCTACTACATCCTGTCATTAAAAATACAGACATAACAATTACCACAACTCCTATAACAATTACTAATTTATTCTTCATATGTTCATCCTTCCTAATATGAATTATACCACAAATTCCTCCACTACCTCTACTACCTCGAAAAATAATTTAGAAGTGTAATTTGGTTTCAGATTCAAAATGGTTTCATTTTGTGTCTCGAACCCAGTTCCCACTCGCGAAAAAAACCCTTAGAAAGACATGATTTATAGGGGGTAAAACATGGTGGAAACTACCCAAAAAGTGATACTTTCGAAACATATAAAAAACCGAGAATATCGCAGTAGTAAGGGAAACTACTAAATTCTCGGTATACGGGTCGAAATGGTGGAGAATAACTTCCACCACCTAGTGACCCTTGCTTTACTAAGAGAAAAACTCCATATTAAATATGGAGTCTTACAGTTCATAATAGGGATTTTATCTATTTCTATTTTTGTTCTCATATAGTTTAATAGATGCGTCTTGAAGTAAATCAGAATATGATTTATGTTTTTTACTAACTGCAACAATACCAGCTGTAGCAGAAACTTTTATGTCCTCATCAATATCTGAATAGTCTACTTTAACTATGTTGTCCAGAAGCGTTGATATCAACAGTGCAACTTCTTTAGGAGATTTTGTAAATGTTAAGTGATACTCATCTCCACCTCTATACTCCGTAGATATATTGCCTTCAACAGTTTTTATATAAGCGCTTATTTCACTATAAGTTCTATCAAGTATCTGATCTCCAACACTATACCCGAAATCATCATTAATCTTTTGGAAATGATCTAAATCAAGTACAACTAAGCAAAATTGTGATCCACCAGCCTTTGCTTCCTTGAACGCTTTATCCCTCGATTCAATTAGTCTTCCTTTTCCATAATTTCCTGAATCAGTTGTTTCTTTGCTCATCTTCACTATTCCTTTCCAATTTATATTATTTTTGGATAAGTGTAAGGATGATAAGATATTTTGAATTTTAAAGATTCTACTCTCAATAAGATCTGTATCATTTTGTAAATTATCTAATTTAAAAGCAAATAAATCTAGAATCGAATCTAATTCAAACTCATTAATAGAACTTTTAATCTCTGATAACGAAAATCCTAGTTCCTTTAGAAATAGTATTATATCCAAGTCATCTTGAGATATATCACCATAATAGCGATATCCTGTTTCGGTATCAACTTTCAAAGGATTTAGAAGCCCTACCTTTTCATAATGATGCAATGTTTTTACCGTAATGTTATTATCTTTTGCAAATTGTCCAATTATTATCATTCTATACACCTCACATCTATAATATAGAGTCTCCCCTAAGGATAGTGTCAATAGTTATTTTGTACTTCTTAGATATTATAACATATTTTTATTATTCCCTACCTACCTCTAATACCTCAAAAATAATTTATAGAACACATTTTGGTTTCAGGTTCGAAATCATCAATTTTATCGTTTCGAACCCAGTTCCCACTCGCGAAAAAAAACCTTAGAAAGACATGTTTTATGGGAGGTATTTTAGGGGGAAAAGTACCTAAAAAGTGATACTTTTAAAGTATATAAAAAACCGAGAATATCGCAGTAGTAAGGGAAACTACTAAATTCTCGGTATACGGGTCGAAATGGTGGAGAATACTGGGCTCGAACCAGTGACCCCTTGCTTGTAAGGCAAGTGCTCTCCCAACTGAGCTAATCCTCCAAAGACTATAAATATAATATCATTAAATTAAGTAAATGTCTATACAGATTTATCTATATTTCAAAAGAAAATCACACTGCAAGAGTGTGATCGTTTTTATAGTAATATTTATGTTGTTTAGTATTAGATACTACATCCTTCATCATTACATACATGTCCACTGTCTGCGCCACCAAATGTATCTAGAGGATTAGTTTCTTCCCACAGTTGATTAAGTGCTGCTAAGAAGTATTCTTCTTGTTGTGCACCAGATACTGCATACTTACGGTTAAGAACAAAGAAAGGTACTCCTTGTACTCCTACTTGTCTACCTTCAAGAATTTCTGCGTTTACTTTATCAGTGTATTCTTTTGATGATAATACTTTTTCTGCTTTTTTAACATCTAACCCTACTTCTTCTGCAAGTTCTAATAAAGTTGTGTGATTAGCTAGATTTAAAGCATCAGTAAAGTAAGCTTTCATTAATCTATTAGTTAATGCTTCTTCTAATCCAAATTGATTAGCCCATTTAGCAAGTCTATGTGCATCAAATGTATTTGTTAATTTAATATTCACGTAATCATATGTTAATCCTACTTGTTTAGCAGCATTAACAAACATATCAAACTTAGCTTTTGCTTTTTCGACAGTAGTTCTGTGACCTTTTGCGAAAGTTTCAGCTACACCCTCAGTCATTACTTTTTTTGCGTTTGGATTTAATTGATAAGCTTTGTAAATTACTTCAACTTCATCTTTATGTGCGAATTTATTTAAAGCATTTTCAAAACGTGTTTTTCCAATATAACAAAATGGACATCCAAAATCAGACCATAATTCTATTTTCATATTAGTGTTCCTCCTTATTTAATTACTAATATTATCGCTTTTTTTAATCCATAAATCAATTAATTTGCTTACGAACTAATATTTTTAGTAAATAAATAGGCAAACAATTTATGTTTGCCTATAGTTTTCCTTCTTTAACCAGTTTAATAAGATTCAATACTTTATACTTTATTAGATCTCTAGTAATTTCAAAATCTGCTTTAGGACCACCACTAGGATCATCTAATCCCCAGTCTTCACGGTGCTTTGTTGGTACATGTGGACATTCTACTCCACAACCCATTGTAATTAGGATATCTAAGTTTAGAGGAATATCATCTAGTAATTTAGAGTAATGTTTACTCATATCAATTCCCATATCTTCCATCACTTCAACTGCGAGAGGTTTTGGTGCAGGATATTCTTCTGTACCTGCTGAGTAAACATCAAAGACATCATTTCCAAAGTATTTTGCCCAACCTTCAGCCATTTGGCTTCGGCAACTATTATGAGTACAAACAAAAGCTATTATTTTCTTCATAGTTATTCCTCCTCGTATTGACATCTAAATTCTATACGTTTATTTTAGAATATTGTGGATTGTTAGTAAACCAAAATACACAAGTTTGTATAAAAAAAACGGATAAATCCGTTTTAATTACAAATGGCGGAGTA
>JAUVDP010000054.1 GCA_030595255.1 Mycoplasmatota bacterium | reverse complement strand
GTAATAGTATCCCCAACTCTTACATCTTCAACAGTTTTTATCGAAGCTGTCAAAAATCCTACATCTCCAGGGCCTAAATATGCTCTTTTTTCTTCTTTTGGTGTGAATACTCCAACTTCAATAACTTCATAAACAGCATTAGTAGCCATCATCTTAATTTTATCACCTTTTTTAATAACCCCTTCAAATACTCTAATACTAGGAATAATTCCGCGATAAGTATCAAAATACGAATCAAATATTAAGGCTTTTAATGGTGCCTTTGGGTCACCTATTGGTGCTGGAACTAGTTCGACTATTTGTTCTAATATATCTTGAATACCAATACCTTCTTTGGCACTAGTTAGTACTGCTTCACTAGCGTCTAATCCAATTATTTCTTCAATTTCTTGTTTTACTTTTTCTGGATCAGCACTTGGCAGGTCAATTTTATTAATTACAGGTAAGATTTCTAAATCATTATCAAGTGCTAAATAAACGTTAGCTAAGGTCTGTGCTTCAATACCTTGAGCAGCGTCAACTACTAATATTGCCCCTTCACAAGCGGCAAGACTTCTTGATACTTCATAAGTGAAATCGACATGTCCCGGAGTATCTATTAAATGGAAGGTGTATTCATTATTATCTTTCGCAGTATACTTTATCTCAACTGCATTGAGTTTTATGGTAATCCCACGTTCACGTTCTAAATCCATTGAGTCCAGTAATTGAGCTTTCATTTCTCTTTTTGAAATTGCATTAGTCATTTCCAATATACGATCAGCTAAAGTAGATTTTCCATGATCAATATGAGCAATAATCGAGAAATTTCGAATCTTCTCTTGTCTTTTTTTAACTATATCATAATCGATTTTTTGACTCATATTAACACCTCCTATTTAACGCTAATTAATTTTACATTATATTTACTATTAATGCAATAAAAATGACAAAATTGACAAAAAGAACGGCATATTTATGCCGTTAACCTATTCTTGAAAATATAATATTTTTATCATCTGATAATTTAGCATTATAAGTGTAATTTGATTCATTAAAATTTTTCATTTGTTGAGGATCTAAAAGATGGTTTATAATTAAGTAATTCAAAAACTGTCCACGTGCTTGTTTAGTGTATGTTGCTTGGTTAACATAACTATTATTTTTATACTGTAAGAAACTAACATTTATGGTATTTTTACAGTCAATCATCTTACTAAATTCATTTGATGCTAAATTGATAATTAATTCATTTTTAAAATAGTTACTAATATCCCAAAAAGAATATAAATTTACCCCAATTTTCATTTTCATATCAAGTCGATACAATTTAATTAATGATCCTGGTTTTAAAATCCCGTAAAAGGCATCTAAGATTAATAAATTCGATTCAATATAGTCATATTCGGCAGAATGATATTGTTCTTTTTGGAGACCTTTGAAAACTAGACCATTAAAGCTCTCAAACGCATGAAATGTGGCGAGATTAGAGTAGTTTTGAATATTATTATACGTGTTATCAAGTAGAGTTTTATTAATTTTCATGATCTTATTGATTTGATTTTTTTTTAGTTTTTGAAGTAACGTGAGGATTTTCTTATGTTTTATTGGATAAATGATTTCTTGATTTGTAAGATAGGCTGATTTTGTTGGGTTTTGCGTTTTACTTGGTGAAATAATTATTTTCATCGAAACACCTCTTTTCTATTATATATTATGTTATAATAAATACAAGTTAGGAGTTGACATTATGAATATATTTTACTTTTTTCAAAAATACTTAAATAAATCGAATGAAATTGAGTTTAGAATTAAATGGGAGAAATTTGTCCATAACCATATCAACCGTTTTATAACGATTATGATTGTTATTTGGTTATTTCTAAGTGTTGGTGTTGGATATTTACTTAATCTTGTAGTTGGCCCTTTTATTGGATTCTTATTGATGGTTATTTTTAGTATTTATTTAGGGTATATACTGTTTATACAAACCATCAAGTTTTTAGCGGTCAATAATTCTCGTTATATTGAAGAAAAAATGAATCAAGATGAATCAATTATCGACTATGACAATGTTGTAGGATAGAAATTAATGAAAAGTAAAGAAAAAGACGCATGAATGCGTCTTTTTTTAAATTAATACCATATAAGCCATGTTCTGTACCCTAAAGGGTGGTAACCATTTATCTACGTATAAATACGTCTCCTCATCAGTTCATTTACCGAATCGAAGTGCCCCTACCATAGTTTGGGTTTCTAGCTTGCGGGGTTTACCCGTTCCACCTTCATAGTTTCCTATAAAGCTCGTCTCTGTGGCACTTTTAAAGATAATAACACCATTTAACAGGTGAGTTCTCAGCCGTCACTTACGTGCATAAAGTTATTGTTTCCTCTATCACAATCACTACAAGCATCTCAGCTTGTGCTAGCATGGACTTTCCTAACGTTTCCGCTCGGTTACCCAGGTATCAATTTAATTATTATTCTAATTCTTCTTCTAAAATCTCTTCTAAGTCTTCAATACAAACACCACAAGTAATACCTGCCATAGTTGCATCTCCAATTTTTTCTATTGTATCTGCGCCATTATCAATTACTTCAAGGATATTCCCATAAGTAACTTGTTCACAATGACAAACAATATCGTTTTTATCCCTCATGATATTACCCCCTTATTGTGTTTTTACTTCTTTTCTTCAGTTTTAGGTACAGGTTTTTTATAAGGAACAGGTTTTGGTTTAGGTAAAGTATCTTTTCTAGATAAATCTACTCTTCCTTTATCATCAATACCAATTACTTTAACAGTAATAATATCTCCCATTTTAACGATGTCTTCAGTTCTATTAACTCTTTCATGAGCTAATTTACTAATATGACATAATCCGTCAGTACCTTTCCATAATTCCACGAAACAACCAAATTTTTCAATTCTAACAACTTTACCAGAGTATACTTCTCCAACTTTAGCAACTCTAACGATTTGTTCAATGATTTTAATTGCTTTATCAATGTCTTCGTTATTTGTATGCATAATTGTAACTCTACCATCTTGTTCAATGTCGATTTTAACTTCATTACATTGTTCAATAATTTTAGTAATTTGTTTACCACCAGGTCCGATAACGTCTCTGATTTTATCTGGATCAATATTTAATAATCTAACTTTAGGTGCATATTCACTTACTTCAGCACGTCCAGCATCAATTATACTGTTCATATTATCTAAGATTTGTAATCTAGCAATTTTAGCTTGTTCTAATGCTTCAGCCATAATCTCAGGTGTAATACCATCAATTTTGATATCCATTTGAAGTGCAGTAATACCATCTTTAGTACCCGCTACTTTAAAGTCCATATCTCCATTGTGATCTTCCATACCTTGGATATCAGTAAGAATTGAATAATTCTCACCTTCCATTATTAATCCCATTGCAATTCCTGCAACTGGAGCTTTAATTGGAACACCAGCAGCCATCATACTCATAGAACCAGCACAAATTGTAGCTTGTGAACTTGATCCATTACTTTCAAGTATTTCAGAAACAACTCTTACAGTGTAAGGGAATTCTTCTTCACTTGGCATAACTTGTTTTAAGGCTCTTTCACCTAACATACCATGTCCGATTTCTCTACGTCCAGCACCCATATATCTACCAGTTTCACCAACTGAATATGGAGGGAAGTTATAATGTAACATAAAGTTCTTTTTCTCTTTTTCAGCAATACCGTCAATTATTTTGTATTCGCTTAAACTACCAAGTGTAGTTAAAGCGAGTGCTTGAGTTTGACCTCTAGTAAACATTGCAGAACCATGAGTTCTTGAGAATAAATCAATTTTAGATTCAAGTGGTCTTAATTCAGCTAACCCACGTCCATCAGGTCTAACTTTATCTTCACTAATTAATCTTCTTAATTCATCTCTTACGATATCATGACATACAATTCCAACGTTACCCACTAATAATTTAAGGTCGTCTTTATCTAAATCACTATTATCTTCTGTGAATTTATCAATAGCTTTATCAGTAACTGCAGTAATAGCGATGTCTCTAGCTTCTTTTTCTTCAACTCTAACAGCTTTTACTAATTCATCTTTGATAAATAATTCAACTTCAGCAAATAATTCTTTACCTACTACTTTATATTCATACTCTTGTTTTTCTTTACCTACTTCTGCAATAATTTCTTCTTGGAATGCACAAATTTTCTTAATCCATTCATGTCCAAAAGCAATTCCATCTAACAGTACTTTTTCTTCAACAATATTAGCACTAGATTCAACCATGTTAATAGCAAATTTAGTTCCAGCAATTGTCAATTCAATGTCTGATAATTTTTGTTGTTCTTTTGTTGGGTTAACTACAAATTCTCCATTAACTCTACCAACATTTACTCCTGCAATTGGTCCGTTAAATGGAATTTGGCTAATTCCAATAACAATACTACTACCAATCATCGCAGTCATTTCAGGACTTCTGTCTTGATCTCCACTCATTACTTGATTGATTACTTGAATTTCATTTCTAAACCCTTCTGGGAATAGAGGTCTTAAAGGGCGATCAATTAATCTTGAAGTTAGTGTTTCATTATCACTAGGTCTTCCTTCTCTTTTTAAGAACCCACCCGGTATCTTACCTCCGGCATACATTTTTTCTTGATAAATAACCATTAATGGGAAAAAGTTCATTGGAACTGGTTTTTTAGAGATAGCTACAACGCTTAATAAAGCTGTATCATCGTATCTTACGATTGCTGCTCCAGCTGCTTGTTTAGCAACCTCACCAATTTCTACTACTAATTTTCTTCCATTAAAATCCATCTCGAATATTCTTACGTCAGTCATATTCATTTTCCTCTTTTCTTCTTTCTTTTTTCCAATTAACTATAATATCATAAATCATATAAAATTGAAAGATATTAACTAATATATTACGAAAAAGAAAAAAGCAAATTCAATTGCTTTTTATTTTTTTACATATTTTATAAACATATTTATCAAATTATCAATACATTTAGTAACATACTCTTGGTCTACTTCATTTACTAAACCTATTCTAGCACTAAGCTTTTGTGTGGTTGCAACCATTACTTGTGAGATAAAGCAAAACATGTCATCTCCATCAAATTTTGGATTAATAGAACCATCAGTAATCCCTCCATCAAACATTGTAACAAATCTTCTTTTTAAGCCATATATAATCTCTTGAAATGAGTTTTCACTTGGGATTAGTATTTCATTTGCATAGTAATTATCAAAGTCCTCTACGAATTTTAAGAAAATCTTATGATTTTTATGTAAGTGATGAAAAATATTTAAGGAAACTTCTATTTTTTTAAGTCCGTTGTCATTGTTAACTACTCTTCCATAATAATAATCATCAAATAAATTGGCATGTGTTTGCCAGTAACTAAAAGCAACAATCTTAATAAGATCATCTTTATCTTTAAAGTATCTATAAATAGATGCTTCTCCTACTTTAGCTCTCTTTGCTATTACTCTGAGTTTAGAATTTTTAATTCCATTTTCAAAAAATTCAAGTTTTGCAGCCTCAACTACACGCTCAATTCTCTCATTCTTAAGTTGGCTTATTTCATTTAAATAATTCTCTTTTAAAGTCATAAGACACCTCCTCACATACACATTATATTACTTTTTTGTCATATATTCAAAGGTTTTTACTTCTTATTCCAATAAAAAAAGTGCTCTTTAGCACTTTTTATAATTATCTTCTTAAACCTAATTTTGCAATTAAATCACGGTATCTTTGAACATCTTTTTTAGCTAAATATTTTAGTAAGTTTCTTCTGTGTCCAACTTTTTTAAGTAAACCACGTCTTGAATGATGATCATGGATATGAATTTTCAAGTGTTCATTTAACTCTAAGATTTCTTTAGTTAAAAGTGCAACTTGTACTTCAGGACTTCCAGTGTCACCCTCTTTACGACCATATTCAGTAACTACTGCTTTTCTAGCTTCTTTTGATAATGCCATAATTAGTTCCTCCTTATATTTTTTCTTACCTGAATCCCTAGTAAATCGTTGGAGTATCGATAAACAAAGAATTAGGCGCGTTTATAATTATATCATAGTAATTTAGATATGCAAGTTTTATTCTTTTAATTTCCTAAAGAAATTTAAGCTATCTATTTTATCATGATCAATTTTAGATATTAACGCCTCAACTGAGGTGAATTTAATCTCATCTCTTAGTCTTTTTATAAACTTAACTTCAATAATTTCACCATATATTTCTTCATCAAAATTAAAGATATTAGATTCAACACTTAAATCAATACTACAGTTAAGTGTTGGGTTATGCCCAATACTTGACATTGATTCATACCAAACATCTTTTACTTTAGTTAAAGTTACATAAACCCCTCTTTTAGGTATTAAGTAATCCCCAGTATTAACGTTAGCTGTAGGGTAACCAATCATTCTACCTTTTTTAGCTCCATGAATTACTTCACCTTTAACACTGTAGTAATCTCCAAGTACTTCTTTTACATGATCTACTTGACCTGATTTTAATAAATCTCTTATATGAGTACTACCTACTTTATAACCTTCATATGTTACTTCACTTAAAATAATAGTTTTAAATCTAGAATCAGCTTGTAATGTTTTAATGTTTCCACTACCTCTAATTCCAAATTTAAAATCAAATCCACATACAATTATATTAATATCTTTTAAATATGTTTCAATAAATTCTAAAGGATGAAGTGATGCTTTTTCTTTAGTGAATTCAATCACATAAATATAATCTAAATCAAACTCTTTAAATACTTCTATTTTTTTCTCTAATGGAGTTAAATATAAGTACTCTAAATCAAACAGGATACTTTTAGGATGAACATCAAAAGTAATAACTGCTTTTTCTAGATTCTTCTTATTTCCAATTTCTATTGTTTTATTAATTAACTCTTTGTGAGCTAAATGAACACCATCAAAGAACCCAATAGCGGCTATAGTGTTTTGTTTAACTTGTGTTCCATTCAATTTAATTACTTCCATATTATTCAACCTCTTTTGGATAAACATTAATAGCTCTCATTTTACCTTCGCTAGGATGTTTATCATAAATTGCGAGTAAAGTACCATCATTATCAATAATCTTTGTTAAAGTATGATTTTTAAAATATCTTAAACTAATTGCCATACCATTTTTTACATGATGTTTAAACTCATCATTAATAACTAATGTCTCTAAATCACTTAAAGCATCATTTAAAGTTATTAACTTAAAATTACCTTTTTTTATCTCATCTAATGTATAACTATCTTCAATAGTAAACTTACCAGCTTTTAATCTTCTAAGCTCATAGTTATGAGCAGGATAGCCAAGTAATTTTCCAATATCATAAGATAAAGTTCTAACATATAATCCCTTAGAACTATGAACAGAATAATCGAAATAAGCTAATCCATCCTCATATATAATATCACTTATTCTTTTTATGTCAAAGATTTCAATATCTCGACTAGGTATATCCTCTATAACAATACCTTTTCTAGCATATTCATATAATCTTTTACCTTTATATTTTATTGCTGAATACATTGGTGGTGTTTGAGTATATGTTCCTAAAAAAGATTTAATAATTTCATCAACATTTTCTAATTTATTAACTTCTACTTTTTCAACTACTTCACCAGTTTTATCTAATGTATTAGTTGAAATACCAATACAAACTCTAGCATTATATACTTTTTCATCGTTATTTAAATATCTCATAACCTTAGTTCCTTTATTAACTCCCACAACTAAAACACCAGTCGCATCAGGATCTAATGTCCCTGTATGACCGAGTTTTTTTGTTTTTAAGATACCTCTTAAAACATTAATAACGTCATGACTTGTAAAGTCTTTAGGTTTATCTACTAATAAAATACCATTCATAATATCACCACAATAATTATACAATAAAGCAAAAAAAAAACCAAGAATAAACTCGGTTATTTTTTACGCGTTTCTAGCCCATTCAACTAAAGCGTCTTTAGGCATGAATCCAGCTCTCTGAGCTACTGTTTTTCCTTCTTTTAAAACGAATAATGCAGGGATTCCTCTAACTGCATATTGGTTAGCAAGTTCCATGTTTTCATCAACATTTACTTTAACAACATAAATATCAGAATTTTCTTCAGATATTTGTTCAAGCACTGGTCCAATCATTCGACATGGTGCACACCAATCAGCATAAAAATCTAAAATTACAGTTCCTTTAGCAATACTTTCTTCAAAGTTGCTAGCGTTTGCAAATACTACAGGCATATCAATTTCCTCCTTATTTAAAAAATACATTTTAATTATACTTAATGAATATACTTAAAGCAATCATTTTGCGCAACATTATTTAAAATACACTATTGTTACACCGTTTCCGCCTTCATTTCCTTCACCATCACGATGATTATCAATTAAATTATTGCTATCTAAATAACTTTTAACTAGCTTTCTTAAAGTTAAAGTACCAAATCCATGAATAATCGTAGCATGAGGTATATTCCCAACTAAACAGTCATCAATGTATTTATCAAGAACATATTTAGCTTCTTCATATCTCATACCACGTAAATCAAGTTCAGGTCTGATATTTTTCTTAACTTTAGATTTCATTCTAGATTGATTAATTACTACTTCTTTTCTTTTTTCAATAAACTCAAACTCATCTTCATTAAACTTTGAATTAAGTGATCCCATTTTAACCATCCAACTACCGTTCTTTTGTTTCTTTATTAATTCTCCGGCTCTATTGAATTTTAAAATATTAACAATGTCTCCTACTGAATAAACAAAGTTTAATGTTGAAGAAACATCAGTTTCTTCAAGATTTAGATTCTTAGTTTTATATTTCAACTCAGCAATTTCATGTTCCTTAATGTCTTTTCTAGATTTTAACTCTTCAAGTTGTTTAATAAGGTCTAAAGCTTCTTTTTTTGTATCTTTTATTAACTGACTCTGTTCAACATTTATCTTCTTCTTAAGGTTTATCTTTTCTTTTAATAGGTCTTTTTTTAATATTTCATTCTCTTTGACTATATCTTTACCAGTCACTATTAGCTCTTCATACTCTCTTATTTTCTTATCTAGATTATTTCCTTGTTTTTCTAGCTTATTAATAAGGTCTGTAACTTCAGACTGAGAAGTTAAAACATTCTCTTTAGCTGCGTTTACTATGTCCATATTTAATCCAAGTCTCTCACTTATTAAAAGAGCATTAGATTTACCTGGAGTTCCAAGCATTAATCTATATGTTGGACTAAGTGTATCAACATCAAACTCAACACTAGCATTAATAATTTCAGGTTTATTATAAGCATAAGCTTTTAATTCAGGATAATGAGTCGTTGCGATTACATGTACTCCTCTTACTCTAATATAATCTAATATACTAATCGCAAGGCTAGCACCTTCTTTAGGATCAGTTCCACTACCTAGTTCATCTAATAATATTAACGATCCTACAGTAAGGTTATCAATAATATTAATAATCCTAGTCATATGTGATGAAAAAGTAGATAAAGATTGTTCAATACTTTGTTCATCTCCAATATCTGCGAAGATATTATCAAAGATTTTTGTTTTACTTTCTTCTTTTACTGGGATAAGTAATCCACTTTGAACCATGATACTAAGTAGTCCCATTGTTTTAAGTGCGACTGTCTTACCACCTGTGTTAGGTCCTGTGATTATAATTATCTTTTCATCAATATCATAAGCTATTGTATTGGCTACACACTCTTCAATACTAATTAGAGGATGTCTAGCTTTGATTAAAAAGATTTCTTCTTCAGTAATAATTGGCATAGTACATTCATTCATTAATCCGTACTTAGCTTTTGCGAATATTGAATCCAAAGTACTAATAATTTTCAGATTATTAGTTAATGGATAATGATATTCAGCGACTTTTATAGTTAACTCTCTAAGTATTCTTTCAATTTCTCTAGTTTCAGCTAATTTTAAAGAACTTATTTCATTATTTAATTGAGTAATACTATTTGGTTCCATAAAACAAGTTTCACCACTATTTGAATAATCAATAATAGATCCTTTAAAATTATTCTTTTCACTTAATTTAACTGGTACAACAAAACGATTATTTCTAATAGTTACTATTGCTTCAGTTAACTGTTTACTATTTTTTGATAAGATTTGATTTAATCTATCTTTAATTTTATTTTGTTTAGTAGTAATACCATGTCTGATTTTTCTTAAATCAGCACTGGCGTTATCACTAACTTCACCGTCATCAGTAATAACCAATTGAATCTCTTTTTTTAAATGAGGTACACTTTCTAAATTATAAAAATAATCATCTAAACTTATATCGTCAATTTCACTATCTTTTACTTGTTTATAAAAACGGATATTATTATTAATACCGTCAATTAGCCCAATAACGTCTAAAAATTCAGATGCTTTAAGCACTGAATATATTTTAGCTCGATGTAAAGTTTCACTTAAATCTCTTATTCCACCAAAGGGTGGATTCGAAACTTCTTCTACTATTTTTAAAGCATGTGCAGTTTCAGATAGTTTCCTTTTAATTTCTAAATTATTGTTTGTAGGAGTAATCTCATCAACAAGTTTTTTACCAAGCGTAGTTTCCGCGTAATTTGTTATTAATGATTTTACTTTATCAAACTCTAATATCTCTATATCAAAATGCATATTATCACTCCTAGCAATACTATTTTATCAAATATTATGTTAAAATAATAGTAGTGAGGTGGTTTTTTTGAACTTTGTCATGAAATTAACAAAAAATGAGACTTTAA
>JAUVDP010000022.1 GCA_030595255.1 Mycoplasmatota bacterium | reverse complement strand
GTAATATATGTAATGAATAACCATGCAGCTAATCTTTCTGCATCAGTAGTATCTTCCATAATTGCAACATTTGGTCCTTGTTGTACTGCAGACATATTGTCTAAGTCATATTGAGGTACTGGAGCAACAGCAATTTCAAATGCGTCAATACCTGTAGGTACATTATATTTGATACCCGCTGTAGAACCAACTGTCATACATGAGTCACCTTCTTGGAAGTTTGCACTACCATAATCTGCATCCCAAGCTAATGGAATTGCAAATGTTTTGTCTTCAAATCTGTCTTGAACATATTCAAGCATAGCTAATGTGTTTGCGTTATCAACTAAGATATCTCCAGCACTATTAGTGTATCCACCGTCCCATTGACGAACACTATTAATGAAGAAGTTTGCAGCTGAATCAAAGTTAATTAAATATTCACATTGATCATCTCCGTCTCCAACTAATATACCAGCTAAAATATCTAATTCAGCCCAAGTATAAGGAGCGTCAGTTCTTAAAGCAACCCCAGCAGCAGTTAATGCTGTTTCATTTGCATCAAAAATATCTTTATTTATAACAACCATTTCAGTTGATTTTGAATAAGGTAAAGAATACATATATCCACCTTGATATTGTCTATTTTCTTCAACATAAGAATCGATGAAGTCAGTTATATCAACACCAAATGTATCATCTAAGATGAAATCATCTAGAGGGATTACTGCGTTCCCATTTAAGTAACCAGCAACGTGATCAGGATATCCAACTAACATAGTTGGAGTATTGTTTGATGTAATTGCTAAGATTGTTTTATTTCTTAATTCGTCATATCCACCTTGGCTTTCAGCGTTAATTGTAACGTTAGGATATAAAGCTTCGAATTCAACGATATAATCGTTTAATAAAGCAGCTTTCTCTTGTCCATATACATGCCAAAATGTAATTATTATTTCATCAGTTGGTAATGCATCAAGAACATTAACAATTCCTGGTGCTTCTGAAGTTGTAGGATCAATATCCTCTAAACAGTCAACGTGTGTAGGATATAATTCGCAATCAACTTCTTCGTCGTCGATTGTAATACATCCAGCTAGTGAAATTGTAAATACACTAACTAATAACAACATAAATAATCTTTTCATTATTTTCCTCCAATAAAATTTATTTTTTTATCTAGTAAACACTAAATATTTGTTACCCTTTGGTACCAGCTCTTGAAACTCCACGCATAATATATTTTTTAAGTAATAAGAAAACAATTAATAACGGGAATGTAACTATCATTGCCGCTGCCATTGCTTCATTATACGCAATTCCTTGATTTTGTGTATATGCATTACGTAACCCATTTGTAACTAATCTATATTCTTCTTTACTAGTTACTAAGTTTGGCCAAATATATGCACTCCAAGTACCCATGGCATTTAATATTATAATAGTAATAATTGTAGGTGATGCGATAGGAACCATAATTCTTCTTAAATATTTAAAATCACTTGTTCCATCTACTTTTGCTGCCAAATACAATTCATCTGGAATTGTTTTAAATGTTTGACGTAAGAAGAAGATGTAGAAAACACTAGTCATAAACGGGAATGATAAAGCCATTATAGCTTCGGGGAATGTTTGAGTGAATGGACTTGCCCACCCTAATCCAGTTACTGTTAAGTAGTTGGTAATTACAAACATTTCTCCAGGAATCATCATTGTTGCGATTAATGCCAAGAATAATGTGTCTCTTCCTTTAAAGTTTAATCTCGCAAATGCGAATGCTGCTGAGATTGTAGTAACAATCGTTCCTACAGTAGAAATAAAGGCAATTAATACTGTATTGGCCATATATCTTATATAAGGCGCAGCTTGTAATGCGTTGTAATAATTGTAGAATGCCATATCTTTAAATTTTACCCATAAAGACGGTTGTAAAGCAGTCTCAATTTCCTCTAACGTTTTTAAAGATGTTAGAATCATCCAGTAAAACGGTATAAATACAAATATTGCAAATAATAGTAAGAATGAATAAACGGCAATTGTTCTTACGTTAGCTTTGGTAAATCTAAATTTCTTTAAATCTTCCCAAAACTCTTTAAGGTTTAATTTTTCTATAATTTTTTCCATAATGGCCTCCTAGAAATGAACCCTTTTTTTACTTACCCACATATTTACGATCGTAAATGCGAGTGTAGTAATGAATAATAGTATTGAAGCTGCCGCTGCTTCACTTACCATTCCTGGAGTGTCAGATTTACTTAATGATTCGTAAATTAATCCAACTATTGTAATAAATGATTCATCTGGTAATGTTCCTGCAGGTAATACTGTAGGACCAAATAAACCAACTATTGTACGATATGCTTTAAATGAGCCAATGAAAGATGTAATTGTAATATATGCAATCATTGGTGAAAGTAACGGTACTGTAATTCTTGTAAATACACGGTATTTTGGAGTTGAATCAACTCTAGCTGCATCATAATATTGTTTATCAATACTTTGAAGTCCACTAAGGAAAACCATTATTTTAAATGCTAATCCTCCCCATACTGTGTAGATTAATAGTGATACCATTCCTGTTTCCCAACTACCAAGCCAATCAATAGCGTCAATCATAACCCAACTTAACATTAAGTTGAGAAGACCATATTCATAATTGAATAGGAATGCAAATGCCATACCGATTGCAATTGCATTTGTAACATATGGTAAAAAGAATATTGTTTGAAGTAATCCTTGGAACTTTTTAATAGAATTTAATAATACTGAAATCATTAATGCAACAGTTACCGAGATAGGAACTGATACAAATACGATGATTGAAGTATTTTTAACAGCTTGATTAAAGTTTGGATCAGCTATTACGTTCTTAAAGTTATCCATGAATACAAATCCTGTCGCACTTCCATAAACATAATCTTTAAGGAATGCGAGTAAGAATGCGTTAAATAGAGGGTAAAAAGTGAAGACTGATAATAAAGCTAATGCTGGAAGTAAATATAACCAGGCTTTAACGTTACTTTGTTTTTCTAACATTAGTTAATCAGTTCCCCGGTTTCTTTATTAAATACAAACATTTTTTTAGGCTTTATTTTCATTTTTACAATTTCACCTGGTTTAATGCGTTCAGACGCATCAACAATTACTCTAAATGTCTTATTGTCATTGTTTGGTACTTTAATTATTAAGGCTGTATCTCTACCAATAGTTTCAACCATATATACAGTTAACTCTAAAGGTCCATCCTTATCTATAATATAACCTTCAGGTCTTATTCCAACAAATACTTCTCCGTCAGCACCTTTAGTTGTTCCGATAGCTTTTCCGTTCAATAATATTTTCTTTTTCGAAATAACACCATCATACATATTAATAGGGGGAGTTCCTAAGAATCTAGCAACAAATAAGTTATTAGGGAAGTCATATACATCCTGTGGTTCTCCTATTTGTCTTTTTTCTCCTAATTCCATTAATACTATTTGATCACTAATACTCATAGCTTCTTCTTGATCATGAGTTACAAAGATAGTAGTAATTCCTGTTTCTCTTTGAATTCTTTTAATTTCCTCACGAGTTTGAAGTCTTAAACGAGCATCTAAATTACTAAGAGGTTCATCTAGTAATAATACTCTTGGCTTTTTAACAAGTGCACGAGCGATAGCAACACGCTGTTGTTGTCCACCTGATAATTGTTTTGGTTTACGAGACATTAAGTCTCCGATTCCTACTAAATCAGCCATTTCTTGTGCTCTAACTAAAGCTTCGTCTTTAGGCACTTTAATGTTTTCTAGTGGGAACATAATGTTTTGTTGAACACTCATGTGTGGATATAATGCGTAGTTTTGGAAAACTAATCCAATTCCTCTATCCTCTGGTGCCATATCTGTAACATCTTCGTCTCCAAAGAAAATTCTTCCGTTATTTGGTTTTAATAACCCAGCGATCATATATAATGTTGTAGATTTTCCACAACCACTTGGTCCCAATAAACCGATTAGTTTCCCTGAAGGAATTGTAATATCTAAAGATTTTACTGCAACAGTCTCTGTTTTATCTTTAGCTTGGAAAATTTTGGTAAGGTCCTGTAATTTTATTTCCATTTTATCTCTCCTAAATTTTAATCGTTTTAACACTTCATTATACTACAAAGTCAACATAAATCTAAATGTTTTTTAAGATTTTTTTTCTTAATTATAATAAGTGTAAGCAGTTACATTTCGGCAATAAAAAAAGACGACTAATTCGTCTCTCTTTATCAACCAATAAAGCTGTCGAAAGTACCTGAGTTATATAAAACCCAGAGCCCACCAAGGATGGCTATGACAATTATTAATTTTGATAATTTCTTAATTAATTCGAAAAACCCCAAGACAGTAACAATTGAACCTACAAGAACAAACACTAATTTTTCAACATAACTCAAAGCTACGACAAAATCAAAACCATCTTGCAAATAAGCGTTAATATCAAATAATCCTTCTACAGTATCTAAAATACCACTAAACATATTTACCACCTCTTTTATTAATTCTAATTACATTATACCAAAAAACTTGTGTAAATATTATGAATTTTTAAAATTTATATTTTTCTTCTACCTTCAAGTGCTTTAAAGATTGTAATTTCATCAGCATATTCAATATTTCCACCAGCTGGAATACCGTGTGCAATCCTTGTTACTAAGATATCTGTATCACTTAATAAACGGTTTATATATTGAGCCGTTGTTTCTCCTTCATTGCTTAAGTTTGTAGCTAAAATCACTTCTTTAAGTTCTTCATTTTTTAATCTTTCAAATAATCCTTTAATATTTATATCTTCAGGTCCAATACCATCACTTGGCGATATTGCTCCATTCAACACATGATATAATCCATGAAATTTATTTGTCTTTTCCATCACAATTACATCTTTTGCTTCTTCAACAACAATCATCTTACTTTTATCTCTTGAGTCATCCTTACATATATAGCAAGGATCAACATCTGTGATATTTCCACAAACAGGACATTGGAAAATGTCCTCTTTTATTCTTATATATGCATCAACTATTTCATCAATAGCTTCTTCGTTAAATCTATTAACCGTATACAAAGCATATCTTTCCGCAGTTTTTTTACCTACACCTGGATATTTTCTTAAAGCTTCTATCAGTTTATCTATTGCGTCTGGATATCTCACAATAATCACATCCTTAAAATAACCCTGGCATTCCTCCACCAGTAAATTGTGTCATTATACTTTCTGTTTCTTCATCAATTTTTCTTATACAATCATTAACTGCTGCAATAATAGTATCTTGAAGCATTTCTAAATCTTCAGTTGATTCAATTGCTTCAGGATCAATAAATAAATTTTTCATTTGTTTATTTCCAAAAATTTCAACCTTAACCATTTGCCCACCAGCACTACCGTAAAAAGTAGAAGCTTCAAGTTCTTGTTGAGCCTTAACCATATCTCTTTGCATTTGTTGTATTTTCTTAATCATATTTTGATTCATAATTAATCTCCTTTTTTAACCTTAACAATATCAGATCCAAATAAACTAATAGCTTCTTTTACACTATCAGGAGTCATATCTTCAACTTCGTGATCAATTGTAGGCATATCTCTAAGTTCTGGATGATCAATAGGAGATAATTTAATATTTGTTTCTCCTTGTTTCCATTTTTTAATAAACTCTTGAGATTTATCTTGCCAAACGACTTCGGGAAGCGCTAAATAATCAATTTCTATATTATAAAACTTACTTAACATTCCTACTATTTTTTCCTTAATATCAGGTTTCATCATTCTATTACAAATAGATGGATTAGCATATTGAATAATAATCATATGCCCATCAGTAGCAACTAATCGACCCTCTGTAATCATCTTAGCAAAAGATAAATCTAATCTATCTGATGCTCTTTCAATGTCATACCATCTCATATTCATAGTTACTTTAACTTCTCTTTTTGCGTTATTTAATATATCTTCAACATATCTTATATCGTATGTAGTATAAGGAATTACCTCAATAGCTACAGGTTCGGGAATTGGTGTATTAAAGATATTTGTTTCTTCGGTTTCTTCCTCTTTTTCAGTTTTATCAATATCTTCTTCTGTATAAAGAGGTTTAGAATCTACTATTTTTTCAGTAATACTCTCTTCTTTTTCTTCTTTTATAACTTCAGTTTCTTCCTCTTTTTCTTTAACCATCTCTTTTTTAGGTTCAGCAAATACTGGTTCAACCACTTTTTCTTCAATAATTGGTTCCTCTTTAATAACTGGGTTTATATCAATATTCTCTATTTTCTCATTTAATAAAGCTATCTCACTTTTAAGAGCAGCAAATTCATCTTCAAAAATAACTTCTTGTTTTTCAACTCTATCAACCATCTTAATTAAAGCTAATTCCATATACAATTTAGCGTTACTAGTCCATTTCATATCGTTTTGTGCCTTATTTAAACAATCAATATAATAAAAAATCATATTGTTACTTAATTTTTTTGATAATTCAATAAATGTAGCGTTATTATATATTAAATGATCTTCATCTTCAGTGTTTACATTTTTAAAGATTAATAAATCACGGTAAAACTTAATAAGATTTTCAACTAATCTTGGAGATTCTTTACCTAAAAGAACTAAATCATCTAATTGTTTAATGGCTTCAACAGAGTTATTATCATAAATTGCTTCAGCAATATTCAATAACTTTTCATTTGAAACAGTTCCTCTAATAGAATGAACATCATCAATAGTTACATTTTTTTCAGTATAAGAAACCACTTGATCTAAAAGACTAATGGCATCTCTCATTCCACCTTCTGCGCTTTCAGCTATAACTTTTATTGCTTCTTTTTCAATTCCAATATTTTCTTTTTTAATTATTATATTAAGAGTTTTTATCATATCAGGTACACTTACACCTCTAAAATCAAAGCGTTGACAACGAGAATGAATAGTTGCCGGTATTTTATGTGGTTCAGTTGTAGCTAAAATAAAGATAACATGTTTAGGAGGTTCTTCTAAAGTTTTTAATAGTGCATTAAAGGCACTAATACTAAGCATATGTACCTCATCGATTATATAAACTTTATATTTACCAACACCTGGTAAATATTTAACTTTATCTCTTATTTCTCTTATTTCCTCAACTCCGTTATTACTAGCAGCATCTATTTCAATAACATCGTTTATAGTATTTCTTTCAATACCACGACAAATATCACACTCATTACATGGATTCTCAGCAGGTGCTTTTTCACAGTTAACTGCTTTTGCGATAATTTTCGCAATTGAAGTTTTCCCAGTACCTCTTGGTCCACTAAATAAATAAGCGTGAGCTATTTTATTGTTTTTTAACGCATTCCTAAATGTTTTAGTAATGTGTTCTTGTCCCGCTATTTCATCAAAATTTGCAGGTCTATAAGTTCTATATAACGCTTTATATGCCATAAATTTTCACCTCATTTATAGAATTTTATGGTACTTTTATTATAAAACAAAAAGACTATTTTTAATAGTCTTTTTATGAATTTTCCATCATTTTTTTCACTTCTTTAATTACTACTTGAAAAGCCATATACTCATTGCTTCCCTTTTTAAATTTTCTTTCCAAAAACTCAAAGTTTATTTCTTGGTTTTCACCATCATCATAAATCCTAAACGCTTGTCCCAAGCCTTTTTGGAATTTTTGATTACTTCTTAATTTTTTGTATTCTTCAATACTAAATTTACACTCAACTTGAATACCTTCACTCACAGCTTTTAAATATGCATTAAACTTATTATTAGATACTTTCACTTTACTTGGGAATATTTTATCAAATAACTTGTCAAATGTGAATAAGAATCCTGTAAACATTATTGGTACATATAATAATGGTAATATAATCTCTGGATCTAATTCACCATCTTTAAAATATAAATACGTCGTGTATAAACCAAGTGCAATAACTGAGAATATAAATATTATTGCATAATACTTTAATCCTTTTTTACTTTTCATATATAATCACCTAGAACTAGTATACTATAAAAAAATAGATTGTGATATAATAAATTAGGTGATATTTATGATTTGTGATACAATTGCTCAAATTTCCACAGCTATAGGACAAGGTGCTATAAGCATCGTAAGGCTTAGCGGAGAAGAATCTATAAATATTGTAAACAAGATTTTTAAAGGTGATAACTTAGAAAAAGTTGACACCCACACAGTACATTATGGTCATATTATCTACAAAGATAAAGCCATAGATGAGGTTCTTGTTACAGTGTTTAGAGCACCAAAAACATTTACAACTGAAGATATTGTTGAAATTAACTGCCACGGCGGCGTTTTTGTTGCGAATAAAATACTAGAAATACTGTTTTTAGAGGGTGCGCGAAGCGCCAACCCGGGAGAATTTACAGAAAGAGCCTTTTTAAACGGAAGAATTGACTTAACACAAGCTGAATCGGTGATGGATATTATTGAAGCTAAATCAGATTTTAGTCTCTCTTTAGCTAATAAAGGTCTAGATGGTGAAATATACAAATTAATTGTTGATTTAAGAACTGATTTACTAAATATAATTGCTCATATAGAAGTAAACATAGATTATCCAGAATATGATGATGTAATTGAGTTATCAAACAACCTAATTAAACCTAAAATAGAATCTCTAATTACTAAAATTAAAAAACTTATTAATAAATCTAATTACGGTAAAATTATTAAAGACGGCCTTAAAACAGCAATAATAGGAAGACCAAATGTTGGTAAATCAAGTATACTAAACGCTTTACTAAGAGAAGATAAAGCAATAGTAACTGAAATTCAAGGAACAACAAGAGACGTTGTTGAAGGTAGTATAAATATTGGTGGCATTATTTTAAACTTAATAGATACCGCAGGTATTAGAGAATCTTCAGATTTAATAGAAAATATCGGTATTTCTAAAGCCAAAAAAATGATTGAAGAAGCAGAACTCATTTTATTTGTTCTAGAAAATAATCAGTCTCTTACTAAAGAAGATGAAGAATTATTAAAACTAACAAAACATAAAAAAAGAATAGTTATAATAAATAAAACCGATTTAAATAAAGAATTAACACATAAATTTGAAAATAGCGTACAAATAAGCGCACTTCACAAAACAGGTATAGATAATTTAGAGAAACTAATTAAAGACATGTTCCTAAGTGGTGAAGTAAATATTATTGATCAAACATATATTTCTAATGCTAGACATATTGGCAAATTAAACGACACACTTAATTCGCTATATGACAGCATTAAGGCAATTCAAGAGGAATTGCCAATAGACTTCCCAGAAATTGATTTGAAGACTGCCTGGGCTACTCTAGGAGAGATTATAGGAGACACATCAACAACTAGCTTATTAGATGAGTTGTTTGCTAAATTCTGTCTAGGAAAATAATAAAAGCACTCATTGAGTGCTTTTTAATTTATCTATTCGTCCCATCCATCATAAAAACTATATTCTTTACCATCTTTTGTCCATCTAGCTATACTATCTAGATTCACATTTTCAGCCGAATGAAATATATTTTGATCACTTCCACTAAATGTCTTCTTCAAGCTCTTAATCAACAACTTCATTTCTCGTCTTTTACTTGAAACACGACAAGCTTGAAGTTCACAACCACAGTCCATTGTTACTATGTTATTAGCATCCATTAATTTAATAATATCTTTTTCTTTTATTAAGTACATTGGTCTTATTAATTCAAGTCCTTCAAAATTCTTACTTTTTATCTTAGGTAACATCGTTTTAAAAGTACCTGCATAAAGCATATTCATCATAGTTGTCTCAATAACATCATCAAAATGATGTCCAAGAGCTAACTTGTTACATCCTCTATCTTGAGCCATTTTATACAAAGATCCTCTTCTTAATCTTGCACACATATAACAAGGATTATCTTTTCCCATCTTCTCAAGTATTTTGAAGATATTAGATCTTTCAATATTTAAAGGAACATCTAACTTTTTAGCATTACCAAAATGCATTTCTAGATTTTCTTCACTAAATCCAGGATCCATTGATATAAATTCAAGTTCAAAATTCACTAAAGGATGTCTTTTAAGTTCTTGAAACAACTTAGCTAATAATAAACTATCCTTACCACCACTCATTGCGATAGCTATTTTATCCCCTTCTTGAACCATATTATACTTGTTAATTCCTTTAATAAACTGGCTCCATATGCCAGGTCTAAACTTCTTTATTATATCTCTCTCAAAAGAGGTATGATTAGTTTTACTCATTAATAACACATCCTTATATTAATCATTAAAATCATTATACAATAATACTCGCGGTAAATAAAAATAATTTTAAATAATTTTCTTGTATTTTTTGTTATTTTAAGATATAATTTAGTTATAAAAGATTAAAAAATATATTTGGAGGTGAACATATGTCATTTGTTTGGGCATCAAAGAAACCAAAAGAGGGCGTAGCAACGCTCTATGAATCAAACATAACATTAAACAAATCGGCAAGTTCTCATTTTGATCACGCATACAGCGTTTTACTAGGTCTAGATATTAATGGTAAAAAGGTAGCTGTTAAGCCTATTAGTAAGGATGCAAGCCAAGTTGGTGCAATTCCTGCTGAAAAAAGACACAAAATAACAGTTAAACCTAGTTATGCTAGAGTGTGCAACAAAAAGTTCATGAGAGAAATTGCTGAATTAGCAAGTATTGATTTGTCTGATAATAAATCATTCAAGTTTAAAACAAATTGGAGTAGTGAAGATGACGCTCTAATAATCGATTTAAATCTACCGGAGGTGTAAGTGTATGGAAGAATACATGATTGTAATATGGTTTGTAGTTATAATATTAGCTGCAGTTATTGAAATGAATACTATGGATTTATCTAGTATTTGGTTTAGTGCTGGTGCATTATTCGCATTTATATTTTCGCTATTAGATGCTGGTTGGATTGTACAAGTAATAATATTCTTAGTAGTATCAGTATCACTGCTAGTATTAGTACGTCCTGTAGTAAAAAAGTATTTAAAAACAAATGTTATTAGCACCAACTCGGATAGATTAGTTGGTAAAGTAGCTATTTGTACTAAAGAAATAAAACATGGAGAACGCGGGGAAGTAAAAATTGATGGTAAATTCTGGCTAGCAGTTACATCAGGGAAAGATAACGTTGATGTTGACGAAAAAGTAGAAGTTCTTGCTATCGAAGGCGTTAAGTTGATTGTAGATAAAATCTAATGAAAGTAAGCTTTTTCAAAAGAAGTCTTGCATATTTATTAGATGCAATCCCGATTTTATTTGTTTTAAGTATATTACTTAGTTTATTTGTAGGGGATATTCTAAAAAATCCGTATCCGGATTATGATCAAGAATTAGCTATCTATCAAGAAAACGTAGATGATTATTACGCTATTTTAGATGATTATTACCAAGATTTAACAGACGAAGTAATAACAGAAGATACTTATAACTCTTTAAGTGCAGACTTAAGAGAAGATTTCACAGTTATAAATGGGGATACAGAAACAATAATATTTTCGTATTATACGGCAGTATCATTGTATTTCCTAATAAGCTTCCTGGTTATTAAGTACTTTTATGTTTTATTCATGAAGGGGCAAACATTAGGATTAAAAATGATGCAGTTACAACTAGCAGGAAGAATCACTTGGTTCTCCCTACTACTAAGAGAAGTATTTTGGAGAGAAGTGTATTGGATCTTTACATTTAGTATAGGTTTATGGATAGACTTTGGGATGATAATATTTACCAAGAAAAAAAGAACACTTCGCGATATCTTCTCTGACACACACATAATTCATCAAGGGACAAGTTATCCGTTTTAAAAAAAAATAAAGGAAGAAAAAAAGGAGGATTTAAAAAATGAGTTTAGTTTGGATATTAATATTTATATTAATAGTATTAGTAATATCACTTGCTGGTGCAGCATTAACAATAGTTCAGCAAGCAAATCGTTACGTAATCGAAAGATTTGGTGCTTATACAGAAACATTAAGTGTAGGAATTCACTTCGTAATTCCGTTTGTTGAGAGAGTAGCAAAAAAAGTTTCAATTAAAGAACAAGTGGTAGATTTTCCACCACAACCAGTTATTACAAAAGACAACGTTACTATGCAAATAGATACTGTAGTATTCTATCAAGTAACAGATCCTAAATTGTATACATACGGTGTAGACAGACCTATGAGAGCAATAGAAAATCTAACAGCTACAACGTTACGTAATATTATCGGGGATTTAGAATTAGATCAATCATTAACTTCAAGAGATTTAATTAATACTAAAATGAGAATAATCTTAGATGAAGCAACAGATCCATGGGGAATAAAAATTAACCGTGTAGAAGTTAAAAATATTATTCCACCTAAAGATATTCGTGAAGCAATGGAAAAACAAATGCGTGCAGAACGTGAGAAACGTCAAGCTATCTTATTAGCTGAAGGTAACAAACAATCACAAATTCTTAACGCACAAGGTGAAAAAGCAGCTGCAATCCTTAGAGCTGAAGCTGAAAAAGAAGTAAGAATTCAAGAAGCTCAAGGTAAAGCAGAAGCAATTATTGAAGTACAATCTGCAACTGCAAAAGGTATTGAATTAATTAAAAAAGCCGGAGCAGATGAAGCAGTATTAAGATTAGAATCTTATAAAGCAATGATAGAAGTTGCTAATGGACAAGCTACTAAATTAATTATTCCTTCAGATATGCAAGGTGCCGTAGGTATGGCATCTACAATTCTTGAAGCAGTTAAAAAGTAAATCCAAGATCTTCTCGTTATAAAAAAAGGAAGCCAAATTGGCTTCCTTTTGCTATTTATCTAGAATTCACAGTTTCTTGGAGTTCTTGGGAAAGGTATTACATCTCTGATATTTTCAATACCTGTTAAATACATTAACATTCTATCAAATCCAAGTCCAAATCCTGCGTGTTTACATCCTCCATATTTACGAAGATCTAAATACCACCATAGTTCTTCTTTAGGAACATTCATTTCTTCCATTCTTTTTTCTAAATACTCTAAACGTTCTTCTCTTTGGCTACCACCAATTAATTCCCCACTACCAGGAACTAACAGATCCATAGCAGCAACAGTTTCATTATCATCATTCATTCTCATATAAAATGCTTTAATACCTTTTGGCCAGTCGATTACAAATACAGGACCATCAAAATGTTTAACTAAGAATTTCTCGTGTTCAGTCGCTAAATCTTCTCCATGTCTTGGTAAGTTTTCAAATTTTTGTCCACTTTTTAAAAGTGCTTCAATAGCTTCTTTATGCGTTATTCTAATGAAATCACTAGATACAACTTTATCTAGTTTTTCTAATAACCCTTTTTGAACAAATTTATTAAAAAATTCCATTTCTTTTGGAGCTCTTTTTAAAACATAATCAATAATAAACTTAACCATATCTTCAGCTAACTGCATATCATCATGAATATCTGCGAATGCAATCTCTGGTTCAATCATCCAAAATTCAGAAGCATGAGTTGTAGTATTAGAGTTTTCAGCTCTAAATGTAGGCCCAAATGTATATACATCTTTAAAAGCTAATGCGAATGCTTCAGCTTGAAGTTGCCCTGATACCGTAAGGTTCGCTTTCTTTTGGAAGAAATCTTCGTGATAATCAGTTTCACCGTCTTCAGTTTTAGGAATATTTTCTAAATCTAAAGTTGTAACTTTGAAAGTTTCACCAGCACCTTCAGCATCACTTGCAGTAATAAGTGGAGCCGCTAAATGTACAAAGTTTCTATCTTGGAAAAAAGTATGTATAGCGTGATTTAAGATACTTCTCACTCTAAATACAGCACTAAATAAATTAGTTCTGGGTCTTAGATGAGCGTTTTCTCTTAAAAATTCACGCGAATGTCTTTTTGGTTGAATAGGATAATCTTCTAAAGAGTCTCCTAATATTTCAACTTCCCTCGCTTTAATTTCAAACGGTTGTTTCATTGAAGGAGTTACTACTAAAATTCCTTTGACTCTTAACGAACTTCCTACTCTAAATTTTTGAGTTTCTTTAAAATTATCTAATATCCCATTTTCATAAACAACTTGAATAGTTTCAAAGAAAGTACCATCATTTAAATTAATAAATCCAAACTCTTTTTGAGCACGGTTATTTCTAACCCACCCAAATAACGTTACTTCTTGATCATTTAACTCTTCAAATCTTTCATATAATTCTTTTACTGTTGTTTTCATTAAATCACTCCTTTTTTATATAAAAAAACGTCCTTAAACAAACGTTTAAGGACGAAAATATTCCGTGGTACCACCTTAGTTCTAGATTAACTAGCACTCGATCCTTTAACGCAGGAATACGGATGGGTCTACTAAATTCTTCCATCACTCATGGTGTTATTCATACTTATCTTATAATCTAGCTCGCACCACCCTAGAATCGCTTAATACAGTTTTAAGTATTACTTTTCCAATCATCGTTTATACAAATATAATAACAAATAACTTTTAATTGTCAACTAAATCAGCACTTTCAGATGTACTTTTGGATGATTCTTCTTTTTCTTCAAGTTGAACTTGAGAAATTTCATTAAATCTTTTCCCAATTTTATTAGTTGTAATATGGATATCTTTAACACTTTTATTAACTGTGTCGATACTTCTTGATAATTTATCCCAACGAGTTTGATATTTTGTAAAATCATCCCCAAGTTTAACTAGTTCACGTTGAATTACTTTAATATGTTTATCTCTTTTTACATTTCTAAGTAAAACTTGAACTGTCGTTAATAAACTCATTAATGTTGTTGGTGAGGCAATCCATACTCTTTTTCTTTGAGCATAATCAATTATATCTTGGTGATATGCATTCAATTCAGCAAATATCGCTTCAGCTGGTATAAACATTATTGCTTGGTCACTTGTTTCAGTTGGAATTATGTATTTTGAAGCTATATCATCAATATGTTTTTTAAGATCTGATTTAAATTTTCTTGTAGCTTCAACTATTTCTCTATCTGTAGCTTCTTTATCAATCATTCTTTGATAATTTTCAAGTGGAAACTTAGAATCCACAGCTAAATCTCCCATTGGATCAGGAATATGAATTAATGCGTCAGCTATTTTTCCATTTGATAAAGTAGCTTGGATTTCAAATACCATATCATTTTTTTCTCCAAATATTGAAGTTAAAATATGATTTAATTGAACTTCGCCAAAAGTACCTCTTGATTTTTTGTCAGTTAGTACGTTTTGTAAAGATACTACGTCAGTAGATAATTTTTCAATATTCTTCTGAGCTTCATCTATTTTTGTAAGTCTTTCTACTATGTTTGTAAATGTTTTATTAGTTTTTTCAAATCCCTCACTTAAGCGGAATTCCACTTTTTTATTAATACGATCCATCTGTTGTTCTATTTTGTTATTTAACGATTCAAAGTTTTCAAGGATTTCTTTGTTTAATCCTTCTTTAAACTCATTTAAATCTTTAATATTTTCTTTACTGCTTTTCCCAATAGAATTAGCTAATTCTAGTTTAAGATCACTATTTTCTTTAATAATTGTTTTTGAGAGATTAAAGTTTTCTTCTTTAATTTTCCCAGTTAATTCTCCCAATAAGTTATTTTCCTCTTTTTTCCTCGGTAAAAGTAAGATAATTAATATTATAAAAAGAAGGATTACAGCCATTATTAGTAATACTATTTGATAAGTTTCCATGTTATCACCTCTATTCTAGATTATACCATTTTTTTAATAAAAAAAGTAGATTCTTTAGGAAGAATCTACTTTATATTTAACTTATTTTAAATCTTTACCTCTGTATATAAATAGACTACTAAGAGGTCTGTCATAAACAACGTTTAATAACCCTTTAGCAAATAACTTAGCAACGCTTAGTTGTACTATTTTAGGTGATTTCTTATGTAGTGGAAGTTGAATGGTATTTGTACATACAACTTCTTTCAATGGCGAGTTATTTATTCTATCAATTGCCGGTTTAGAAAGTAGCGGATGTGTACAACATGCATATACTTCTTTAGCTCCAGCATCCATAAGTGCTTTTGAAGCAGCTGTTATTGTCCCAGCTGTATCAATCATATCATCTATGATTATAGCTGTTTTTCCTTTTACATCTCCAACTATACCCATTACTTCAGATACATTTGGTTTAGGTCTTCTTTTATCAATAATAGCTATAGGTGCATTCATACTTTCACCCATATTTCTTGCTCTAACAGCTCCACCGTGGTCTGGAGAAACTATTACTAAATCTTCTTCATTTAAGTTTTTTTCTTTAAAATATTCAACTAAAATAGGCATAGCTCTAAAATTGTCGATAGGGATATCGAAAAATCCTTGAATTTGAGCAGCATGTAGATCCATAGCAAATACTCTGGTTGCTCCTGCAACTTCAATTAAGTTAGCTACTAATTTAGCGGAAATCGGTTGTCTTGATTTAGATTTACGATCTTGTCTAGAGTAACCGTAATAAGGCATTATAATATTAATTGTTTTTGCTGATGCTCTTTTCATTGCATCAATTGTAATTAATAATTCCATAATGTTCTCATTAACAGGTTCGTGTGTTGGTTGAACTAAGAATATATGGTGCCCTCTAACAGTTTCTGCTAGATTAATTCCAATTTCACCATCGGCAAATCTACTTAAATCTATTTTACTAAGTGGAATACCGCTATATTCCGATATTTCTTCAGCAAGTTTCTTATTTGCGCTCAAGCTAAATAATTTAACTTTGTGTCCATCTAATACAGCCATTTTTAAATGTACCTCCAAGATATATTTATTAAAACCGATACTACATTACCATTATATAATATAAAATGCAAAAATAAAATGCAACTTTCACTAAAAAAGTTACATTTATTATGTTTTTATTCTTCTCCCAATAGGTTATAGGCCTCAATTACTACACTCTCGATTTTATTTCGAGTTTCTTGATTAATAGGATGAGCTACATCCTTAAACTCTCCATTAGGCATTTTTCTGCTTGGCATAGCAACAAATAGTCCCTCTTTTCCATCGATAATGCGTAATTCGTGAACAACAAAACATTCGTCAATAGTTATTGCGGCAATAGCTTTTAATCGATTTTGTCCATTGAATTTTTTAACTCTAACGTCTGTAATATTCATTTTACCACCTCGCATTTTTCTCGTTTTCCTACTAGGTTAATTATAACATATGTATTTAACTGTTACAAATAAAATTCAAAAATCGAACTATTATCTAATTTTAGTAAGTAATTTAAAATAGTCTTTCTTCATTATTTCCAATACATATTTTAGTTTTTCTTTATTTTTAGAAATCCCGAAAACAGTAGCTCCAGAGCCACTCATCAACGCTCCATCTAATCCTAAATCTATCATTTGGTATTTAATTTCTTTTATTTTCGGCTCCATTTCAAAAGCTATTTTTTCTAATGAATTGTGGAGTTCTCTTGCCATTAACTCATAATTTTTATTATAAATAGCGGATGACATATTGCTTATCTTTATTTCTTTAAGTTCTTCTTCAACAACTTTGCTAAATACTTCTTTAGTACTTATTTTTATATTTGGATTTACTAATAATACAGGGATTTTAAGTTTCTTTTTAAGAAAAAGTATTTCCTCTCCCTTTCCTCTTGCTATACACAATTTATTATATATACAAAACGGAATATCTGCCCCAAAATTTATTCCTAGCTTAGCCATATCGTCTAAACTAAGATTTAATTTCCACAATCTATTTAATCCTCTAAAAGTAGCAGCAGCATCAGCACTACCCCCAGCAAGTCCCGCCGCTATAGGAATATTTTTAATAATATGAATTTCAGCACCTTCGTTAACTTGGAACTCTTCTTGAAGGAATAACGCTATCTTATACACAATATTATCTTCTTGTTTTGCTGTTATTTCCATATCTGATGTTATAGTAATATTTCCTGATGGATCCTTAGTAAAAGAAAGTAAATCATGTAGTTCGATAGAAGCCATAACCATTTCTAAGTCATGATAACCATCAAACCGCTTATTTACAACGTTTAGGAATAAATTTATTTTTGCATAGGCTTTTTCTTTAATCACATTACTCACCTCACATATGTATTTTACCATATTTATAAAAATAAAAAAACAAGGAATATCCTTGCTTGTTTTACTTTATACTTTTTGAATATAAATAATCACTTAATCTTATAAAATCTCTTACACTTAAGTTTTCAGCTCTTATTTGTCCATTTAAATCAAGATTCTCTAAATAAGATATTAAATTTATTTTTTCTTCACCATATCTCACATGTAAATTATTAACTAACGTCTTTCTACGTTGTTTAAATGAAGATCTTACTAAGTTATAAAAGTGTTCTTCAGATTTTGGTTTCAATAACACATCATCTAATATTTCTAATTTTACAATGGCACTATCCACATTTGGTGCAGGGATAAATACATTTTTTGGCACTTTCATGGCTATTTCAGCTTTTGTTTTATACTGAATCGCAACACTTAAAGAGTTATAATCCTTAGTACTAGGTTTAGAGGTTAGTCTTCTAGCAACTTCTAATTGAGTCATTACAACTAACTCTTTAATTAGTTTAGATTCTTCAATAATTTTAAGGATAATTGGTGTAGTTATATAGTAAGGTAAGTTAGCTACAACAACTACACTTTTATACTTAATATTTAATGTTTTTATATCATTATCAACATCTCTTTTTAGGAAGTCCTCACCTATAATTGATAGGTTATCCTCTTGGAAAGTTTCTGATAATATTCTAACTAACTCGCTATCTATTTCATAAGCTAAAACATGTAGTGATTTCTCTAAAAGGTATTCTGTTAAACTACCTAATCCTGGACCAATTTCTATTACTAAAGTGTCCTTATTTATAGTAGGTATTTCAACTATTTTTTGTAAGATGTTTTGATCCACTAAAAAGTTTTGCCCAAACTTCTTTTTTATATGGAATTTATTCTTTTCAATAGCTTCTTTTGTCTTGTTTATAGTACCTATTTTTTTCATTTAATCACTTCCTAAAATATCTCTAATTTGTTCTATACTTATATTAAACATATTAAGTTTTTTTAACAGGGTTTTACCGTTGTTTAGTCCTATTCCTAAATCTTCACCTAGTTGTTTTCTAAGTGCTTTTGAATTACTGTTTCCTATCAATCTTAACCTATATAAATCCTCGAATTCTATGTTAGTTGTAGTAGAATTTGATGACATATAAAATGATGTTAAACCTTTGATAATTATATCTCTTTTTGCATGTTCAATTCCTACTTTTTTCTTATTTTTACTTATACAATCTTTCTTCTTTAGAAAGGCATGTTTTGTCTCTCCAACATAGTCGTTAATTATTCTTCTTATCCTCTCTCCTTGATAGTCTGGATCTAAGAATAAAATCAATCCTCTTTTTTCATTTAATAACTTTAATTCTTTAAGTGTCTCAACTGATATTTCGCTTCCGTTTGTGATATATATATCTATTGTTTCATATATTGCTTTTAATTTGGCGAGGTCATGATAGCCTTCAACCACCACAACCTCTTTTATTTGATATTTAGATAACATTTTATTTTCCATTATTACTGCTCCTTAAAATACCTATTCTTAACGTTTGGTTTAACAATAACTTGAATAGCTTGTTTTTGAACTTCTATATTTAAATTACCAGAATTTGATTCTTCACCATCTGTATTCCATTTATGGTGATGATCTGTATAAATTTTAAGTTTTGATGTTTGTATCCTATAAACTGCTGGTAGTAGTTTAGGCCCTAATATAAACGATATAAAGTATATTAAGTTGTTAAATAATGGTATATATCTATAGGCAACTAAATCAACTAAACCATCATCTAATACTGGTTTATTAATTATATTAAATCCAGCTACTTTTCTTGAATTAATAACCATAATTAAAGAAAAGTATCCTCTTAAAATCCCGTTATCATGCTCTATTTTAGTTTTCATCATCGGAATTGTAAAGAATTCTTTTAGTCCTGTGATTAAATATGCAAAGTACCCTAAATATTTTTTTAATTTAGAATCTGTAACATAAGAAATATCTACATAAGTACCAATTGCATTAACATATAAAAAATAACCACTATTACTTTTAGCTATATCCATTTTTACAGTTTCACCACTTAATATAATATCCATAGCTTTATCTACTTTTTTAGGAATTCTTAAAGTGCTCGCAAAATCACAAGCGGTTCCTGATGGAATATAACCTATTATCGGGTTAAATTTACAAACTGCAATTCCATTAATACACTCATGTATTGTTCCATCTCCACCTGAAACAACTAAAAGATCAACTTTACTTAAACACGCTTCTTTTGCAATTGAAATTGCATGTCTTGGTCTCTCTGTTGCTATAACAGAAGTATTATATCCCGAGTCTTCAAGTCTTTTAACTACGTAATCAAGATGATTAACAAAGTTCTTTTTTCCACTTACTGGGTTATAAATTACTAAACATCTTTTCATAATACCCCTCTTTTCACTAGATAAACATTATACCATATATTTGTTGTATCTATTATGTAATTAAAAAAAGCTGAAAATCAGCTTTTTTAGTTTAATAGTACTTGAGAAGCGGTTATTATAGCTGTCTTATATACATCTTCTGAACTACATCCTCTTGATAAATCATTAACAGGACTATTTAATCCAGCAAGAATAGGACCCATTGCATCAAAATTACCTAATCTTTGTGCAATTTTATATCCTATATTTCCGGAATTTAAATCTGGGAAAATAAATGTGTTTGCTTGCCCAGCTACTTTACTTCCTGGATATTTTTTTAATCCAACACTTTCTACAAATGCCGCATCAAATTGCATTTCTCCATCAATTATGTATCCTGAATTCTTTTCTTTAGCTAATTTAGTAGCTAATTTAACTTTTCTTGATTCTTTTGTATCTGCGCTCCCATTTGTTGAGAATGATAATAACGCTACTCTAGGATCTATCCCAAACATTTCTGCAGCTTTTGCTGATTCTACTGCAAACTCTGCTAACATCTCAGCTGTCGGGTTTCCGTTGATTGCACAATCACCAAAAATAAATTTATATTCGTCTCTAACCATTAAGAAATATCCAAATGTTCTTGAAATTCCTGGTTTTGTTTTAATAATTTTTAAAGCGGGTCTTACTGTTTCTCCTGTAGAGCGAGTAGCCCCACTAACTAAGCCATCTGCATGTCCCATATATACAAGCATAGTACCAAAATAGTTTATGTCAAGCATTAACTCTTTTGCAGTTTCTATAGTTGCTTTCCCATTTCTTCTATCAACATATGATTCAACCATTTCATCATATATTTCACAATCATATGGATTAATGATTGTACATCCAGTAAGATCATATTCTTTTGATATTTTTTTGGGGTCTCCAATTAATATTGGTTTAACTAAACCTTCTTTTGAAAGTTTCTCTGCTGCTTCTAAAATTCTAATGTCATTAGACTCTGGAAATACTATTTTTAGCGCTTTACCAGTGATTTTTGCTTTTAAATCGTTTATAATATTAGACATTACATCACTCCTAACCGATATATATTCTACATCATTTTATAAAAAATTCAATTCTTTTTACATTGTTATTGAATTTTTTCAAAATATGGTAAAATAGTTTTAGGTGATTTTATGAAAAAGATAGATACAATATTATTTGATTTAGATGGTACATTAATAAACACAAATGAAATTATTATTGATAGTTTCCAATCAACATTTGAAACTCATTTTCCAGGACTACCATTAACTCGAGAAAAAATAATGACATTTATAGGTCCAACTTTACATGATACCTTTAGTGAATATACTAATGATCCTTTTACTATTCAAGCTATGATTGAATCATATAGAGAATATTATGTAGAATATGAGTTTGGTAATTTTGAAATATACCCTGGAGTTATAGACACAATTAAAAAACTACATAAAAGTGGATATAACTTAGGTATTGTTACTTCAAAATTTAAAGAGGCAGCATGGCCAAGTTTTACTCACTATAATTTAGACGACTATTTTAGTGTGTTTATTGCTCTTGATGATGTCGAAAATCCAAAACCGAATAGAGAGCCTATAGACACAGCACTAAGCCGTTTCCCTAGTGTAAATAAAGCAATAATGATAGGTGATAATCAAGGTGATATTTTAGCAGGTAAAAACGCAGGAATATATAGTGGTGGAGTTGCTTGGAGTTTGAAAGGTAGTGCTCATTTAATGGAAGTAAATCCTGATTTTATGTTAGCAGATATGAATGATGTATTTAGAGTAATAAAAAGAATAGAGGAGGAATAACTAATGGATTGTATTTTTTGCAAGATAATAGAAGGGAAAATCCCTTCTTATAAAGTTTATGAAGATGAAAATGTTTTTGCTTTTCTAGATATTACACAAGGAACTAAAGGACATACTTTAATTATTCCTAAAGAACATATAAAGAACGTATATGATTTAACAGAAGGAATGGCAGAAAATATTTTCAAGGTCGTTCCAAAAATTGCAAAGGCTTTAAAAACTGCGTTTAATCCAATAGGAATAAACATCATAAGTAATAATGAAAAGCCTTTACAAAGCGTTTTTCACTTCCATATTCACTTAGTTCCACGATATGAAAATGATGGTATGGAATTATCTACAGTTAATAATTATGGTAAATTTAGTGAGGAATACTTTATGACTCTAGTTAAAGATATTAAAGAAAACTTGTGAATACTCCCCCACTTACAACGTTCTCATCATTCTTGAAGAGGGAGTTTTCTTGAACATATTTGATAAAAAAAGGATTCCATTTTTAGTGTAACACTAAATTTGGAATCCTTTTTACTATTAACAGAATAATTCAGTAAATGTTTTAACCATTACTCCAGTAGCTTCTTTCTTTTCATTAGATGCAGTTCCTGCGATATCTAAATGAATCCATTTAGTATCTTTTTCGATAAACTCTGCGATAAACTGTGCAGCTGTACTTGCTCCAGCAAGACGTCCACCAGTGTTTTTAATATCTGCAACTTTACTTTCTATAAGTTTCTTATATCCTTTAGAAATTGGCATTTGCCATACTTGTTCTTTAGCTTTTTTACTAGCTTTATAGAATTTCTTATAATAATCAGTGTCATTAGTAAAAGCTCCAGTAAACTCATGTCCAAGTGCTGCAACCATTGCTCCTGTTAAAGTAGCAGTATCAATAACTTTTTTAGCTCCTTGTTGTTGAGCAAACCATACAGCATCAGCTAAAGTTAAACGTCCTTCAGCA
>JAUVDP010000051.1 GCA_030595255.1 Mycoplasmatota bacterium | reverse complement strand
AAAACGAGGTGGAGACTTAGAATCATTAAGACTTATCTTGGGCCATTCATCTTTAATCACCACACAAAAATACTTACATTTAGACAAAGAATTCTTACACGATGAGTATTTTAAGACAATTTAGAATCACATGGAAGAGATAAAGCGTCGCCCTACACGAAAAATATGGTATAATTATATAAAAAAAGCAAGTCATAAAAGACTTACTTATGCTGTTCAATGGCATTCCGGGAGGGATTCGAACCCCCGGCCGACGCCTTAGAAGGGCGTTGCTCTATCCAGCTGAGCTACCGAAACATTTCAGCGTTATTTATTATATAATAACGCCATTAAATTGTAAAGGGTATTGTGCTATTTTTTTAAACTTTTTTTTACTCTATTACTGATTTTCTTTTAACTTCTTAAAATAATCGATAATTAAAGCCTTCTTTTGGAGTTCTAACTCATTAATTTTTTCTTCTAAAGCAACCTCCAAAATGGCTAAGTCATTACCATTACCAACCAATTCTTGGTTTAAGAACAAGTAGTTATATCCATCAGTAATAGTTAAGTCACTAAATAGTACGTAATTATCTTGATTACTTAACAAATCGACGCCTGTAAAGTAGTTAAAATTTAGTGAACTATCAATTAAATTTAAAATTGTAGGTGCAATATCCAAAGTGGATCCAGTCATTGATACAATATTACCAGTCATATTTGTCGCATATATTATTAAATCTTGTCTCATAAATTCATGAGAATCAAGTTCAACATCAATATAATCAAAATATGTTTCTTTAGTCATCATATATGGATGATGATCAGGATAAATAACAAACAATGTATTATCTAATTGTCCGTTTTCCTCAAGTTCATCTAATATAAGACCAATCATATTATCAAATTCAACTAGTTTAGCCATATAATTAATAATCTCACCATCAAGTGTTTCACCAGGGTGTGCTTCTTCTACGATATCATAGTATTTATAGAACTCTTCCTGATTATATGCCCCATGCATTGAATAAGTTAATAGATTAATAAAGAATGGTTCATCATAATTCACGTACTCATCAAAGAAATAAAGCATTTGTGTATCATATTTATCATCAAAATCATCATATCCCTGTTTATATAAATCCTCTTGGAATTTAACTGTTGTAAATCCATACTGTGGAGTGATAATTTGACGGTTATAAAACCATTCATATCCACTATGGAAGTAATAAGTATTATATCCAATAGATTCTAGTTGATTAGGAAGTGCGTAAGTAAATGTATTTTCACTATATGAATCACATACATTATTAATCCAATCATTTGATGCTATAGCATTTAACCCTGTTAAGCTCATAAACTCACTATTACATGTTGCACCTTGCTGAAATACAGTTGTATAGTAGTTATCAAAGCTATATCCTTCATTTTTCATCATATATAAGTTAGGAGTAAGTATAGGATCAATAAATCTAGTTTCCAAAGTTTCTCCTAAAATAGATATGACGTTATATCCAGCATATACATCACTAAAATCATTAGTTTCATGTGTTGTTTTATCTTCGAAATAAGCATTTATATCTTTGTAAAACTCTTCCTCATCTATCGAAGCCTTTAATCTAGTAATATCTAATATATGATAATTATAATATCCATATTTTTCACTAAATAATGTGCGATCATACATTGTTTCAAATAAATAAGCATCACTTCTGTAGTATTCATTACGTGTATCAAAGTTATAACTACCCCAAACTAAGAATAATACTATTTGAAGTAAAAATATAAGTATTATTATTCCAAAATCTTTTATATGAAAAATATCTCTTTCACTTTTTATTACTAGAAGATAAATAACTCCACCAAGTAAAGGTAATACTATATAAGCAGCTAAAGGTATTTGTAAATTATATTCTAATGTGTTACCTTCTGCTAAACGATTAAACCCACCAAAACTGCTCCTGGAGCTGATTACATCAAAAAAGTCATAATAGATACTATCTCCAATAACAAAGATACTAGCGATAACTACAACAGCTATATAATATATTCTTTGATTTCTAGTTTTTTTAATAAAAAATGCAAAAGCACCAATCCAAAATGCTGTTAATATAAGATCAAAAAGCATTCCAAAATTAAAAATACTAATGCCAACAGTAAAATTAAGTACTATTCTTAAAAGCATTAGATAACTAACAACAATAATAAAACTTCTGTAATTTCTTCTATTCATCTTCTCACATCACTTTGCTAGTGATATTATATCATATTTTAAGGTATAAATGAAACTCTTTATTAGCGTTTTTCGCCATAATAAAACACCTTTAACTTATAGTATAAAGGTGTTTTTAATTATAAAAATATACCAAATATTAAATTTACAGAAAGTGCCACTAAATAAGCTATTACAAATGGATAAATAACACTAAATACTGTCCATTTTAATGATCCTGTTTCACTTTTAATTGTAGCAATAGTAGCAATACAAGGTACATATAAACTTGCAAATACAATATATGTTAATGCTGATAAAGTTGTAAATCCTGCTGCTATATCACCAACATATAAGATATTTAAACTTGAAACTACTACTTCTTTAGCTAATACTCCACTAATTAAACTTGATGTTGCCTGCCAATCTCCAAATCCTAATGGATTAAAGATAGGAGCAATAAATCCAGCAATATTACTTAAGAAACTTTCTTCAGGATTAATATTAATACCATCCATTCCTATATTACTTAGTAACCACAAAATCATAGATCCTACTAATATAAATGTTCCTGCTTTTTTAACAAATCTTTTAGCTTTTTCTAAAGCTTGATAAGTAATAGTACGTAGTTGTGGAATTCTATAAGGTGGAACCTCAAGTAAGAACTTACTTCCACTACCTCTGAAGTAAGTTAGATTAAGGAATTTAGCACTTAATAAAGTTACCATAATACCTAATAAGTATAATCCTAATATAATAATTGCTCTATATTCATCAAAGAATAATGATGTGAATATCCCATAAATAGGAAGTCTTGCACTACAACTTATAAAAGGAATAGTAAGAATTGTTAAAATTCTTTCTTTTTTATCTGCGATTGTTCTTGTAGCCATAATTGCTGGAACAGTACATCCAAATCCAGTAATTATTGGTACAATACTTTTACCATTAAATCCAAATTTACTTAAAAATCTATCCATAACTATAGCAACACGTGCCATATATCCTGTACCTTCAAGTACTGCGAGCATAAAGAATAGAACTATTATTTGAGGTAAAAATACTAGTATACCACCAATACCACCCATTATACCGTCAATTAATAGGCCGTACATAAACCCTGTTAAGCCTAGAAACTCTAAAGCTTGTCCTAAATAATAAACTAAGTAATCATTCCATCCAATTTCGAAGTAAGTAGTTAAAAAATTACCTACACCTAGGAAAGTTCCAAAACTTACTTGATAAATAGCTAACATTATTATGAAGAAAATCGGTATACCAAACTTAGGATGTGTAATAATTCGATCTATCTTTTGATTAAAGTATTTTGAATGTTCTTTTTCTTCTACTTTAATTAAACATTCTTCAACAAGATTATTAATAAACTCTCTTCTAGTATTAAAGATAGCTCCTTTTAAGCTAAAAGCAACTTTAGCTTCAATAATTCTATCTTCTACCTCTTTAACAACTTCTCTTATTTTTTCTTCTTTTACTAAATCTAAAAATTTAAAGGTTCCTTCATTACCTTCTAAAATTTGTAAAGCAAGCCATTTTTTCTTAACTTGAATAACATCATATCTAAGTAAATCATGAATTCTTTGTAATCCCCATTTAATAATAGGATCATAATCTAATTCTAATGCTTTTGTTATTCTTAGATTTTGCATTTCAGAAGCTATTTGTTTTTGATCTTCATTTTGTCTATCTCTAGCACTAATGCTTATCGCATTAACTTTTAATCTATCTTTTACTTTATCAATATCTATTACATACCCATTATTCTTAAGAGCATCCTTTAAATTAAATACAAGCATACTAGGAACACCTAACTCTAACAATTGTACAGTTAAGTGTAAATTACGTCTTAAGTGAGTTGAATCAATAATATTAACAACTCCGTTATATGATTCATTCAACAGTGAATATGTAACTATTCCTTCATCTTGACTAGATGGAGAAACGTTATATGTCCCTGGTAAATCAACCAAGTTAGCACCTTCATAATGTTTTACATGATGAACTCTTTTTTCAACTGTAACACCACTATAATTACCAACATGAACATGAGATTGAGTCATAAAGTTAAAAAATGTACTTTTTCCTACATTCGGATTACCGGCGAGTAAATATATCATTTTTTCACCTCAATTTTTTCTGCGTCTTCTTTCCTTAAACAAATTTCAACATCATCAACTTCAATAATATATAATCTATTAGAAGACAATTTGTTTAACATCACCACAGTTGCGCTCTCATATATCCCTAAATCCATCAATCTTTTAGTAAATAATTTATCTATGTCGCTAAGAGAAATAATTTTAGCTACTTCTTTCTTGTTTAAATCAGTTATATTCATAATTATCACTCCTATACCGAATTATAAAGTAAACAAAAAAAAATTACAACAAATTTGTAATTTTTTTAGATAGTTTTACAAAGTGGAAATAATTACTAATTATCTACCTTGTCCTAACGCCTTAATAAAGCACGCATTATCTTTTTTACATGTATCTTTTTCATAATGATCACAAACACCTTCAACAACTAATTGCAACTTAGTAATTGTGAAATTCTTAAATGTATCTTGACTTTTAATCAAGTCAAAAATCTTAGAATCATTAAGTTCTATAATATTATTATTTACCTTACAAGTAACATGGATGTGTGAGTCAGCACTATGACTTTTTTCATCAATTGTTAAATCATAATGTTTTTTCCCATTAATAAAAATTTGAGCTACTATTTTATGCTCAATTAGAAAATCAATATTATTATAAACTGTTCCTAAGTTATTATATCCCCTTTTACGAAGCTCGGTATAAATATCTTGGATAGTTAAATGATTTCCCTCTAGCACATCAATAATTGCTCTTCTTTGTTTCGTTATTCTGATATTTTGTTTTCTTAATTCAGAAAATATTTTTTCTCTTTCGTCCATATTATCACCTATCACTATATTAACATTTTTATAAATAAAAGAAAACAAAAATACTCTTATATATCATTCTTTTTTACAAATAACAGCGTTTTTTATATAAACGTCTAATTAATCTAAGCCATTTTATCTCTACTATTATAAATAAACAAAAAAAGAAAAACTTTAGTAATTAAGTTTTTCTTTTATTATTTTCTCTATAAAGTCTGGTACAAAAGGTCCTAATTCACCTTTAAATAAAGCAATTTCTTTTACTGTAGTACTAGATAAAAACGAGTACTTATTATCAGTCATAAAGAATACACTATCAATCTCTTTTTCTAAAACACGGTTAGTATGAGTTAATTGAAACTCATATTCAAAATCAGTCATAGCTCTTAATCCCCTAATTAAATGAGTTGCACCTAATATTTTTGTTGCTTTAACTGAAAGATCATTAGATATAACAACTTCTATTTTATCAATACATGGCTTAAGTGCTTCTTTAACCATCTCTACTCTCTCTTCTGGAGTAAACATAGTTTTCTTATTAGGATTAATACTAATAAGGATAATTAATCTATCAAAAACTTTTAAAGCTCTTTTAGCTATATCCATATGACCATAAGTTATCGGATCAAAACTACCTGGGTATACTGCAACTTTCATATTATATTCCCCATTTCATAAATGATATTTTTGTAATTCCTGAAATCTTCTGTTTATATTCTATTATATCATTATTACTTTCTTTTATAGAAGTTTTTTTACTATACAAACAAATAATTATTCCATTTTTGCTTAATAACTTCTTTTTACTAATTATTGAAATCATCTCATCTATCTCTTCTAACTCATAAGGAGGATCTAAAAATATTAGATCAAACTCTTCGTTTGTGTTATTAAGATAATCAATATATAACGAATGAATTATTTCTGATTTATTCTGAATCTTAAGAGTTAGAATATTATCAGTAATTATATTAATCGCAGTTTTTGAGTTATCTACAAAAACAGCTTTATCTACACCTCTACTAATAGCTTCTATTCCTAAAGATCCACTACCAGCAAATAAATCCAAAATAGATAATCCTTCAAAATAAGGACCAATACTATTAAATATTTGTTCCTTAACTTTGTCTTTAGTAGATCTTGTATTATCACTATCTACTTCTTTTAATATTCTTGATCTATGCATTCCAGCTATAACTCTCATGTATTCACCTCCAAAAAGGATAAAAAGGCCTTCTTAGGCCTTTTTTATTTATTGATATGTAATTTTATTTACTATTTCTCTATCAAGAGATTCTACTAATAAAGTAACAATTTTTACCATTGCATCATAATCATCTTGATGAACAATTGATGTATGTGAATGTAAATATCTAACAGGTAAACAAAATGCGATTGATGGGGCACCTATGTGTGACATATGAATTGATCCACCATCAGTTCCACCACGTTCTAAGAATGTTAATTGGTAAGGAATATTTTCTTTTTCGCATAATCCTACAACATAATCACGAAGGCCTTTATGACCAATCATAGAACTATCTTTAAACATAATTCCTACACCTTTACCAAGAACAGTATTTTTATTTCCACCAGGAAAATCAAAAGCAATTGTTGTGTCTAATGCTATACCGATATCAGGTTGAATTTTATGTGAACTTGTTTTAGCTCCACGAAGCCCAACTTCTTCTTGAACAGTTCCAACACCATAATATATATTATCATGTTTTTTATCTTGAATATTTTGTAGTACTTCGATAGCTGCGGCACAACCTACGCGATTATCCCAAGCTTTTCCAAGTAAATATTTCTTATTACTCATTTCAATAGCTTTAATAAATGGAGTAATCATATCACCAGGTTTAATTCCTAGTTTTTCTGCTTCTTCTTTATTTTCAACACCTAAATCTAAATACATCTTATCCATATCCACAGGTTTAGCTCTTTCTTCAACCGTTAAAATATGAGGTGCTTTCGCTCCAATAACTGCTCTTATCTCTTTGTTATCACATGTAGTAATAACCATTTGTTGAGCAAGCATTACTTGACTCCACCAACCACCTGCTGGAGTAAATTTAACATATCCTTCTTTAGTAATTGTAGTTACCATAAATCCAACTTCATCCATATGTCCTGCTACCATAATTCTAGGTCCATCAGGATTTCCTACTTTTTTTGCAATAATACTTCCTAAGTTATCAAAACTAACTTCAGAAATATCTTTCATTTTTTCATTCATGTAGTGTCTTACTTGTCTTTCATTACCAGGAATACCATTTAACATTGACATTTCTTTTAAAATACCCATTTTTGCTCCTCCTAAAGTATTGATTTATAATATGATTATAACATATTTTCAATTAAAAAAACCTCCAAAATCAATAGATATTGCTTTGGAGGTTAAAATTTAAAAGTCTTCGTCTATTTTCGCTACTTGATTAGCAATAAAACGATCTAAAATAGATAAGAAGTTTTCTGCTTCTGTATCTGAAATACCATCAATTAAATCGCTAATACAAGCTCTTTCTATAACTGATACTTCTGTACAAAGTCTCTCGCTTCCTTCACTAACAAAGATGTTTTGAATTCTTTTATCTTTTTCGTTTTTTACTCTATAAATATAGTTATCTCTCTCAAGTCTAGCTAATACACCAGATAATGTTGCTTTATCTGTATCCATTTGCATTAAGATTTCTTTAGCTGTAATCCCAGGTTCTTGATTAGCAACTCTTAAAACCATTAGTTGAGAATAAGTTATGTTTAGTCTTTCTAAATGCTTAGACATTAAACGTTTATAAAGCATACTACTCTTATTTAATTTGTAACACATTTCTTTTACCATGTAGATGACCTCCAATATAATTAGTATACAAAATAATTATACATAATATATGAAAATTGTCAAAAGATATTATATAATATAATAAGAAACAAATGAGGTGAATCTTATGATAAGTTTAAATGATGGATTAAAACATATAAATGCAAAATCAATACAAAGTCTTATGAAAGAGAAAAACATTGTCATCATTGATATTAGAGAACAGTTTGAAATTGATATTACTAGTGTTCCTGGAACAATAAATATTCCAATGCAAGTAGTATTAAATAATTTTAAAGATATATTGAAAAAAGATCAAGAATATTATATACTATGCCATACTGGTCAGCGAAGTTACTACCTTACAAATATTTTAACACAATATGGGTATAACGTTATAAATGCTTATGGTGGAATAACTTTAATGAACGAGTACTATATTCATTACTAATAATTGTTGTACAATAGGTCAGTTTATAAAGAGTGTTGTAAAAACCTTTTTAAATATTATTTTCGTATAAAAAAGCCAATTAAATTGGCTTTTTACTTTTGTAATTATTAACTAACTATTTGATCTTGTTCAGGTTCAACTTCATCCATAATTGGAACAACTTTTTCCTTCACAGGAACATCCGCTACATCATCAGATGCAGGCATAGTTAATGTTTTTTGGCGACGATAAGCATTATATCCATTGTATCCATCATATCCTAAATATCCACCACTTGCTATACTTAGTACAAGTATAAGATGAATTAATATAGCAAGATCAAATGCTGTTTCGTAAAACAATATTGTTCCTACTACTATTGCTAATATGTGGAATATAAATAACGGTAAATCGCTTTTTTCGTAATGAGATCCAACACTATAGAAATGAATAACACCACGAAGAAGTAAATAACTTCCTAGGAAGTAACCAAATAAATGACTATCTCCAAATCCATCTGTTAGTACTAATGGAATTAATATAAGTGCAAGTCCAAGAGCAAAATCAATTGTAATTTCAATAATATTAATTGTTTTTATTAAATCACTTTTTTGTGTTCTAACAAAAGGCACTAATCTAACAATACTAAACATAACAATTGCAAATCCTATAAATATACTAACAATGTCTTCACCATCCGGTGAGATTTCCAAAAATATCGCAAGCCCTAAAATAAGCGCTGCACCAGTAACTTTTAATAACCATCCATAATTCTTAATAGCTTTCATAAATAATCCTCCTTCTAATAATTCATTATATCAATTTCTTTTATTTTTAAGAAAAGTAATTCCTAAATAAGCAAGTACAAACCAAATAATTGTAACTAATTCTATCCAAATTAAGTATAGAGGTATTCCTCCAAAGTCATTAATTATTGGAAACTTATTTGCTTTATTAGGATCTAAGAATAAAAACATAAAATCAGTTCCCATAAAATAATTAAATACCAACATAAACTTAGCAGCAACTTGTGCCATTATATATGCATATATAGTTTCTCTTTTACTCGGATAAAATCCATAAACCGCCAAAAAGTATAAAGGTGTTATGATAAGTATACCATGAGCGAGCATATATTGATAATATCGATAATAGTTTGAATCATATCCAATTATTGGTACAAACAAACTAATAAGCCCTCCAGCTACTCCTGTAAATAAAACAAATGTATAAATTGTTCTATTTCTTGTAAAAATCAAGATAATTGCTAAGAACATACTAATACTACATAACTGAAATGGGAGTATTAATGTATCATATCCATAAATCGCATATCTTAAGAGATAGTGGCTTAAGTAAAGTATTGTAAAAGCTAACCCAATACTAATTCTAAGACGTTTATCTAACAATTTATTATTTTTAAAAGTATCTTTATATTTAAAAAGAAAATATATTAGTACAAATAGCACAAATATTGGAAAGAGCCATTCAAAAGTGTTTAAGTCATGATAGACCCCTGTTCTATAGTGACTTGTGTAAGTAAAAAAATCTGCCAAAGTAATCACCCCGTTACTTATTTTACCATTATTTTATTTTTTATAATAATGATAAAATAAAAATATCCTAAATGTTTGGAAACCACTCATTGCAGAACCTCTGTTCTACCACAGTGGTGGCCTCTTGCTCATATCGTAGGTTTCCTCAAAAAACAAGGCACAACACATAATATAAACCTTGGCCCCTTTTAAAATAAGTTGGGGTCGCGGGTGAGTGATTTCCAATCATCTAGGATACATTAATTATATACTTACAACATTTAAAAGTCAAACCATTAACAAATAATAAAAGAGGACTAATTGTCCTCTTTTCCGTCTTTGTTGTCCTGTTTTTTAGTGTTTGAATACACTTCAATACTTGCAATAATTATAAATATGTAGTTCATATATGCACTATTAAAATACATAGGTTGTAACATTCCATTTACGAATGCTGTAATATAAATTAAAATTAGTGCAAACCAGATAAAATCTGAATTTCTAGAAATAATCATTTTAGTTTTAATATAAAATGTATAAATTAGTGCTCCAATTCCTAATATACCAAGTGTTGATGCTTGTGCAAAAATATTGTGGTAACTTATTATACCAGTATCTTGCATAAAGTACCTTGAAGTATATAAACCTCCACTACCAAATATAGGAAACTCTTTAAATTTCTCCCAAGCTATAAGCCAGACATCAAATCTATTATCATAGTCTCCAAAGTCTCTAGCAAATAAAGTATTAAAATAATCACTTACTATATCTTGTTGTTCTAAGAAGGAAAGACCTATTGCTATTATTAAGAAGAAAATAAACCCTTGAATAATTAAACTTAATCTGTTTTTTTCTAAATATAGAATAACAGGTACTAATACCACAATATAAACTGCTAAAGTAAATATTGAAGATCTTGAAAGTGTTAAAAGAATTCCTGTAGCACTAATTAAAGCTATTAACATATATGGTAATTTTACTTTAGCTTTTAAAACTACGTATCCCATTAATGGTATAGCTAAGATGTTTGTATAGATAATTAAGTTTAGGTTTTTCCCGCCTAAATCAATTATTCTACTTCTAATAACAACAATTGGTTCTAAGTCATGACTTACTACAAAATAAAGCATTTCAACTGTTACTAAGAAACTTATATACATAAATATCTTAGCAATATGACTGAAGTTTATTTCATCATCATCAATTGTATTTACTAAGTATAAATAAACTACTAAAACAATAGTAATTTGTAGCCATCCTTCGAATGTAGTAAATAAATCAGGGCTATTAACCGCTGTAATAACTGCGAGTATTGAGAATATACCTAAAGGAATTGTCATTACTCCTAGTCTTACAAACTTACGATTATATATAAAATCAATTACAACAAGTGCTCCTACAAAGAAACTATATAGCGTAATTAAACTCTTATCATCTGATAAATCATTAAATGCCATTTGAACAAAAAATATTATCGGTAATATATAAATTACTTTCTTTCTTGTGAAGATGGCAAATAGTCCTACAATAACGAATAAGGGTATAATATAATCTGTTAAATATCCTAAATAACTCAAAAAGGTTAGTACTGCGAGAAGCACTAAGTATAAGTCAAATTTGATATTTTCTATTATATTTTTCATCATATTTTTCACCCGTTTCATTATATCATAATCTATAGCATAAAAAAAGCAGTTGAACTGCTTATTTTAATGCTTCAATTAATTCAGCTTTTTTTAAAGAAGTGTATCCTGTAAGACCTTTTTCTTTAGCTAATGCTTTTAAAGCTGCTACAGTTAATTTAGATAAGTCTACTAATTCTTCTTTAGCAACTTCTTCTTTAACTGGTGCTGCTTTTTTTGCTGGAGCTACTTTTTTAACAGCTTCTTTTTTTACTGGTGCTGCTTTTTTAGCAGGTGTCGCTTTAACAGGTGCAGGAATTGTTTCTCCAGCTAAACCCTTTTTAGCGATTTCTACAATTGCAGTAAATCCAGCTGGATCAGTTACTGCGATATCAGCTAACATCTTACGGTTAACTTCTACGTTTGCTTTACTTAATCCATTGATTAATTTTGAATATGATAATCCATTTAATCTTGAT
>JAUVDP010000011.1 GCA_030595255.1 Mycoplasmatota bacterium | reverse complement strand
ATATAAAAGAATACCTACTTTTTAGGTATTCTTTTTTTAATATGGTATTATATAAGTAGAGGTGATAGTATGGCAAAGATAACTGGCATTGGTGGAATATTCTTAAAACTTGATGATGATCATAAAAAATTGACTAAATGGTATCATGAAATTTTAGATGTAACTGTATCTGATTACGGTTTGAGTTTCTTAGAACCTAATGTATTAACTCACATTACTTTCAATCGAAAAAGTGATGCTGAACCAATTTTAAATTTCACTGTTGATAATTTAGAAGAGTTTATGATTAATCTTAAGAAAAAGAATGTAAAAGTTATTAGTGAAATACAAGAATATAGTTATGGTAAGTTTTCTCAAATTGAAGATATTCTTGGAAAAGTAGTTGAATTTTGGGAACCATATGTAGAAAATTATTTAGAAATGGTATCTGATGAGACTAGAAAATATAAAAAGTGAGTTTTCACTCACTTTTTTTATATCCAAGTAACTTTTGGTTCAATTTTATTTAAAATATTTTTATAATTTGATTTGTGTCTATATATTATTAATATCATTGATGAACTTGCATAGAATAACATATAATAATCTTGAGCAACTAAAGCAAAAACAACAATTAAAATTGCAACGCTTGTTGAACCGACACTAACAAACTTGGTTGATTTAAGAACTATCAGAAAAACAACTACTCCAATTGGTAAATAGTATAAATTGTAAGCTGCATAAGCACCAGCAGTAGTTCCAACAGCTTTTCCACCTTTAAATTTAATAAATGGAGAGAATGCATGGCCAAATGAAGCTGCAAATCCATAAGCAAGCTCGTGAAGTAAAGGAATGTCTCCGAAGACTTCAAAGCGGACTAGGAGAACAATTATTGCTCCTTTTAATACATCAAAAAAGATAATTAGAGCTCCAACTTTTTTTCCTAAAAATCGTAAGGAATTTGTTCCTCCAGGATTTCCAGAACCGTGTTTTCTAACATCAATTCCCTTAATTGATTTTCCGAAAATAACTGAAAAAGGTATCGATCCTATAAGGTATGCAATTACTAATAGTATGTATTGAAAATTCATAAAAATCACTCCAAATATTGTATTCTTACTGAATTATAACATAAGAAATTTAAAATTTCACTATAAAAATCAATTTCATTTTGATATAATAGTAAAAGTAGTTACAAGATGGGATGTGTTTTTATGGCAGAAGATTTATTAAATACGTATAATGAGGAATCAATTCAAATCCTTGAAGAACTAGAAGCTGTTAGAAAAAGACCCGGTATGTATATCGGAAGTACTGATTCTAGAGGGCTTCATCATTTAGTATGGGAAATTGTAGATAATGCAATTGATGAAGTACTTGCAGGTTACGGAACTGAAATAACTGTTACTGTAAAAGAAGATAATAGTATTGTTGTTTCAGATAACGGTAGAGGTGTACCAGTAGGAATGCATAAAACTGGTAAAAGCGCAATTGAAATTATCTATACAAAATTACATGCTGGTGGTAAATTTGGACAAGCTGGTGGATACAAAGTTTCTGGTGGATTACATGGTGTTGGTGCAAGTGTTGTTAATGCCTTAAGTGAGTTTGTTGATGTTACTGTTCATAGAGATGGTAAAACATACAATATTAAGTTTACTGAAGGTGGACAAAAAGTATCAAAATTAAAAGTTATTGGGGAAACTAAAGAAACTGGGACTACAGTTTGGTTTAGACCAATGTCTGAGATTTTTACTACTACTGTATTCAGCTATAATGCTTTAACTGAGCGCTTGAGAGAAAGTGCCTTTTTACTTAAAGGATTACGAGTTATCCTAATTGACGAGAGATCAAAGACAAGAGATGAATATTTTTATAAAGATGGTATTATCTCATATGTTGATTTTATAGATTCTAATAAATTAGTAGTTCATGAAACAAAAATTTTAGAAGGAACAGCACTAGATATTGAAGTTGAAGTTGCATTTCAATTTACAAAATCTTATTCAGATCAATTAGTTTCATTCGTAAATAATGTTCGTACTAAAGATGGTGGTACTCATGAAACGGGATACAAATCTGCTTTAACTAAATTATTTAATGAATATGGAGCTAAAGTTGGACTTGTAAAAAATGGAAAAAAATTAGAAGGTGCAGATATTAGAGAAGGACTTACTACAGTTCTATCTATAAGAATACCCGAAAATTTACTTCAATTTGAAGGCCAAACTAAAAATAAATTAGGAACTCCTGATGCAAGAAGTGCTGTTGAACAAGTTGTATCTGAGAAAATGACGTATTTTTTAGAAGAGAATAATAACTTAACATTCACCTTAATTGAAAGAGCATTAAAAGCCTCAATGGCAAGAGATGCTGCAAGACGTGCAAGAGAAGAAGCTAGGCTTGAAAAGAAAAAAAGTAAGATTGAAACTAACCTTTCTGGAAAGCTATCACCTGCTCAAAGAAAAGACCCTAGTCGAAATGAATTATACTTAGTCGAAGGTGATAGTGCTGGTGGAAGTGCTAAACAAGGCCGTGATAGAAGGTTCCAAGCTATTTTACCATTAAGAGGTAAAGTTATTAATACAGAAAAAGCTAAGATAGAAGATGTATTAAAAAATGAAGAAGTAAACACAATCATTCATACAATTGGTGCAGGACTTGGTCCTGATTTTGATATAACAAAATGTAATTATGATAAAGTAATCATTATGACAGATGCTGATACCGATGGTGCTCACATCCAAGTATTATTACTTACATTCTTCTTTAGATACATGAGAGAATTAGTAGAGGCAAATAAAGTATATATTGCTTTACCACCTCTTTACAAAGTTACTAGAAGAATCAGAAATAAAACAATTATTGAATATGCTTGGAGTGATGAAGAGTTAACTACTTTAACAGCTCCACATAAAAACTATAATATTCAAAGATTTAAAGGTTTAGGAGAAATGAATGCTACTCAGTTGTGGGAAACAACAATGGATCCTAAAACAAGAACACTTATTCAAGTAAATATAGAAGATTTAGCTGATGCCGACCAGCGAATTACGATACTTATGGGAGATAAAGTTGAACCAAGACGTGACTGGATTGAAAATAATGTTGAATTCAGTACTGAAGACAACTTTGTAATTGAGGACTAAAGATGGCTAAGAGAAAAGTACTTGAAGAAATAGAAGATTACGTAAACCAAAAGATAATTGTAGAAAATTTAGAAGATATCGTTGGCGATAGATTTGGTAGATATTCTAAATATATTATTCAAGACCGTGCATTACCTGATGTTAGAGATGGTCTTAAACCTGTACAAAGAAGAATACTTTATTCAATGTATAAACTAGGAATGTTTAGTGATAAACCATATAAAAAGTCTGCACGTATAGTTGGAGACGTTATTGGTAAGTATCATCCTCATGGAGATACTTCTATTTATGATGCTATGGTAAGACTTTCACAAACATGGAAAATAAGAAATCCACTTATTGATATGCATGGTAATAATGGTTCAATTGATGGAGATAGTGCCGCTGCTATGCGATATACTGAAGCACGAATGAGTAAAATGAGTGAATATTTACTAAAGGATATTGATAAAAGAACAGTAGATTTTGTTCCTAACTTTGATGATGAAGAATATGAACCTACAGTTTTACCTGCTAGATATCCAAACTTATTAGTTAATGGAGCAACTGGTATTTCAGCTGGATATGCTACTGAAATTCCTCCACATAATTTAAGAGAAATTATTAAAGCAGTAATTAGAAGAATTGATGATCCAGAAATGACAATTGACGATTTAATGAAAATTGTTAAAGGACCAGACTTCCCATCAGGTGCAATAGTACAAGGAAAAGATCAAATTAGACAAGCACTTGATACTGGTAGAGGTCGAATTATAATAAAATCAAAAGCATATATCGAAGATAAATCAATTATTATAACTGAATTACCTTATGAAGTTAATAAAGCTACGCTTGTTCGTAAAATGGATGACATTAGAATCAAGAAAAAGGTAGAAGGTATTGCTGAAGTAAGAGATGAATCAGATAGAGATGGATTAAGAATTGTAATTGATATTAAAAAAGACGCAGATGCTGATTTCATATTAAACTTTTTACATAAAAAAACAGATTTATCTAAATCATACAATTATAATATGGTTTCGATTATCAATAAAAGACCTGTTTTAAGTGGTATGTTTAAAATAATTGATGCATATATATTACACCAAAAGATAGTAGTAACTAATAGATCTAATTATCAACTAAGAAAGGCACAAAAAAGATTGCACATTGTTGATGGTATTATTAAAATGATGGATGTCCTAGATGATGTTATCGCTTTAATTAGAGCTTCAAAGGACAAAAAAGATGCTAAATCAAAATTAATTAGAAAATATAAATTTACTGAAGAACAATCAGAAGCAATTGTTACTTTACAACTATATAGACTATCAAATACTGATATAGGTGCTCTACAAAAAGAAAATGAAAATCTAAACATCACAATTGATGAATTAAATAAGATATTGCACAATGAAGAAGATCTACAAAGAGTAGTTAAAGAAGAATTACATAGCATGATTAAAATTTTAGCTACACCAAGAAGATCAGAAATAGAGACTGAAATAGAAAAAATTACTATTTCAAAAGAAGAACTAGTAACTAACGAACAAGTATTTCTTGGAATCACTAGAGAAGGTTATGTTAAAAAATCTACTCCAAGGTCATACAAAGCTACTGATAAACCAGGACTTAAAGATAATGATTCTATGTTGTTTGTTAATGAGGTTTCAACACTAGATACGATACTTATATTTACTAATAAAGGTAACTATATTTATCTTCCGGTATTTGAAGTGCCTGATTATAAATGGAAAGAATTAGGAACACATATTAATAACATTGTTCAACTAGAAGAAGATGAAATTTTTATTAAAATTGTACACGTTACTGATTTTAATGCAGATATTCACTTATTCTTTACTACTAAATCTAACCTAATTAAGTTAACTAAACTAGAAGAATTTAATGTTAGTAGATACTCAAAAACTATAAAAGCTATTAACTTAAATAAAAATGATGAAGTTGTTGGTATAGACTTGACCGATTCATTAGATGCCGAAGTTTTGATCGTTTCTAGCAAAGGTCTTGGCCTTAGAATGAACATGTCTGAAGTACCTATAACAAGTACTACTGCAAAAGGAGTTAAAGGTATGAACTTGCCTCCAAAACAAAAACTTTCATCAGGAATTGTACTTAAGGAGTATAATGATCTATTAATTCTTACACATAGAGGAACGATAAAACGTGTTAATATATCTGATATTCCTAAGAAGAAACGTACTAACAAAGGTGTTCAAATATATAAAATAGTTAAATCTAATCCATTCTTAATTACTGATTTATGTTTAATGAATGCTACACAATATAAAAATAGAGCTATTATTTCTATAAATACAACAAAAACAAGAGTTCTAATAAGTGCATTTGACGTAAAAACAGATAAAACAGGTAATGGTAAATCATTTGTTAAACCAAGATTCGGAAAACCACTATTTATGAATATAGAAGAACTAGAAATAGATGATACTATTTCTCCAATAAGTGATTATGAAAAAGAGATAAATACAGACCTAATTCAACAAAAATTATTTGAATAAAAAGCAGCTTTTGCTGCTTTTTTCTTTAAACATATTCATTTTTTTTCTAAATGAGCATAATAAAGGAACAAATTAATTGTATTTTTCGCTAAATGTAGTAAAATAAAGTATATAAATGGTATGTTTGAGGTGATTGCGATGAATTGTTTAACAAATATTAATAGAACGCAGGTCCCTCATGACATTATAATGGCTTATATTAATATCTATAAATCCATAGGTATGAATGATTATAATCATGAGGCATTAAATTCAGATTATCAAGTTATGGTGCGTCAAACCATAAACAATGATACTTACTATTTTGTTAAATTTTTAGAGTTAAATGTTAGTGAAACAAGATTAAAATCTTTGATTTATAAAGACATTTTACCTAAAAATAAAGATGAAAAATTTATTCTGAATTTAAAAAAAGTATTTATAAAAATACACAAAGAAACTTCTACATTTGAGCTTATGACAAATGAAGTTTTTGATTTGCTTAATTTCTTATATAAAGACGTCCTAAATGAAAATAAATTAGGATTCAAAAAAACTGAAAAGAAATCAAATAAAATTAATCTATATAATGGTAAACTTACTTCTAAAAGAGAAGACTTAGATCAAATCATTTCTTTATATCATTCAATTACTAGTGATAATAAATATGAGATATCATATATTGCAATTAATTTCTTTGTCGATTTTATTAATATTGCTCCTTTTATAGAAAAAAATGAAGAAATTGGAATTCTTCTTTTATATATATTATTGATTACAAATTCTTATGAGGCTTTTGAATTTATTAGCTTCATGGAGCTATTAAACGAGAATAAAGATGAGTTTTATAGAGTGTTAAGAAATGCATCTTATAACTGGGTAGAAGGCTTTAGTCAGTTACTTCCTTTCCATAGATTTGTAATTAATGTTTCTTTACAAGCATACAATAAAATTAATTTACTAATTAGAGATCATGAATTTGATGCTCATTTAAATAAGTCGAATAATGTTGAAAATACTATCCATAAACTTGATGACGTATTTAGTAAAGATGATATAAGAATTGCGCATCCTTACATCTCTGATTCAACAATAAATCGTACTTTAAAGAGACTAAGAGATGAAGAAAAAATTCGACCATTAGGTAAAGGTAGAAGTGCCAAATGGATTAAGCTATTTGAATCAAAAAATAAGAAAGTTGTTTACGAACAACTAGATCTAAATTTATAGGTGATTATTATGAATAAAACAATTGATAATATTATTTTGAATGCTTTGAAAGAAGACATCCCTACTATTGATGTTACTACAGATAATCTATTTAGTAGTGAAGTTAGTGAGGGTGTTTTTATTGCTAAGGAACCAGGGATTATTAGTGGTGTTGAAGTCATGCGTAGAGTCTTTGAATTAGTAGATAAAGACGTCTATTTCAAGGTGATAAACGGTGATGGAAAGAATGTAGATTTGGGAAATGTAATTGCTATAATTAGCGGTAAATCTAGGTCGATATTAAAAGGAGAAAGAGTGGCATTAAATCTCTTTCAAAGAATGTGCGGAGTTGCTACTTTAACAAGTGAATTTGTTAAAGAGGTCGGGAATTTAGATACTAAGATTTTAGATACTAGAAAGACCACTCCAAACTTAAGGATTTTAGAAAAAATGGCTGTTGTTCATGGTGGCGGAATAAATCATAGATATAGTTTAAGTGATCAAGTAATGATAAAGGATAATCATATTAAAGCTGCAGGTTCGATAACAAAAGCTGTAGAGATAATTAAATCAAAAATTGACCACTCAATAAAAATCGAAGTAGAAGTTGAAGATTATACACAGTTTTTAGAAGCGATTGAAACAGATTGCGATATCGATATGCTTGATAATATGACAAATGAATTAATGGAAAAATGTGTAACTTCAAATAAAGGGAAACTTTTAGAAGCAAGTGGAAATATGGTTTTGAATAGAATTAAAGGTGTAGCAGAAACTGGTGTTGATTTTATAAGTGTTGGTGCTTTGACACATTCTTATAAAGCAATGGATATTAGTTTGAAATTTAATAAATAGAGGTGCATTATGAAATTACAAGAATTAAAACTTAAAATTAAAGATGAATTTAAAAATACACTAATTGAGTTAGGGTATTTTGAAGAGGGGCTTCAAATTGAACTTGAATCTCCTAAAGATAAATCAAATGGAGATTACTCTTCTAATATTGCAATGAAACTTGCAAGAATTGCTAGAAAGGCTCCTTTTAAAATTGCTGAAGAAATAGTAGAGAAATTTGATAAGACAGAAGTTTTTGTTAGTGAGATTAAAGTTGCTAATCCTGGATTTATTAATATTTACTTAGATAAAGCTTTTTTAACTGAGATTATAAATGATATTAATAGTCAAGGAGAAGAATATGGTACTTTAGATTTAGGTAAGGGAGAACGCTTAAATATAGAATATGTAAGTGTTAATCCTACTGGTAGCTTACATATAGGACACGCAAGAGGCGCTTCAGCTGGGGATTCTTTAAGTAGAATTATGAAAAAAGCTGGATATGATGTTACTAGAGAGTATTATGTAAATGATGCAGGAAATCAAATTAATAATCTAGCTTTAAGTATTCAAGCAAGATATTTAGAAATTTGTGGTATTCCTACTGAGATGCCAAAAGATGGATATCATGGTCCTGAAATTATTGAATCAGCTAAAAGATTTTTTGATGAATTTGGAACTAAGTTTGTTAATAACAAAAATGCATTTGAATTCTTTAAAGAAAATGGAGTTCAAAACTTACTTAATGAACTTATTAAGGATTTAAAAGATTTTGGAGTTGAATTTGATGTTTGGTTTAGTGAAAAAACATTATATGAGAATAACTTAGTTGCTAAAACTGTTGAATTTTTGAAAGAAAATAATTTCACTTACGAATTTGAAGGTGCTTTATGGCTTAAGACAAGCAATTATAATGATGAAAAAGATAGAGTTATTGTGAAAAGTGATGGTACTTATACATATGTAACTCCAGATATTGCTTATCATAAGAATAAACTTGAAAGAGGATACACAATGCTTATTGATATCTTGGGTGGTGATCACCATGGATATATTGATAGAATAACAGCAGCACTTGAAATGGTAGGAGGAAAATCTGGTATTTTAGAAATTGAAATATTACAAATGGTTAAAGTTCTACAAAACGGTGAAGAAGTTAAAATGTCGAAAAGAAGTGGTAAGGCCATAACTTTAAGAGATTTAATTGATGAAGTAGGAGTAGATCCTATAAGATATTTCTTCGCAATGAGAAGTTTAAATACACATATGGATTTAGATTTAGATCTTGCCTTAAAACAAACTAATGAGAATCCTGTTTACTATGTTCAATATGCTCATGCTAGAATAAATAGTATTTTTAACACCGCTAAATCAAAAGGATTTAATGTTGATGATCTACCAACAACATTCACAACTTTATCAAGTGATAAAGCATTTGAACTAATTTCATTACTTGCTAATTTTGAAGATGCATTAAGACAATCTGCAATTCAAAGAGCACCTCATAAAGTAACAAATTACATTAATAGTTTAGCTTCAGCATTCCATAGTTTCTATAATGATGAGCAGGTAATTACTGCTGACCATACAAACACTATGGAACGTTTAGCATTGTTAAAAGCTACTAAAACTATACTTAAAATCGCTTTAAATTTAGTAGGAGTTAGCGCTCCAAATAAAATGTAAGGGTGGTCAATACGCTCTTAAGGTTAGGAGAGGTCCATGAATAGATGGAAAATAAAAAACACTTCTTTAGACCAAAACAAACTGGTCGAGGGAATTTATCGTTCTCGAGGAGTCGATAACTATATCAAATTATTCAATTTAGATGAAACTTCATTTAATGATCCATACCTTTTAAAAGATATGAATAAAACAGTTGACCGTATTATGAATGCAATTAAAAACAAAGAACTAATATTAATATATGGAGACTATGATGTTGATGGAATTACTAGTACTTATATTCTTTATCAAACAATAAAAAACTTAGGTGGTAGTGTCAGTTATGACATTCCAAATAGATTTATTGATGGATATGGGTTAAGTGTTTCAAAGGCATATGACATTATAAATGAAGGTTATAATTTAGTTATTACAGTTGACAACGGAATCAAGTCTGTTAAGGAAGCAAAAATCTTAAAAGACAATAATGTTGAATTAATTATTACTGATCATCATGAAATGGAAAATGAACTTCCAGATGCATTTTCAATAATTCATACTGGATTATCTGAGTATCCATTTAAACCACTTGCTGGTGTTGGTGTAGCATTTAAATTAATTCAAGCTTTAATTGGTGATGATAGCATGGAATATATCGATATTGTTGCTTTAGGCACAGTTGCTGATATGATGCCTCTTATAGATGAGAATAGAGCTATTGTTAACTTAGGACTTAAAAAAATGGCTAATTCTGATAACTTAGGATTCGCTTCACTTATCAACTTCTTGAATTTAGAAAGACCTAGTGTAGCTGATATTCAGTTCAAAATAGCACCTAGAATAAATGCTTGCGGTAGAATGAAGTCTGCTAAGCTTGCTGTTCAACTTTTTGAATCAACTGAAAAACTCGATGCTTCAAAATATTTAAGTGAAATTGAAGAAAATAACAACAAAAGAAAAAAGCTTACAAAAATATTATATGAAGAAGCTTTAAATTTACTTGAAGAAGACAAACCAAGTTTAATTATTCATTCACCTAAAATGCATGAAGGTGTTATTGGGATAGTTGCTTCAAGGTTAGCTAATGAATTTTCTAAAGTAAGTGTTGTATTAAAAGAAGAAGAATATACGTACAAAGGAAGTATCCGTAGTTACAATGGTGTTGATGTTATATATATTTTAGGTGAAATAAGCGATATACTTATAAGACACGGAGGACATCGTAACGCCGCAGGACTAGAATTTAAAAAAGAATACTTAGATGAGTTTAAAAATAGATTTAATCAACTTGTACCAAGCGCAGTTAGGAAAGACATAACTGAAGTTGAAGGAGCTATTGATATTTACAAATTAGATATTAAACAAGTAATGAATTTAGATCGATATGATTTAAAAGACTGTTTATTCTTATTTGATGATGTGAAGGTAAAAGGAAAGTACTTAATTACCGGACAACATACAAAAATAATTATTAATAGTAATTGTGAAGCAATATTTTTTAATAATAAAAATATGTACACAAAAATCACTAATAGATCAAATGTGGCTTTAATAGGACGTTTAGATATTAATTCATTTAGAGGAAAATCAAAAATACAAATTTTAATTGAAGATTATATAGTTAATTAATATAAAAAAGGATTAAAACATTATATCTTTTGATATAATAGTAAATAATATATAAAAATATGGAGGATTAGATTATGAATTTAAAAGATTACATTGCAAATGTACCAGATTTCCCAATCCAAGGAATTCAATTCAAAGATATCACACCATTAATCGCAGATGGAAAAGCATTCCACTATGCTACTCAACAATTTGTTAATTTTACTAATGAAATAGGGGCAGATATTATTGTTGGTCCTGATGCTAGAGGATTTATTTTTGGATGTCCTGTTGCTACACAACTAGGAATTGGATTTATTCCAGTAAGAAAACCAAATAAATTACCTAGAGAAGTTATTTCATATAGTTATGATTTAGAATATGGATCTAATACTCTTTGTTTACATAAAGGTGATATTAAAAAAGGACAAAAAGTATTAATTATCGATGATTTATTAGCTACAGGTGGAACTATTGAAGCTACTATAGGGTTAATAGAAAAATCTGGCGGTATCGTTGCTGGTATTGCATTCTTAATTGAATTAGTAGACTTAAAAGGAAGAGATAAAATTGATAACTACAAAGTTTTATCATTAATGAGTTATTAACATAAGAAGGTGGTTTTTATGAGAACACCTAGTTTTAGAGAACTAGAAAGTAGTCTTAAACTTTATATAACAAAAAAAGAGCATCTTGATATGATTCAAGATGCTTATAACTTTGCCTTAAATAAACATGAAGGTCAATTTCGAAAATCAGGTGATCCTTATATCGTTCACCCACTCGATGTTGCCTTCATTTTAAGTGAGTTACATACAGATCCAATTACGATAATGGCAGGATTACTTCATGACGTTATTGAAGATACTTCAGCTTCATATGAAGAAGTTAAAGATATGTTTGGAGAAGAAGTAGCTCTTTTAACTGAAGGTGTAACTAAGTTAGGGCAATATAAATTCAAAGGTAAAGTGCTTGAATCTACAAAGATACAAGCACAAGCTAAAAACTATCAAAAAATGTTGATTGCAATGGCAAAAGACATTCGAGTTGTTATTGTTAAGCTTGCTGATAGATTAAATAACATGAGAACACTAGATTCACTTCCAGAAGAAAAACAATTACGTATCGCAAATGAAACTATGGATATTTATGCACCTTTAGCTCACAGATTAGGGATGAATATCATGAAAGCAGAACTTGAAGATACGGCATTTAAATATATTAATCCTTCAAAATTTAAAAGGATTGCTAAACTAATTAGTGATACTAAACTAAATAGAGAAGCAGATTTAGAATTAATGCAAACAAATATTGCATATTTACTTACAGAAAATAATGTTGCTTGTAATGTAAAAGGACGTATTAAAAATATCTATTCTGTTCATAAAAAAATGATAACTCGTCAAAAAGAGTTTGATGAAATTTATGATCTTTTAGCTTTAAGAATTATTGTTGATGATATTGAAAGTTGTTATCGTACTATTGGTATAATTCATAGTAAATGGACACCTATTCCAAATAGATTTAAAGACTATATTGCAATGCCTAAGCCAAATCTTTACCAGTCACTTCATACATCTGTTATTGCTAATGGTAAAGTATATGAGATTCAAATTAGGAATGAAGAGATGGATAGTATTGCTGAATACGGTGTTGCTGCTCACTGGGCTTACAAAGAAAGTAAAGGAAACTTAAAAATGACTGAAGAAGTTTCTAAGAAATTAAAATGGTATGGGGATTTAATTAACTTTACTAAAGAATCTGAGAATGATTCTGATGTTTTAAATTTACTTAGAGATGATATTTTCCATTCTAATGTTTACGTCTTTACTCCAGCTGGAGATATTATAGATTTACCAAAAGGAGCTACTCCACTTGATTTTGCATTTAGAATACATACGCAAGTAGGTATTAAAACTGTAGGTGCAATAGTTAATGGTAAAATAGTTCCTCTTGAATATGAACTTAGTACAGGTGATATCGTTAATATGAAAACAAGTGTTAATTCATTTGGTCCTAATGATAACTGGCTAAAAATAGTTAAGACTTCTAACGCTAAATCAAAAATTAAAAACTACTTAAACAAAAGAAGAAGAGATGTTTTAGTAGAAATGGGTAAAGAAGATTTAACTAGAGAAGTTAATTCAAGAAATGCTTCAATTACTTTAAATGATAAAAATGTCAATAAATTATTTAGAAAAAAAGGTGCTAAAACTGTTGAAGATTTATACTATGAAATTGGGAAGAATACCATTTCACCAGGAAGCGCAGTTAATGCCTTAGTTGGAAGTATTGAATATACAGAAGAAGATCTTATTCAAAAAATAAATGAATCAGTTTATATAGATCAAAAAAGTGAATCTAATGTAATTGTTGAAGGTCTTAAAAATCCTTCTATTAAGCTATCGAACTGCTGTACTCCAATCCCTGGAGATAGAATTACTGGATACATTTCAAAAGGTGTCGGTATCGCAGTTCATAGAACTAAATGCAATAACTTAGCCGCACTTGATAAAAACAGACATATCGAAGTATTTTGGGGTAATGATACTCATAGAATGTATAACGTAAATATTAAATTAATAGTTTCTAATAGAGATAATGTATTAGCCGAAATTATTAATACTATCACAGCAGCAAAAGCAAAGATTAATCAAGTTGCTGCATCAACTAATAAGCGTCAAGAAGGGATTATTAAATTAAAACTAAGCCTTGGTAATAAACAAGTTTTAGAAACTGTAATACTTAACCTTCAAAAACTAAAAGGTGTCTTCTCTATTGAGAGGATGATGAAGTAATGAAAGTAGTAATTCAAAGAGTTAAAGAAGCATCTTGCACGGTAGATAATAAAGTAATTTCAAGCATTAATAACGGTTACTTATTACTAGTAGGATTTACGCAAAATGATTCAATAGAAGAAGTAAAGTACATAGCTAAAAAGATAGCTAATTTAAGAATATTTGAAGATGAAGATGGCAAGTTAAATAGGAGTATTTTAGATATGAATTATGAGATTTTATCAATATCTCAATTCACATTATATGGTGATACATCTAAGGGAAATAGACCATCATTTACTAAAGCTTTAGAACCTAAAAAAGCTCTAGAATTATACTTAGAACTATCAAGAATTCTAAAAAAAGACTTTAGTATTAATACGCTGAATGGAGCCTTTGGAAAGCATATGGATATAAGTCTAACTAATGATGGACCTGTCACAATAATACTTGAAAGCAAGTGATAATATGATTAGAAAATTAATTGAATCAGATAGAGATTCACTACTAAAATATTTATACGTTGAAGGATCACTAAATATTTTTATTATTGGTGATGTTGAAGCATTTGGATTTGGAAGAGACTTCCAATCATTATATGGAGAATTTGATGAAGATAACAACTATGTTGCTGTATTGTTATTTTATAGAGAAAACAGTATTTTTTACGCTCATGGTAGAACTTTTAATGAAGATTGGCTAAATATTTTTGCGAATCATAAATTTAAATACTTAAGTGGTGCACAAAGTATTTTTGATAAACTAATTCCTTATTTCAAAGACTTTAAAGTTCAGCCAATGTATTTTTGTGAAGCTTACACTTTAGAAGAAGAAATCACTAATACCAAATACGAAGTAATTAAAGCTTCTACTAAAGAACATTGTGAAAAACTATACGATACCTTATCTACAATAGAAGAATTTGGGTATGAGAAGAAAACAAAAGATGATTATGTAAGAGGCCAATTAATAGCTTTAAAAATGGGGTCTACTTTATTTATTGAAGAAGATGGTAAAATTCTATCAACTGTCGCAACAACTGCTGAAACTACAAAAAGCGCCATGGTAGTCGCAGTAGCGACACTAAAAGAAGCTAGAGGTAGAGGACTTGCCACTATTTTAATGAAAGAATTAATGAAAGAATATTTTGATGAAAAGAATAAATATTTATGTTTATTTTACGATAATCCTAAGGCAGGAAACATTTATAAAAGACTTGGATTTAAAGATGTTGATAAATGGGTAATGCTTAAAAAGGAGTAATATTATGAATAAATTATTATTACCAAGACTAGAAACAAAAAGACTGATATTAAAAGAAATATCATTATTAGATATTGATGATATTTTTGAATATGCATCAAATCCACTTGTTGGTCCTAATGCTGGGTGGAAACCTCACGTGTCAACAGATGAAACTGATGAGTTTATAAAATATGCTATAAAGAAACGTGAATATGGACAACCAGGTATTTATGCTATCCATTATAAAGAACATAACAAAATGGTTGGTACAATTGAAATTCATACATATAAAGAGTATAAAGCTGAAATTGGGTTTGTGCTTAGTCCAAATTATTGGAATAAAGGTATAATGACTGAAGCAGCAAAAGCTGTAATAATTTACGGATTTGAGGTTTTACATCTTAGTAGATTAGCATACGGATACTTTCTATTTAATGAGCGTAGTAAAAGGGTTTGTGAAAAATTAGAATTTACTTTTGAAGGGATTTTAAGAAACAAATTTAAAAACTATGATGGTGAAATAATTGATGAAGGAGTTGCATCAATTACAAAAGAAGATTATTTTGGTGGTAAAGTAACTTGGGTTAAAGAATTTAAACAAGCTTTTAAAGTTGACTATGAGGGCATTTAACTGTATAATCAACAATGTAAACCAATGATAAAGAAAAGTAGTTAAAAAACTAATGGAAAGAGAAAGATACAGCTGGTGAAAGTATCTACATTAAGGGTTAACGAAGACACTTTTGAGGGCTTTTTTGAAAATAGTAGAAAAAGACGACTACTCACGTTAAGAGTATGAGGGCCTAGTTGTACTAGGAACTAAGGTGGTACCGCGGATTTGTTTCGCCCTTAGATTTAGGGCGATTTTTTTATTATAAAGGAGTGATTTGATGTTTCAAAAGATGAAAGGGACTTACGATTTACTACCAAGTGAAACAGGTAAATGGCAAAGTCTAGAAAGAACTATAAGAAATGTAAGTAAGTTATATAACTACAGTGAAATTAGAACACCAATCTTTGAGAATACAGAGTTATTCCACCGTGGTGTTGGTGAAGATACTGATATTGTATCTAAAGAAACATATGATTTTATTGATCGAGGAAAACGTAGTAATACATTACGTCCCGAAGGAACTGCGGGAGTAGTTCGTAGTTATATTGAAAATAAATTATATGCTGATAAAGTGCCTGTACAGAAGCTTTATTATATTGGAAACATGTTTAGATATGAACGCCCTCAAAAGGGAAGATATCGTCAATTTGTACAGTTTGGAGCTGAAGCGTTTGGGAGTAATAATCCAATGCTTGATGCAGAAATTATTAGTTACGCAGTTAGTATTTTAAAAGCATTAAAAATTAATGATGTTGAAGTTCATATAAATACAATTGGTGATGAAGAATCAAAAGCTTTACACAAAGAAGCACTTATAAACTATTTAAAAGAAGATATAGGTACTTTATGTAAAGACTGCCAAACTAGATATATTAAGAATCCTCTTCGTATTTTGGATTGTAAAGTAGATAAAGATACTGAATTACTTAAGAATGCACCTAAGCCAGTCGATTATTTAAATGAAACATCTAAACAACACTTTGATGGAGTTGTTAAATATTTAAATAGTATGGGAATTAATTATGTAATAGATAAAAATCTTGTTAGAGGATTTGATTATTACACACATACAGTATTTGAAGTTAACGCTAACTTAGAAACTTTAGGTGCTCAAAATACAATTTGTGGTGGTGGAAGATACAATAATTTGGTTAAAAGTTTAGGTGGACCTGATGTTCCTGGTGTTGGATTCTCATTTGGACTTGAAAGATTAATGTTTGCTCTTGAAAGCATCAATTTTGAAGGGGATCCTAAGTTTGTACACTTATATTTAATGATCCTTGGAGAAGAACAAAAAGAAGACGGAATGGCTATATTAAATAGATGTCGCCTTGGTGGATTATCAAGTGATATTGACTTTTTAGATAAAGCAATGAAAGGTAAATTTAAACAAGCAGATTTTTTAAATGCTAGATTTATCGCAATTTACGGTGAAAAAGAAAAAGAAGAAGAAATGATTAATGTTAAAGACCAAATTACTAAACAGGAAGTAAGAATAAACAAACATAAACTATACAATCATATAATTACAGAATTAATGAATCCAGCACAAGAAGAACATGATTGTGATGAAGATTGTGAAAACGAATCAGGAACTTGTAGTTGCTAATAAAGGAGAATAGAAAGATGAAGAGAACTAATAATAACGGAGAATTAAATATAAATAATATTGGACAAAGTGTTGTATTAAAAGGGTGGGTTTCCAAAAAAAGAGACTTAGGAGGATTAGTATTTATTGATCTTCGCGATATCCATGGAATCACACAACTAGCTTTTAATCCTGATTCACCTTTATATGCTAAAACATTAGAAATTAAAAATGAATATGTTTTAGAAGTAACTGGTAAAGTAATTGAAAGAGCTTCGAAAAATAAGAATATACCTACAGGTGATATTGAAGTAGAAGTATCTGAGATGAATATCTTGAATGACGCTGCAACTACACCGCTAATTATTGCGGATGAAACTGATGCTTTAGAAGAAGTAAGACTAAAATATAGATACTTAGATTTAAGAAGACCAGTAATGCAAAATACGTTTTTAGTTAGACATCAAGCAACAACTGCTGTTCGTGAATTCTTAAATAATGAGACATTTATTGAATTTGAAACACCTATTTTAACTAAGAGTACACCTGAGGGGGCACGTGATTATTTAGTACCTTCTAGAATAAACGGTGGAGAGTTTTATGCTTTACCTCAATCACCTCAAATCTTTAAACAGTTATTAATGGTATCTGGATTTGAAAGATATTATCAAATTGCTAAGTGCTTTAGAGATGAAGATTTAAGAAGTGATAGACAACCTGAATTTACACAAATTGATATTGAGACTAGTTTTATGGGTCAAGATGAGATTTTAGATATAAGTGAAAGAATGATTAAACATGTTATGAAGAAAGTAAAAAATGTAGATTTAACTGATGCTTTCCCAATAATTACTTATAAAGAAGCTATGGATAAATATGGTGTAGATAAGCCAGATACTAGATTCAATATGCATCTGACTAATATTACTGAATTTGCTAGTACGACTAGCTTTGGAGTTTTCACTTCAAACATTGATAATGGTGGAATAGTTAAGTCTATTACTGTTAAAAATGGAGCTAATTTATACAGTAGAAAAGGTATTGATAAACTAACTAATTTTGTTAAGAAATACAGAGCTAAAGGACTTGCTTTCTTAAAACTTAATGATGGAGTTTTAGGTGGAGGAATCATTAAGTTCTTAAATGAAGAACAACAAGCTAAAATAATTGAACAAGCTAAAATGGAAAATGGAGATTTAGTATTAATAGTTAGTGATAAAGAAAGTATTGTTAATCAATCACTAGGTAATTTAAGAAATCACATTGCTAAAGAACAAAATTTATATAGTAATGAAGATTACGATTTTATATGGGTAGTTGATTGGCCAATGTTTGAATATAAAGAAGAACATAGTAGATATTTCAGTCTTCATCATCCTTTCACAATGGTTAAAGATGAAGACGTTGAATTATTAAAAACTGACCCATCTAAAGCAATTGCATATTGCTATGACCTTGTAGTTCAGGGACAAGAACTTGGTGGAGGAAGTATTAGAATTCATAAAGAAGCTGTTCAAAATCAAGTATTTGATATCTTAGGAATTAGTAAAGAAGAACAACAAGCAAAATTCGGTTTTTTGATTGATGCTCTTAAATATGGAACTCCTCCTCATGGTGGAATTGCCTTTGGATTAGACAGATTAATCATGTTATTAGTACACACAGAAAATATTAGAGATGTTGTCGCATTCCCTAAAACAAATAGTGCACAGTGTTTATTAACTTCTGCGCCAAGTAGAGTTGCGAGTGAACAATTAACTGAATTATCTATTAAAACTACTAAATAATTTTATATATATAATATTTATGATATAATTAAATGAGTTGAAGGACGTGAGAAGATGGATGAAAAAAATAAACTACTTAGCGATAAAACATTAAACAAGGCCCTAAAAGTATTAGGTATTATTCTATTATTTTTAGCTGTTTTATTTATGGCAAGTCAATTTAGTTCTGTTTGGAACAAAGTATTAGGTGCTTTTGGATCAGTATTAGTACCTGTTGCATTGGCTTGGTTAATATCACTTGTTATCTACCCAATAATCAAATTACTAGAACGAAGAGGAGTAGGACCACGTGGTCTTAGTGTTACTATTGTTTATATCGCAACAGCTGTAGTTATTGGACTTATGTTTTACTACATTACTCCATTTGTTTTAGATCAAGTAGCTGAGTTCTTTGAACCAGGAGGCGATTATGATGCGATCTCTGATTACTTCAAAGGTGAATTCAAAACTAATTTTATTTTTGGACAAGAAGTTTATGATTGGTTAGCTGATACTATTAACGATTCAGGATTAGTTGAAACTACTATCGCTGATGCTGCTGATAATTTATCATCAAAAGTATCTAGTACAATGCTTAGTATTATAACAATTATCTTCATCTTACCAATCTTGTTACTGTTCTACTTATTAGATTACGAACTAGTAAATGATTCATTACGTTCAATTATTCCTACTAAATATGAAAAAGGAACAAGTGAACTTGGATCACGTTTAAATCAAACAGTTGGAGCTTATGTACGTGGGCAATTATTCTTAATGGTTGCAATTGGTACTGTAGCTACAATTATTTATAAATTAATCGGATTGAAATATTTCTTTATCTTTGGATTAATTGTTGGTGTAACTAACATTATTCCTTACTTTGGTGCTATAATCGCAATGATTCCTGTTGTAATTTACGCAGTAATCACTAGAGATCAACCAGGAGGAGTAAATCCTTTATTTGTTGTTGGTGTTAATGTTGGACTTCAATTTATTGAAGGGAATATATTCCAACCAATCATTATGGGTAGACAACTATCGATTCACCCATTAATAATTATCGTATCAATCTTATTCTTCGGAAGTTTATTTGGAACATTAGGTGTTATATTCGCTTCACCTATTGCAGCTACAATTAGAGTTTTAATTGAATTTTATAAAGAGAAAAAAGAATTGATTAAAATCAATGAGGGCAACGCACCACCTGCCGCAGCTAAAGCATAATGAAAAGAAAAAAAGTTTATAACTCATTCCAAATAAACCTGATTCTATTTAATTCCTTTAGTATATTATTAGTGCCAATACTAGTTGTTTTTGCTTATATTGTTGATCTTCATTTAGTAACTAGTGCAAATAGAATTATTTTGGTTGCAGATATAATTGCAGCATTAACTTTTATAGTTGGACTAACATTTATTTTAATAACTAGAGATCATTTTCAAAGAAAATTAAAGCCATCGTATTCTAAAGAATTCCTATGGCTAATTATTATTTCAGCTTTTGGAATACTTGGTACAGGGATACTCTTTATTTACTTAGGTGGAAAAGAGTTTTATGTCCCACATATTATTATTCCATTATTCTTAATTACTTATCTCTTACTGTACGCAGTAGGTCAAAAATACTTTAACATAAACTTAATGAAAAGATAATGGCTGCCTTGGTAGTCATTTTTCTAAGAGGACACAATTATGAGATTTAAAAGAACAATTGAACAAATTGGAAATACTAAATTTAAGCTACTATCTAATAGCGCAGTTTTAGTATTAGGTATTGGTGGAGTTGGTGGACACGCTTGTGAAACACTCGCAAGAAGTGGTATAGGTGAATTAATTATAGTTGATAAAAGTGTCGTTGATCTAACAAATGTTAACCGTCAAATAATTGCGTTAAGTAGTACTGTAGGGAAACCTAAAGTAGAAGTGATGAAAGAAAGGTTATTAGATATTAATCCTGATTTAAAGATAACGACGTATCATGAGTTTTATAACCTAGATACAAAATCTAAAATATTAAATCATAAATTAGATTTTGTATGTGACGCAATTGATACTGTCACATTTAAAATTGATATTATAAAAGAAGCATTAAGTAATAATATTCCAATTATTTCATCAATGGGAATGGGAAATAAACTTCATCCTGAATTAATTGAAATAAGTGAAATATCTAAAACTAGTTATGATCCTATTGCGAAAGTAATTAGAAAGAAATTAAGAAGCTTAAGAATAAATGGTGAAGTCCCAGTTGTCTATTCAAAGGAAGTTCCATTTAAAGTGGATAATGAAGTAAGTAATCCTTCATCAAATAGCTTTGTACCTGCTACTGCAGGTATTATAATGGCTAGTTATATAATAAATAAAATTATTGAGTAAATTACTCAGAATAAAATAACTATAATATAAACTTTTAAAATTAATTTAAACAACATTGATAGAGAATTATATACTGATAGTAAAACGGCTTTAATAAAAGAAATTATATTGGAGGATAAACGTATGAAATCAATCGTATTCGCAGGTGGATGTTTTTGGGGAGTAGAAGCTTATTTTAAACAATTAGAGGGTGTAACTAACACAGAGGTTGGATATATTGCGGGTGAAGGGCAGACTAGTTATGAAGAAGTATGTAACGCAAGTGGGCACGCTGAAGCTGTATATATTAAATTTGATGAAGATGTAATTTCATTTAAGAAATTACTAGATCACCTTTTTAATATTATTGATCCAACATTAATTAATAAACAAGGTAATGATAAAGGCATTCAGTATCGTACTGGGATTTATAACTATAGTGCTGAGATGCTTGATTTTATTCATAGCTATATAAATATTAGACAAAATGAATATCAAAAAGCTATTGTTATTGAACTAAAAACCAATCTTGAATTCTTTATTGCTGAAGAGTATCATCAAGATTATTTAAACAAAAATAAACATGGCTACTGCCATGTCGATTTAGAAAGTTATAAAAATATAAAGTAGGTGAGTTATATGAGTGATGTTTTAATAATAGGTGCTCAGAATATTGATATATTCGCAAAGTCTAATAGTGACTACAGTCTTCATGATTCTAACCTAGCTAAGATTCATATAGCTTTTGGTGGAGTAGGTAGAAATATAGCTGAAAATTTATGTAGATTAGAACATGATGTTCATTTCATAACGGTTTTTGGAGATGATTATTTTTCTTTAAGTGCTTACCGTAGTTTAGAAGAAATGGGTATTGATGTTTCAGAATCTTTAAAAATAAAAAATGAATCTAATAGTGTCTATTTAGGTGTTATGGATAAAGATAACGATCTCTTTATTGGATTGAATGATATGGAGATTACTAATAAGTTGAATAAAGAATTCTTTGAAACTAAGAAGAAATTTATTAATAAGTTTGATGTGATTGTTATTGATAATAATTTAAGTGAAGAAACACTTCATTATTTACTTAGTACATATCAAGATAAAACAATAGTAATGGATGCTGTCTCAGCTCATAAAGTTGTTAAACTTAAAAATCATTTAAGCTATATATCAGTACTTAAGTTAAATCAAATTGAATTAAATGAATTAACAATGGAAACAGCGGTTATAAATCAAATTGATGAACTTCATTTAAAAGGCGCCAATACGCTTTTAATTACAAATCAAGATAAAGACATTATTTTAAGTAAAAAAGAGAAGAGAGAAGTAATTACACCACTTAAACACGATAATATCGTTAATGCAACAGGGGCAGGTGATGCATTTCTTAGTGGATATGTCCACGGAATGCTAAAAGGTGTAACTGATATGGAAAAACTTAAATTCGCAGTTAAGGTAGCTTATATTACGTTATCGTCAAATAACTCAACTAGTGAACTTTTAAATATAGAAGAGGTGAATAAACTATGAAAAATTATATAGAATATAGTAAAGAAGTACAAAATGCAATTGATAATGGATTACCAATAGTAGCATTAGAATCAACAATAATATCACATGGAATGCCTTATCCTAAAAATGTTGAAACAGCAATTCGTTGTGAAGAAATAGTAAGAGAAAATGGTAGTATACCAGCGACTATCGCTATTTTAAACGGTAAGTTAAAAATAGGACTAACAAGTGAAGAACTTGATTATCTAGGTAAAACAGGAACAGGTATTATGAAAACATCAAGAAGAGATATAGCTTATAATGTTGCTAATAAAATTGATGGAGCAACTACAGTATCTGCTACAATGTATATATCGAGTTTAGCTGGAATTAAAGTGTTTGCAACAGGTGGAATTGGTGGGGTTCATAGAGGAGCTGAAACTAGTTTTGATATCTCAGCTGACCTTGAAGAACTAGCAATTACTAATGTCTTAGTAGTGTGTGCTGGAGTTAAATCTATTTTAGATTTAGGTTTAACACTAGAATACTTAGAAACCAAAGGTGTCCCTGTTATTGGATATCAAACTAAGATGTTACCTGCTTTTTATAGTAGAGTATCTAAATTTGATGTTAACTTCAAAATAGATACACCTCGTGAAATAGCAAACGTCTTAAAAACTAAATACGATCTTAATTTAAACGGTGGGGTTTTAGTAGCTAATCCGATTCCTTTAGAATTCTCAATGAATAATGAAGTAATTGGTAAAGTAATTGATGATGCGATAATTGAAATGGATAAGTTAGGAATTATAGGTAAAGAACAAACTCCTTATTTACTAGGTAAGATTGTTGAATTAACAAAAGGAGATTCTTTAAAATCTAATATTGCTTTAGTATACAATAACTGTAAATTAGCTAGTAGGATTAGTAATGAATATACAGCACAAGGAGGAAAATAAGATGAAGAGAACTGATTATATTTCTTGGGATAAATACTTTATGGGTGTTGCATTACTAAGCGCAATGCGTTCTAAAGACCCTTCAACTCAAGTTGGAGCTTGTATTGTAAATGATAAAAAAAGAATTGTAGGAATAGGATATAATGGGTTTCCTTATGGAGTAGAAGATGATGTATTTCCTTGGAAAAACGGTGATGACTTTTTAGATTCTAAATACCCTTATGTTGTACATGCTGAACCTAATGCGATATTGAATTCTACTGTTAGTTTAGATAACTCAACATTATATGTTACTTTATTTCCATGTAATGAATGTGCTAAGTTAATCATTCAAAGCGGAATAAAAGAAGTAGTATATTTAGAAGATAAATATCATGATGAATTAGCATTTATTGCTTCTAGAAAGATGTTTGACAGTGCAAAAATTGTTTATAGACAAATGGAAATGATTAAAGTTTCAGTTAAATAATGAAACTATCATTTTTAAAATATAAAAAACTGATTATAGTTTTTTTATTATTCTTTATACCACTTATGTTTATAAGTATTTTTAAGGTTGAATATAACCTAACAGCTCCTGGGTATAACGATAATGTAAATCAGTTTATTGTAGTAAATAATGACTATGAAGCAATAGGATCATTTCATACTACAAGTGTTATATCTTTAAAAGGAATTACGTACCTTCAGTACTTAATTGGAAGTGCTGAAAGAAAAGTATTTGTTACAGAGTTTCCTGAATATTATGATAATTTAGTAGTAAGTGATTTAAAGGTTATGAGTTATTTAATGAAAGATGATTCACTTTATACAAGTTTAATAATTGGTATTGAAAATACTAATTATCAAATAGAATATGAAACGTATTTAACAGTGTATTTGACTTGGAATTATTTAGATGAAGATACATTAGAAATTGGGGATAAGATTTTAGATATTAAACGAGATGGAATATCGATTAATGTTAGTGAAATACAGTGTTTAGATACTGTAGTATTTACTATTTTAAGAGATGATGAAACACTAGATTTCACAGTTACTAAAAATCAAGTAACTGATGAATTATGTAGTGTTGGAATATCTATTAGTAACTTCTCTAATATATTAAGTACTGAAGTTGAATATAGACTTATTGATTCTCTTACATCTGGGCCAAGTGGTGGTCTTATTCAATCACTTTATATCTATAATCAGTTATCTGATTTTGACTTAACTCATGGCTTAAAAATAGGTGGAACTGGGACTATTAATATCGATGGAACTGTTGGTGGTATTGGTAGTATCGAGCAAAAGATTTATACATCTGATATGAATAATATTGATATCTTTTTTGTTCCGTTTGCGAGTGGTAATTATGATGATGCAATGGAAGTTTATAATACCTTAAATACTGATATGATTATTGTTGGAGTTAATACATTTGATGACGCTCTTAACTATCTTTTAAATTATGAGGATGGTGATAATAATGAATAAAGAAAAAAACATTATTAGATTAAGGAATTACTATACGGTTTCTGAAATAGTAAAAAGTTTTTTAACTGGGTTTATTTTCTTTATAGTACCTAGTGGATTATTTGTATTATTATTTGCGAATATTATTGTACTTTATGTTCCATACTTGTTATACTTGTTGCTGGTGCTTTATATAGTAGTTATTTCAATAAGTTTTTTTGCTAATAAAGTAATTGTTGAAACATTAATAAATTATCAAAACAAAGCATTGGAAATTAATTATAAAATTTTATATAATATATTAGTATTAATCTCAGTTATTGATATTTCAGTTACTTTTGTGGTTGGATATTTAATATATTTGTATTACATTTAAAAGAGGTGCATTTTTATGAAAAAGAAACATTATATTTTATTGGCTAGTGTAACTTTAATAGTTATACTAGATCAAATTACTAAACAACTTATAGCTAACACTATGAATCAGTTTGAAAGTATTGAAGTGATAAAGGATTTCTTTTATATCTCATCACATCGTAACGATGGAGGAGCTTGGGGAATACTTGGTGGAGAAATGTTTATTTTCTTCCTTATCACAGCTCTTGCTTTTGGGTTATTTTATTATTTAATTAAAGAAGCTGATTTTGATAATAAAAAACTATATTCTTTTTCAATAGTTTTATTAATTGCAGGAGCAATTGGTAATTTTATTGATCGTCTATTATTTGGATACGTTGTAGACTTTTTAGATTTTTATATATTTGGGTACGATTTCCCAACATTTAATGTCGCAGATATAGCCCTTGTTGTGGGTGTTACTATCTTTGCGTTTGACATTTTAAAGGAGGACTTAATTAATGCAAGAAATAAAAATAGAAGCCGTAAATAACTTTGAGAGAATTGATAAGTTTTTAAGTGAAATCTTAGAAGTATCAAGAAGTAAAGTTCAAGCTATGATTAAAGAAGACTTTGTTTTAGTAAACGAAGTATCTACTAAAGCGAATTATAAAGTTAAGACTGGAGATTTAATCACAGTTGAAGAAATGGAAGAAAGAATCATTGATTTAAAACCCGAAAATCTTCCTTTAGAAATTGTTTATCAAGATAATGATTTACTTGTTGTTAATAAAGATTATAATATGGTAGTTCATCCAGGAGCAGGTAACTGGGATGGAACGCTAGTTAATGCTTTGCTTTATCATATTAAAGATTTAAAAGCTATTAAAGGTGAAATTAGACCTGGTATTGTTCATAGAATTGATAAAGAAACTAGTGGATTACTTGTAGTCGCAAAATCTGAAAAAGCAGTAGAAAACTTAGGTGAACAGTTAAGACTTAAGACTGTTACTAGAAAATATACAGCGCTTGTTGAAGGTGTAATACCTCATAATAGAGGTAGAATTAATGCACCTATTGGTAGAGATCCAAGAAATAGACAAAAGATGGCTTGTGTTGAAAATGGTAAAGAAGCAGTTACTAACTTTACTGTTATTGAAAGATTTACTAAACAAACATTAATTGAATGTGTACTTGAAACTGGGAGAACACATCAAATCAGAGTTCATTTAAAATATATTGGATATCCACTTGTTGGTGATCCAAAATACGGAACTAGAAAAACTGATACAACGCATGGACAATTTTTACATGCTAGAGTTTTAGGATTTGATCATCCTATTACTTCAGAATATATGGAATTTGAAGCAGAGTTACCTAAATATTTTAAAGAATATTTGGATAATATAGAATAGAGGGATTAGTTGTGGCAGATATATATATGCATAGCCGTATGGCAGAAGATGTTATAAAAAATATTGAATATGATTTTAATAAAAAAATAGTATCAAATGCTGCACAAGGTCCAGATCCTCTTTACTACAATTTTTTTAGTAAAGATCACCGGGAATACCGTAAATACGCTGATGCAATGCATCGTAAAGATACTGATTTACTACTTAAGATTATGACAAATTATGTTAAAGAGAATTTAACTGTAGATAGTTATTCATTTTTAGTAGGATTTATTTGTCATTATGCACTTGATGTTAAAATTCATCCTTACGTATACAATCATGTAGGTGTTTATAAAAAAGATGATAAAAGAACTCATAACTGGAGAGGACTTCATCTTAAATTTGAAAGATCAATAGACGCAGTACTAATAGAAGAAGATACTGGTATTAAACCTCGTAAGATGAATTTAAACACTAAATATTTCCCACTTCATTCTCCATCACTTGAAATTATGAAAATATGGGACCATATCTTAAAGGAAGTATATGATAAAGATAATGGTGGTGTTATGTATTTAATAAGTACGGTTGAAATGAGAAAAAATATTAAAAGATTTGTAAAAGATAAAAGAGGAATTAAAAAACTTATTTTCAAATTTCTCGATTTAATTAATAAAAAACACGATATGTTCTTCCAAGATATGTCAATGTTCAATCACATCGAAAAATATGATTTTTTAAATAAAGAAAAACATACTTGGTATCATCCAGTAACTAATGAAGAATATAACTATTCAGTAATGGAGTTATATGACCAAGCAGTTACTTTTGCAACTGAAATGATTGATAGTGTTGGACAGTATGTCTTAGAAGATGAAGATATTGACCTTAGTAAGGTCTTTACTAATTTATCTTATAACACAGGACTTAATTGTGACCACCCAGGTGTTATGCAATATTTCAATATATACCGAAAATAAGCAACTTGAAAAAGTTGCTTTTTTTATAATTTTTTTTAATAAGTTATTAACGTAAACACTACTAGCTTTAGTGGTGTTTTTGTAATTTTAGGTATCTTGAAAATTGATAATTTTATGTATATAATTAAAATATGTTATTAAGAAGGAGGTGTCATAAATGGAAGAATTAAAACTACATAGAGAAATTATATGCATAGACTTAAAAAGTTTTTATGCGTCTGTAGAATGCGCTTTAAGAGGTCTTAATCCGTTTACTACACCTTTAGTAGTCGCAGATAGATCACGTTCAAATGGAAGTGTTGTACTTGCAGTTACTCCTTACTTGAAATTAAGAGGTGTTAAAGGGAGATGCCGAGTTTATGAGTTACCTGATGACCCTTCAATTATCTTCGCAAAACCTAGAATGCAGAAGTACTTAGAGTTCTCAACAAGAATTATTGAAATTTACCTAAAGTATGTATCTTTTGAAGATATGCATATTTATTCAGTAGATGAGGTCTTTCTTGATTTGACCAGTTACACTAGTTATTATCAAAAAACATCTGAAGAGATAGCTGAGATGATTCTTAAAGACATCTTACTATCTACCAAAATACCAGCGACTTGTGGGATAGGACCAAACATGTTAATGAGTAAACTCGCTCTTGATATTGAAAGTAAAAAGTCACCTACATTTATAGCTAACTGGGACTACTCTGATATACCTTATAAGCTATGGCCTATTACTCCATTATCTAAAATATGGGGTATTGGAATTAATATGGAACGTAATCTAAATAGACTAGGAATTCACACAGTAGGAGACTTAGCACATTATCCTTTAGAACGACTTGTAAAGTTTTACGGAATAATGGGTGCAGAACTCTATTACCATAGTCATGGAATTGATATGTCTATTATTAGTGAAAAATTAGCCTACAAACCAGTAAATAAAAGTTATGGAATGGGACAAACACTGTTTCATGATTATTATGGTGATGACATTGCTCAAATTATTTTAGAAATGACTGATACAGTTACTAAAAGATTAAGAGAAGGAAAGAAAAAAGCTTATACAATTAACTTAGGAATATCTTATTCTAAAGACACTAAAGGTGGCTTTAATAGACAGTTAACATTAACTTTTCCTACTAATAATGAAGCTGAGATATACAATTCATGTATGGAGATATTTGATACTTTTTATGATGGTTCACCTATTAGGAAAGTAACAATACGTACTACTAATTTAGTAGAAGAATACTATATTCAGTTAAATCTATTTAAAGACATGAATAAAGTTATTACTGAACATAAAATCCAATCTTCAATAGATAATATTAAGTTTAGATATGGTAAAAATACAGTATTACGAGCTTCTAGTTTACTCAGTTCTTCAACTGTGCAAGCACGTAATAAGATGGTAGGTGGCCATAATGCCTAGTTATGTATATCATGATCGTAAGATGATGAAATGGATGCCGTTTAATGCTTTATTAGAACAAGGAGACCATATTGTAGATTTATTAAATGGCAGAACTAAAAAAGAAATGCCAATACTAAGTATTGATCAACAATCTGAACTAAACTATAAGCTAGAAGTAGCGTATTTATTTAAGAACGAAGTGATAATTAAGTATTTTAGAGATGGTGCGATTTATGAAATAGAAGGAGTTATATCAAGGACCGATATATATAATAAACTCATATTTGTAGATGAAGCCTTTGTTTCAGCCTTACAGATTATTAATATTGAAATAATATAAAATGTTTAATTGCTAAAGAGTTACTTTAAAACCTGGAACATATAAAGTATTAGGATTAGACGGAATAGAATTTAGTATATTTAATCAAGATAGATCAATTGAATATGTATTAAACGGTGAAAATGAGCTTATTCACGAAGGTGTAGAAGACGCCCTGTATTACATCAATTTAGAAGTATATGTTCCAACTAGTTCTGTTATTGAATTTAGAAAAATTACATTAAAAAAAGACTTTTTAGTCTTTTTTTAATGTAATAAGCTATAGTATAATAATGCAAGACCTAGGAACATCCAGAAGATCCATGTTAGTACCATAAACAGTAACTGAGAACCTAAATACCAATTCACAGTAACTAATAATACTCCTGCGATAACTATAATTAATAAATATATTATCATGTATTTAAAAGCTATTGGTTCTTTAATTACTTCATCAACTTCTTCTAAGTTATTACCTCTTAATTTAAAGTAGAATAATAATCCAAAGATTATGTATAATACCCAAATTGATAACTGATTATTTAAAGTTAAAACATCTCTTTGAATAAATAGTCCCATTGATATATACATGATTGATAGTAATACAATACATATAATAAATCCTTTATTACTTGGTAGTATTTCTTCTAAAGAATATTTAGTATGAATATCCTTCTTTCTAAGTAAATAATAAATCAATAAGATAGGTAATCCCATACCAAATCCTGATAGAAGTAATTCTAAAGGTCCTAAAGAGTTAAATGATAAGAAGGCACCTATAAATATAAATAAAGTAATTCTTAACTTTTTCTTTATAGCAAAATTCTTAACTTTATTTGGTAACCCTTGGAATAGATTATTACTATTTGTCATAAATCCTTCAAATACAAGAGAAGGAATTATAAATGACATAATTGGATGCCATAAGAATACTAAAACAATGAAATCCATTACTGATATATCTAAAAAGATTAATGGTTCATCATTTAAGCCAACCCATAATACTTTAGTGAGGTAAGCTTCATATAGTCCAAATAATACACCTGCGAAGAAGAGAGTACTAAATAGAACTCTTTTATTATCGGTGTATTTAGTAATAATATATAAAAGAACTATTGTATGAAGACCATATAGAGGTATAACAATAAACCAACCCCATAAATCATACAATGGAAACTTCATACTACCTGAAATTACTTCCGCAAAGAATACACTAGTTAAGCTTAAAAGTAGAAGTAAAATAAATTTTAATTTTTTCGACATATAAACACCTCATAGTCTTTAATACTTTTAGTATATTAAAAAGATATGGATATTTTATGGTTATAATAAGAAAACGAGATGAATTTTCATCTCGTTTTAGTTTGCTAAACTACCAAGAAATTGATATTAAAGAATTACTATAATAGAATCTTACTATGTTATAATATTAACGAAGGAGATGAGAATGTGAGTAAAACAGATACAATAAGTGTGCTACAATTTTTATTCTTTTGTGTTGCTATAATTCTTCTGCTAATTTCAATGTTTTATGATAGTCAATACGGATATTATAAAGATTTACTTGTTATTATTAAATTGATAGGAGTATCTATTACAATGTTTTTAATAGTTATCATATTACAGTTTTTTAGAGACGTTATTCCCGTAGATATAAATAAAACATAATAAAAAAAAGACGATTATTCGTCTTTTTTGTTAACAATTAATTATTTAGTCCCTATCGTTAATAAAGTATTATTTAGGAATTGGTACAAATACTCTAGTTCCAACTTCTTTATCTAAATGATATAAACCAGCATCTTTTACTAATTTAACTTTATCAATTAGTTTAGTGAAATTATCTTCCTCTTCAACTTGTTCGTAGACTGAGGTACTAATTGGAGAAGGACAAACGGCTTTACTAAGCAAAGTTTGTTTCAGTTTGTCTCAATCTGTTGCAAGTAAACCATTGAAACAAAAAAATATATATAATTTCATTCTTATGGTATAATATGTTTATGTATAAAAAGGAGAGGGATACTTATGAGGAAATGTCCAAATTGCAACAAGAAAACTATAAAAGCAATGAACATTAAATTTCTATCGTCAACAAGAACAATGGAATGTGAAAATTGCAACTCAAAACTTGGGGGCTCAAAAAAATGGACAGCGTCTATTAGTATAGCCTACTTTATATTTGTTATTGTTCTATTTGTATTAAATGTACCTATTGATAAAAATATATTAAGATTTACTGTTATCTTGTTATCGTCAGGTATTATAATGGCGGTTATTCAATTATTACTAATTCCATATGAAGTAAGATAAGTTATTAAACATAATTAAAAGGGGTGTGATGTAAATGCATATTTTTTCAAAAGGTGCAATGGGTCTTTATTTAATATTATTCATTGTAATAATTTTTCATTTAATATTTAGGAAGGCAATACCAGAGATAATTGTATTTTTTATGTGGTTTGCTTTGATTATGAATTTTGTTGGAATAATTATCAACCAAAAAACAAAAAACGACTCTATCGAATAGAGTCGTTTTTTTTGAACAATTATTTATTATTTTGGAATTGGAACGAACACTCTTGTACCGAACTCTTTATCAAGCATATAAAGCCCTGCGTCCTTAACAAGCTTAACATCTTGTATCGCTTTAGTAAACGTCGCAAGCTCCTCAACTTGTTCATCGATATACCATTGTAAGAAGCTTATAGCTGCGTAATCATGAATTTCATAAGCTATTCTCATTAAGTTATTAATTCTTCTAGTAACTTCTTTTTCATGATTTAAAGAAATTTCTAAAGTGTCTAATAATGATTTAAATTCATTTTCAGGATCAATAAATCCTTTAATATTAACTCTTCCACCACGTTCGTTTACATAATCTATAAATTTTCTAGCATGTGATATTTCTTCTTCATATTGAACCATAAACCATGATTCAAAACCTTCTAATCCAAGTGTAGCGATATATCCAGCCATAGCTAAATATATATGCGCTGATTCAATTTCAAAATTTAGTTGTTCGTTTATTGCTGCTTCTAATTGTTTCTCCAAAAAAATCATCTCCTTTTTCATAAATTATTATATATTACAAATTAAGTTAATACAATCTTATTACATATCTTTTAACATATCTTTTGCTTTAGTTAAAGTTTTATAGTTAACCTTCGCATATTTTCTTAAAAATAATTCACCTTTTGCTTTAATTATTTTCGCAGTTAATAGGTCTACCTCTTTACTGGCTCCTTTTAACAAGTCGAAACCACTATCTATACTAATTTTATCAAAATGCTTTAAGAAGGCATATCTTGCGATAATACTCGCTATCGCAACTGAGGCTTGTTTGCTTTCTGCTTTTTCTTTAAATATTACATCTTTGTATATATCAGATTCATCTTTTAAGTAGTTAAAATATAAGTTCTTATTTACGAATTGATCTAAAATTACTGGTGGTTCTGTGTTTAGTTTAGCTAATAGATTTAAGATAGCTTTATTGTGTAAATAAGCATTTAGTTTATTCAAGTTATATCCTTTTTCAGTTAAATCATTAAACTTTTCGTTATGAAGTGTTAATAAACTATATGTTATTTTATTAGCAAGTTGTTCTCCTAAAACTAATATTTTTTCATCTGTTAGTTTTTTAGAGTCATCAATTCCAAGTTCTTTTATAAAATCTAAATTACGATAATCTAAATAAGCAGCACAAACTACTAAAGGTCCAAAGAAGTCTCCTTTACCTACTTCATCACTACCAATTGATTCTAAGAAATAGTCTTGGACTTGTTCTATTTTCTTAGTAGTAGAGGGCTTTTTAGTAGGTGTATCGTCAATATAATTAAGCATAGCTACCCACATCTTATATTCAGCCATCGCATCTTCCCCTTGAAACATTACTTTGTTAGAAGAGTAAACAGTGACAGCAACAAATTCAGTTTTCGCAAAGAAAAGGACAGATTCATTTTTAGAATCTGAAGCATAATCTCGATAAAACTTTACAATTTTTAAAGTCTCATTTTTTGTTAATTTCATGACAAAGTTCAAAAAAACCACCTCACTACTATTATTTTAACATAATATTTGATAAAATAGTATTGCTAGGAGTGATAATATGCATTTTGATATAGAGATATTAGAGTTTGATA
>JAUVDP010000030.1 GCA_030595255.1 Mycoplasmatota bacterium | reverse complement strand
TAATATGAGAATAATAAAGAGGTGACAAGATGAAAAATTTTGAATACAGATCATTAACAAAAATTATCTTTGGTAAAGATCAGATTTCTAACTTAGAAAGAGAATTATCAGAATTTGAAGTTAGAAAACTATTGCTTGTCTATGGAATGAGTTCAATAAAGAATCTTGGAATATATGAACAAGTTATTTTCATTTGTAATAAACTTGATATAGAAATTTTTGAAGAAGGTGGAGTTAGGCCTAATCCTGATATGAGTAGTGTTAGAAGTGGGATAGAAACTTGTAGAACTAATGATATTGATTTTGTTCTTGCTGCTGGTGGAGGTAGTGCAATTGATTGTGCTAAGGCCATTGCTTTTGGAACTAAATATGATGGAGATCCTTGGGATGTTTATTTACTAAAAGATAAACCGACTAGTGCTTTACCACTTGGAGTAATTATTACATTAGCTGCTACTGGAACTGAGACAAATGGTAATAGTGTTATTAGTAACGATGAAACTGGTGAAAAGAGAAGTGTTGCTTATCCATTTAGTGTTCCTAAATTTGCAATAATCGACCCAAGTTATACGTTAAGTGTAGATAGATATCATGTTATTGCAGGTAGTATGGATATTATGATGCATGTTTTTGAACAGTTTTTTAGTAATACTTTAAGAACTGAAACTAGTGATTATATGAGTATGGGTGTTATTAAATCAGTTATTGAAAATACAAATAGATATTTAGCTGGCGAGGATGGCTATGAGACAAGAGCTAATTTAAGTTGGGCTTCAACACTTGGACTTAACTGGATACTTGGTGTAGATAAAGTCGGAGACTGGGCAACACATAGACTTAGTTATCCTATTACAAAAGAGTATGGTATTACTCACGGATATGCTCTCGCGTTAATATTTACTTCTTGGATTAGAGTTGCTTTAAAATATAATAGTATTACAATGATTCCAAGGTTAGAAATAATCGGTGATATGATTTTTGATGGAACTGATTATAGTCTTGTACCTGATAAATTAGATGAATTGTTTAGTGAGTGGGGAGCTAAAGTAAAACTTAGTGATGAATTAAAAGAGGTAACATTAGAAGAAATTGATAAGCTTATTGAAAATGCACTTGCGCTAGGGAGCGTAGGTACTGTAATTGAAATAGATAAGGACAAAGCTTTAGAGATATTTAAAAATTCATTAGGGTGGTGAAAACATGTATGATAAAAAGTATTTAGAATTACTTTCATATTTATATGAAGGAGTTTACGTTGTGGATCAACAACGTAAAATTGTTTTTTGGAATAAGGGTAGCGAAGAAATCACAGGATATAGTTCAGAAGAAGTTACTGAATCATATTGTTACAACAATATTCTTAGACATGTTACTGAAGATGGTAAAAATCTTTGTTTTGATGGTTGTCCACTACATCATACTTTAGCAACTGGAGAACTTCAGGAAGCTAATGTATTTTTACATCATAAAGAAGGACATAGAATTCCTGTAAAAGTAAAATCTATTCCTATTTATGATTCAAAAGAAAATATTGTTGCAGCTATTGAAGTATTCACAGATGAAAGATATAAAAAAGATACTTACTCTGAAAATAGAAAATTAAAAGAGTTATTAGTAACTGATCCTTTGACAAAAATATCTAATAGAAGATATTTAGATTTTCACTTAGAAAGTTGTAAAAAAGAAGCTGATGAATTTGAAACAACATTCGGATTATTATTTTTTGATATTGATAATTTTAAAGATGTTAATGATACATATGGACATGATATTGGTGATGAAATATTGAAACTCATGTCAAGAACTATATCTTCAAATATTCGTGGTGATGATAAGATTGGAAGATGGGGTGGAGAAGAATTTATAGCAGTAATTAAAATTGATCATCTAGGTGGTCTTGAAAAAATTGCTAATAAGCTTCGTTTACTAGTTTCTAAATCAGAATTTAAACTTATAAATGATAAGGAATTACGTGTAACTGTTTCTATTGGTGGTACTCTTTACAAACCTGGAGAATCTTTGATAGAGTTAGTTAAAAGAGCAGATTCTTATATGTATCAAGCTAAGGAAAAAGGTAGAAATAGAGTGATAGTAAAATAGACTTTTTTAAGTCTATTTTTTTTAATGACTTATATAGTAGATTATGATACAATTTAAATTGATATTAATCGTTATACGAGGAGAGTACTAATATGAAAATAATTGCAGTTAATGCGGGTAGTAGTTCTTTAAAATTTCAATTACTTGATATGCCAAGTGAGAGTGTATTAATCAGTGGAATTGTTGAAAGAATTGGACAAGATAAATCAGTTATGAAAATTAAAGTAAATGGTGATAAACTAGTAGAAAATTTAGTGATAAAAGATCATAGTGTAGCTGTTGATTTATTACTAAAGCAACTTATTGAACTAAAAGTTGTTGCATCGCTTGATGAGATTGATGGAGTAGGACATAGAGTTGTTCATGGTGGAGAAGCATTTACTGATAGTGTATTAATAACGGATGATGTTATTAAAGCTATTGAAGATGTTAGTGATTTAGCTCCTTTACATAACCCTGCAAATCTTACTGGTATATTTGCTTTCCAAAAGGCACTTCCACATATAAAAGGTGTAGCTGTATTTGATACTGCATTTCATCAAACAATGGAAGAAGAAGTTTATTTATATGGTGTTCCATATGATTGGTACGAAAAGTATGGAGTTAGAAAATATGGATTCCACGGAACTAGTCATAAATTTGTAAGTTTAAAAGCTGCTGAGTTACTTGGTAAGAAACCAGAAGATGTAAATATTGTAGTATTACATCTTGGAAATGGTGCTAGTTTATGCGCTGTTAAAGGTGGAATAAGTGTTGATACTTCAATGGGGTTCACTCCTTTAGCCGGAATATTAATGGGTACTAGAAGTGGAGATATTGATCCTGCGATAGTAGAATATATTGTTGAAAAAGAAAACAAAACAGTTAAAGAAGTTATAAGTGATTTAAATAAAAAATCTGGATATCTTGGAATGAGCAGAAATTCAAGTGATTCTAGAGATTTATGGACAGCAACTCATGGTGGAGATAGACAAAGTATTAAAGCTATTAAGAAACAAGTTAAAATGATTTGTGATTATGTAGCTTCTTACTATGTTACTATGGGTGGAATTGACGCTATATGTTTCACTGCAGGTGTTGGTGAAAATGCTATATTTACTAGACAGTTAATTGCTAATAGATTGGCTCCTTTAGGAGTTAAACTCGATATTGAGAGAAACTATGTTAGAAGTGTTGAAGCTTTACTTTCAGCGGATGACTCTAAAATTAAATTGTTCTTATTACCTACAGATGAAGAGGTAATGATAGCTAGAGATACTTTAAGATTATCTAAAATATAAGGAGTGAATTTTTCACTCCTTTTCTTTTTGTGATATAATAAAAAGATGAGGTGATTATATTGAAAATTACAATTGATAAAGTTATAAGAGAAAAAACACCGAATTTTCATGTTGGTGTAATGTCATGTGATGTTTTAGTATATGAGAATAGAGATATTGTAAATCTAGTAAATGATTGTGAAGTAGAAATATCAGAAAATATTGATATAACTGATGTCATAAAACTTGAAACAATTAAAGATGCTAGAGATGCTTATAAAGTATATGGTAAAGATCCGTCAAGATATCGATTAGCGACGGAGTCTTTATATAGAAGATTAGCCAAGGGTAATAGTTTATATCGAATCAATAACGTTGTTGATTTAGGTAATATATTATCACTTAGTTCTAGAAAAAGTGTTGCAGTACTTGATTATGATAAAATAGATGGAGATATACTTATAAGATTAGGAAATAAAGATGAAGAATATTATGGAATAGGTAGAGGAAAACTGAATATAGAAAATGTACCATTATATGAAGATTCAAAAGGTCCATTTGGATCAACAACAAGCGACACAGAAAGAACAATGATTACTGATAGTACTAAAAAAATATTATTGTTTATTATATCTTTTAGTGGTGATGAAGATTTAATGTATGAACTTGAATATGCGAAAGAACTATATGAAAAATACGCTAATGGAGATAATTTTGAATTAAATGTAATATAAAAAAACTCATGATTAATTCCATGAGTTTTAAATTTGTTTATAGTTAATTATTCCAGTAATTGCTTGATTAAAATCTTTTTCAGCTTTAACTCTCCATTTTTCAGAGCTTGGTAGAAATTGTTCTTTAAAAAGGGTATCTGAGTATTCTTTGAATTTAGGAGATTGATTCGTATGATGACTTGAGTTTTCAAATACTGTAGCTTTTAAGCTTTCAATCATCTTTCTTGTTGAATCTCCTAGTGTTCCAAATTCAAAACAAGTAGCGTATAAATCACATTTAGATTTTAACTTATTTTTTATGGAATAGATATTCTCTAACATATCTCCATCTACATCATAAAAGTCATCAGCATTTAGTCCTAAAACAATTGGATAATTAATTTTTTCAATTACTTCCTTAGTAGATGCTTTTTCATACTTAGAATTAATAATACTCATTTGATACCTAGGACCGTAACCTGTATGTAAATCAATCCAGACAACTTTTTCTATATCTAAAAGAATTTTAGGAATTTCTGACATCATATATCTAGTAGATTCTTGATATGTATCCCCACTATAATAAACACCGTTAGGTAATGATTTCTGACCTAGTAAAGTAGCTTCTTTTAAGGCAGTTACACCATATTTAGAAATTAACTTAGCTAAAGATCCATAAAATCTTAGATTCGCAGTTTTTTTAGTTTTATATTTTTTTGGAGTAAAGAAATATTCTATTTTTTCATATTCTTTATTTTCAGAAGTAAATTTATTTGTAGAAAAGTTTCTGTTTAAATCAACATTGTTTTCATTTGTTCTTCTAAAATGTTTCATACCAAATGGGTTTATTCCATGATAAATTACCACTTCAGTTTCATCACTTAAAGTAGTTAAAATATTTTCAAAAAAGGATATTAAAGAAGCATGTCCTACATAGCCTTCTATTCCATGAAGTCCTATAGAAATTACTAATCTATTTTTAACGTCCTTCTTACTTTTAATAACTATCTTATCATTAGAAAGATTCTCGTAGATTGGTTTAGACTTAATAAATATATGATATCCCATCGTTTTAAGCTTTCTTAGATTTAAATCTAAATCCAGTTTTAACTCGTTATAATCTTTACAATAATTCAGCATTTTAATCACCCTATTTCATTACTAAAAAATAAAATATACTCCCTAATACAGTTATTATATCACTATTTGTTTTAAAATCATTGTAGCTTTAGAAAATAATCTCAAGTTAGATTGATAAAAGTGACAAAATAAGGTAAAATACTATTAGTGAAGAGGTGGAATTATGTCAAAAACTGAACTTTTATATAACAAAATACTTAAAGTATCAATGTTCGTAGTAATCATTTCGTTCGTTTTATTGATGATTGATCTCTTTTTTGCTGTAACTCAACAAGCAATAATTTGTAATGGGGGACTAAATTGTTCGATTGATTCCTCTAAAACATTCTTCCAAGTAACTATTTGGTTCTTGGGATCGTTAGTAGTTATTTTTGTAATTTTGGCAAGAGTAATGTTATTCCTTTTATCTAAAGAAGAAGATTTGGAATCTGCAACGGCATATAAATTAAGAATGAAAGAAGAAGCAAGTTCTGATTTTTCTGATTCTAAACTTTATGAAGATATTAAAGAAAATAGAATTAATGCTAAAACAAAAAGAGCTAAAAGAGCTAAAAGAGCTAAGAAACCCAAAAAGACTAGAACATATCCAAATATTGGTGAAATATTAAGTAGTGCTCTTGATAGTACTAAAGAATTCTTTTCTACTGTTATTAGTAAGTTAAAAGAACATATTGCTACTTTTAAAGATAAACGTAATATAAGAAAAGCTGAAAATGCTGTTCGTAAACACGCAACTGATGAAGAGAAAGCTATTCAAAAGAAAGCATCTGACGAAGAGAAAGCCGTTCAAAAGAAAGCATCTGACGAAGAGAAAGCTGTCCAAAAGAAAGCACGAGACGAAGAAAAAGCAACTCAAAAAGAAGCAAAAGAAGCTGTAAGAAATGAAAAAGCAATAAAACATGCAGCTGAAAAAGAAGTAGAATTAGCAAGAAAAGCTGAGTTAGCTAAAGAAAAAGCTATTGAAAAAGAAAAAATAGCTAAACAAGAGGCTATCAATAAAGAGTCAAGAGAAAAAGAAGCCTTAATAGTTTCACAAACAAAAAATAGAGATGAAAAAGAAATCCCGAAAAGTATTGAAGAATCATCTGATGAGAATAAACTTGTTACTCGAATTAATAAGGCTGAATTAATATCATTAGCTGCTCAATCATCAAGTTTAACAAAAGTAAAATGCAAACTTGTTATTAATTCATTGTTAGAAATAATAGTTGAGGAAATTTCTAATAAAAATGAAGTGAATATAGGGAAATTTGGTAAGTTCAAAGTAGTTACAAATAAATCTAGAAAAGGTGTTAACCTTAAAACTGGAGATACTATTATCATACCTGAATCAAATGAAGTTAGATTTTTACCTGATAGATCATTTAAAGATATGATTATTACTGATTCTAAACCTAATAGTGATCATAAAACAGCTATTACTAAGGAACCTGAAAAGCAAGAGAAAACAAAAAAACAAATACGTAAAGAAGAAAAAGAAGCAATACTTGCTGAAGAAGAGACAAAACGTACTGCTGAAAAAGCAGCTAAACTTGAAGAAGAAAAACAATTAAAACTAATTGCTGAAAAAGCAGCTAAGATTGAAGAAGAAAAGCAAGCTAAACTTGCTGCTAAAAAAGAAGCTAAGCTCGAAGAAAAAAGAAAAGCTGAATTAGCAAAACAAGAAGAGTTAGCTATTGCAGAAGGATTAGTTAAAAAGGAAGCAATAGCTCCTAAAGTTGTAAAACCTAAGGTAAGTAAGAAAACTAAAGCTGATATCATTGTTTATATAGAAGAAAAAACTGGTATTAGTAAAAATAAAAGCAATAAATTCTTAAAATTCTTTGCAGAAGTAGTTAAAGAAGAATTAGCTAAAGGTAAAGACATAGATATTCCAGGATTTGGAATGTTTACTACTATTAAAATGCCTGCAAAAGATGCAGTAAATCCTCAAACAAATAAGAAAATTGTTGTACCTTCACATAGACAAGCTAGATTAAGATTTGATGATAAATTTAAGAAGAATTTTGAATCGAAATAAAAGACAAGAATTTCTTGTCTTTTATTTAGTTTTTTTTCCTTTTATTTTTTAACTTTTATGGTATCATTATTATGTAGAAAGATGGTGAAGAAATGCTTTATATAGATACAAAAGATAACACTACAAATGACTGTGGTTTTTATTTTGGTTTAGAGGAGTATTTAATTAAAAATTATAGATATGATGGTGACATCTTTTTATTGTGGAATACGAAACCTTCAGTAATGATTGGTAGACATCAAGTAACAAGTTTAGAGATTGATACTAATTTTGTTAAAAAGAACAATATTGAAGTTATAAGAAGAATGAGTGGTGGTGGAGCAGTATATACTGATCCAGGCTGTTTACAATTTTCGTTTATCACTAATAATGAGAGCCATAAAAACATTTTTGAAGGGCATGTAGAGCATATAGTAAATGCAGTAAGGGAACTTGGATTAAACGCTGAATTTACGGGAAGAAACGACATTTTATCAGATGGTAAAAAGTTTAGTGGGAACGCTGAATATATTTTTAGAGATAAAATGGTAATTCATGGAACAATATTATTTAATACCGATTTTACAAAATTAGTTGGGAGTTTAACTCCTGATAAATCCAAATTATTTAGCCATGCTATAAGTAGCATTAAATCTAGGGTTTGTAATCTTGGCGAAAAAACAGATATGTCACTTGATGAATTTTATGATTTCTTAGTAAATAAAGTAGCAACAAAAAGAGTAGATTTAGAAACTTTAGAATTAGGAAAAATAGTTGAGTATTCGAACAAGTATTATACAGATGAATGGAACTACGGAAAGAGTCCAAAACATAGTATAACAATCAAGAAGAAATTTGATGCTGGAAACTTTACGGTTTACTTAGAATTACAGAATAATATAGTAGAAGATATTAAGATAAATGGGGACTATTTTAGTCTCAAAAAAATTCAAGATTTTGAAAACGCTTTTATTGGAGTAAATTACACTTATGAGGATTTCTTAGGAGTTACTAAAACAAATAAAGTAAAAGAATATTTTTATAAATTAAAAACTAACGAGTTTTTACAATTCTTTTTTGAGAAACCAGCTAAAAAAAGAATTAGTAAACCAGATTATTTAAAAATTGATATGGCAAATTTAAATAAAGAAACTAAAAAGATTAAAGCATTGTTAAATCAACATAACTTGCACACTGTTTGTCAAGAAGCAAGTTGTCCTAATCAGTTAGAATGTTTTTCACAAAAAACTGCGACATTTATGATTTTAGGAATACACTGTACTAGAAACTGTAGTTTTTGTGATGTTACTCATGCTGATCCAATGCCAATAGATTATAATGAGCCTGCTAATATTTTAAAAGCAGCAGTCTTAATGGATCTAAAGCATGTTGTTATTACTTCTGTTACAAGAGATGACTTAGGTGATTATGGTAGTAATCAATTTGTTGAATGTATTAAGTTACTTAAAAAAGAAAGGCCAGAAATGACTGTTGAGGTATTAATACCTGATTTTATGGGTGATTATGATGCTTTAAAACGTGTTGTTGATGCTGGACCCGATGTTATTAATCATAATTTAGAAACGATAGATAGGCTATATAGAGGCTTTAGAGATAATGCTGATTACAATAGAAGTTTAAATTTATTAAAAACTACTAAAGAAATAAATCCAGAAATGCTTACCAAATCAGGAATAATGGTTGGAATTGGTGAGAAGACGGGTGAAGTTTTAGGATTAATGGATGATCTTCGTAATATTGGATGCGATATTTTAACTATTGGACAATATTTAAGACCATCAAATCTACATATAGCTGTTAAAGAGTATGTAGAATTAGAAATATTTGATTTATATAAAGCAGAAGGAAAGAAAAAAGGCTTTAGATATGTAGCGAGTGGACCTCTTGTAAGAAGTTCATATCATGCTAGAGAACAATTTGAAGGAGAGTGAGATTATGAAGAAGACAGTATTATATGATGCACATGTTGCATTGGATGCACAAATGGTTGACTTTGGAGGATTCTTAATGCCTCTTATTTACACATCTATTACAGAAGAACATAATTATGTTAGAGAAAAAGCAGGTATCTTTGATGTTTCTCATATGGGAGAATTTTATATTAAAGGTAAAGAAGCAGGTAAATTTGTAGATTATATATTTACTAATGATGTATCTTCAATGGTTGATGGACAAGTATTATATGGAATGATGCTTTATCCTACAGGAGGAGTAGTTGATGATTTACTAGTTTATAAAGTTCATAATGAATTTTATATTATGGTAGTTAATGCTTCAAATGCAGATAAAGATTTTGCTTGGGCAACTGAGCAACAAAAGTTTGATTGTGTTTTAACTAATGAATCAGATAATATTTCAGAAGTAGCTTTACAAGGACCTCTTGCTGAAGAAATATTACAAAAATTAACTGATTATGATTTAAGTACATTGACATTTTTTACATTTAGTATGATGTTAATTAACGGTAAAAATGTTCTTGTCTCAAGAACTGGTTATACTGGTGAAGATGGATTTGAGATTTATGGATATGAAACTGAGATTAAAGAAATATGGAAAGAAATCTTAGAAGCAGGTGGAGAAAACATTGCGCCAGCTGGTCTGGGATGCAGAGATACTTTACGTTTTGAAGTTGCACTTCCTCTATACGGAAATGAACTTAGTAAAGATATTACACCACTAGAAGCAGGGCTTGCTAGTATTTCAGTAAGACTTGAAGCTGGAGATTTTATTGGTAAAGATGTTCTTGTTAAACAAAAAGCTGAAAAGACTAAAAGAAGAATAGTAGGACTTAAGCTAATTGATAAAGGAATATTAAGACACGGATATGAAATATTTAAAGATGGGACTAAAGTAGGAGAAATAACTACTGGATATAGATCACCTAGTACTGGTGAAACTGTTGCAATGGCTATGATTGATAGACCATTTGACAAAAGAGGCACAGAGTTAGAAGTTCAAATAAGAAATAAAATGAAAAAAGTAGTTGTAAGAAACAAAAAATTCTATACAAAAAGTTATAAAGAAAATTAGGAGGAAATAAGATGAGTAAAATTGTAGAAGGTTTATTTTATACTAATACACACGAATGGGTTAAAGTAGAAGACGGATTTGCATTTATCGGGATTACTGATTATGCACAAGAAAGTTTAGGAGAAATAGTATTTATAGAATTACCAGAAGAAGACGATAGTTTAGAAAAAGGTGAAGAATTAGGTGCTATAGAATCAGTTAAAGCTGCGTCAGATATTTTAAGTCCTATTACTGGAACTGTTGTTGAAATTAATGAAAGTTTAGAAGACGAACCTGAATTACTTAATACTGATGCATTTACTAACTGGATCGTTAAAGTTGAACTATCTGATGAATCTGAATTAGAAAAATTATTAAACGCAGAACAATATAAAGAAATCTGCGAATAGGAGGATTACATTATGTTTAAATTTTTACCTCATACAGAAGCAGATATTAAAGAAATGCTCGAGGTAATTGGAGTAGACAATATTGATGATTTATTTGCTGAAATCCCAAGTGAATTAATGGGATTAGATTTAGATCTTCCAAAAAGTCATAGTGAACTTGAAATTTATCAAAGATTTAATGAACTAGCAGCTAAAAATAAGGAACTTATTCCTTTTATAGGTGCTGGAGCATATGATCACTATACACCTTCAGTTATTAGACATTTAATTGAAAGACAAGAGTTTTTAACTGCGTATACACCATATCAACCAGAGATTTCACAAGGGACTTTACAGTACATCTTTGAGTACCAAAGTTTAATTTGTGAATTAACAGGATTAGATGTATCAAATGCATCTATGTATGATGGGTCTACTGCAACTGCTGAAGCTATGTTTATGGCTACAGCTGCACGTAAAAGAAAATCTATTCTTGTATCAAGAACAGTAAATCCTAATATCATTAAAGTTGTTGAAACGTATGCTCTTTATAGAAACTTAAAAGTAGAATATGTTAATGCGATTAACGGAATTACTGATATTGAAGATTTTAAAACTAAAAATTCAAAAGATTATGCTGGAATTATTGTTCAAAATCCAAATTATTATGGAATTATTGAAGATTATTCTGCATATAGAGAAATCTTAGATGAAACTAAAGGGATCTTTATAATGAATCATGATCCTTCAACTTTAGGAATCTTAAAAAGTCCAGCTGAATACGGTGTAGATATTGCTGTAGGTGATGGACAACCTTTAGGTATTCCACTACAGTTTGGTGGACCTTATATTGGTTATTTAGCAACAACAACTAAGTTGATGCGTAAAATGCCAGGTAGAATTTGTGGTGTTACAAAAGATACTGAAGGTAAACGTGCTTTTGTATTAACATTACAAGCAAGAGAACAACATATAAGACGTGAGAAAGCTAATTCTAATATTTGTTCAAATCAAAGTTTAATTGCTTTATTTGTAACTATATATTTAGCTATCATGGGTAAAAAAGGATTAATAGAAGCTCAAACTAATTCATATAATGCTACTCATTATTTATTTGATGAAGTAACTAAGTTACCTAAATTTAATAAAGTATTCGATCACGAATTCTTTAAAGATGTAGCGATTAAAACAGAATTAGATCATGAAGTTATTAATAATAAATTATATGAAGAAGGAATTTTAGGTCCTCTTCACTTAGGTAAATATGATGAAAAAATGAATAATGTATTACTATTTAGTGCGACTGAGAAACGTACTAAAGCTGAAATCGACAAACTTGTTAAAATATTGGAGGCGTTATAATGTATTACGATAGTTTAATATTTGAGATTTCAAATAAAGGTAGAGTTGGATACAGCTTACCTAAAAGTGAATTTAAATCATATAATATACCTAAAAATTTATTAAGATCAACTGAAGCTAATTTACCTGAAGTTAGTGAACTTGAAGCTGTAAGACATTATACAAATGTAAGTACTAAAAACTTTGGTGTTGAAAAAGGATTTTATCCTTTAGGATCTTGTACTATGAAGTATAATCCTAAGATAAATCAAGATATTTCAAATATGAGCCAATTTAGTTTACATCCTTATGCACCAATGAAATCTATCCAAGGTATTTTAGAAATCTATTATGAAACACAAAGAATATTAAGTGAATTAAGTGGACTTCATACATTTAGTCTTAATCCATACGCAGGAGCTCATGGAGAGCTTGCTGGATTAATGATTATGAGAAAGTACCATATGGATAGAAATGATACAAAACGTACTAAAGTAATTGTTCCTGATAGTGCTCATGGTACTAACCCAGCTTCTGCAACTGTAGCTGGATTAATTAGTGTTGAAGTAAAATCTAACTTAGACGGTACAGTAAATATTGAGAGTTTAAAAGAACTATTAAACGATGAAATAGCTGGAATTATGCTTACTAATCCTAATACAGCTGGAGTATTCGAAAAAGATATTTTAGAAATTGCTAAGCTAGTTCATGATATTGGAGGATTACTTTACTATGATGGAGCTAACCTTAATCCAATTTTAGGTTTAGCACGCCCAGGTGATATGGGATTTGATATAATGCATATTAATCTACATAAAACATTCTCAACACCTCACGGTGGTGGAGGACCAGGGAGCGGACCTGTTGGAGTAGTTGAAAGTCTAGTTAAATATTTACCAAGTCCTGTGATTAAAAAACAAGGTGAAAAATACATTATTGAAGATTCAAATGAAACTTCAATTGGACAAGTTTCTCACTTTTATGGAAATATTGGTGTAGTTACTAAAGCATATACTTATTTATTAACTGTTGGTAAAGAAAACATGGCTAATATTGGTAGATACAGTGTATTAAATGCTAACTATATTAAAGAATCACTTAAAGATGATTACTTATTACCTATTAAAGGAATTTGTAAACACGAGTTTGTATTTGATGGTCTAATTGATAAATCTCATCATGTTACTACATTAGATGTAGCTAAGAGATTATTAGATTATGATGTACATCCACCTACTGTTTACTTCCCACTTACATTTAAGGAATCATTAATGATTGAACCACCTGAAACTGAAAGTAAAGCTACAATTGATGACTTTATTGAAGTAATGAGAACTGTAGCAGAAGAAGCGAGAGTTACGCCAGACCTTGTTAAAGGTGCACCTTATAATACTGTAGTTAAAAGATTGGATGAAGCAACTGCTGCTAGAAAGCCAATCGTTAAATATAGCGATCTTTTAAAATGAAAGATTTAGTAATAATTGGTGCTGGTCCTGGTGGATTTGATACAGCGATTCATGCTAAAGAACACGGACTTGATGTAACATTAATTGAGAGACATAAAGTTGGGGGTACATGTTTAAATGTAGGTTGTATTCCTACTAAGACTTTGTATCATAATGCTAAAACAATTAAAAATATGAAAGAACTTGATGTTTTTGGAGTGGAAGTTAAAGATTATAAAGTGAATTACGAAACAATAAAAGCACGTAAAGAAACGATTGTAGCCAGTCAAATTAATAATATTTTAACTTCAATTAAAAAACTAGGTATTGAACTTATAGAAGGAGAAGCAAGTATTATTTCTCCTAATAAAGTAGAAGTAAATGGTGAAATAATAGAAGCGAGAAATATAATAATCGCAACTGGCTCAGTATCTCGCCGTATACCATTTCCTGGAGATGACTTTGATATTGTTCATGATTCAGAAGATATTTTAAGTTTAGAAACATTCCCTAAAAACATGGTAGTAATAGGGGCGGGAGTAATCGGGTGTGAAATGGCAACTATTTTCAATCATTTTGATTGTGAAGTTACGCTAGTTGAGTACTTAGATGAAATATTACCTCCTCTAGATAAAGACATTAAAAAACGCGCTCGTAATTTATATAAGCGCAGTGGAATAAAGATTTATACTAAGTCAGCATTAAAAGAAGTAATTAAGAAAGATGGTAAGTATTTTGCATTAGTTGAAAGCAAAGGTAAAATGCTTGAACTTGAAACTGATTACGTCTTACTAGCGACAGGTCGTGCACCTAGCTTTGGTAATCTTGATCTTGATAAACTTGGGATTGAGTATACTAATTCAGGTATAAAGGTTAACGATAACTTTGAAACGAACGTTAAAGGTATCTACGCTATTGGTGATGTTACCGGTATCTTAATGCTTGCTCATAAAGCAACGTATGATGGTTATAAAGTAGTTTCAAAAATACTTGAAAAAGATATGGCTATTAACTTTACTCAAGTGCCTAGTGTTGTATTTAGTTTTCCTGAAATAGCTACTGTTGGTGTTACTGAACAGGAACTAGATGGAAAAGAGTATAGAACTAATAAGTATTTATTTAAGACTAATGCTAAAGCAGAATGTTTAAATGAGACAGATGGATTTATTAAAATGATTGTTGATGAAAATGATATCTTAGTAGGTGCTCATATTATTGGAGCTCATGCCTCAGATTTAATTCATGAAGTAACAGCTATTATGTATAAAAAGATAAATATTTATGAATATCAAAATATTATTCATGCACATCCTACAATAAGTGAAGTAGTAGGAGAATGTATTAAAAAATTCTAAATAAAAAAGGAAGTTCAATTTAATTTGAACTTCCTTTTGTTTTATTCTAATAACCATTCACTAGTTTCAAATGTGTAAAGACCAGGGATTTGAACAAGGGATTCAAATACAGGGATATTAAAGAATCTGTCTTGATAGTTTGTACTTGCTATTTTTTCAATAATGAATCCATTTGCAGAGTTAGAAATACTAGGTACAGCGGTCCCTGAACTATTTATGTATCCCCGATAACTATTAATAACTATTCCATTAATTTGGGATGATGATTCATCATTCATAAAGATTTGATTACCTGAAGTCCCTAAAGCTCTTGCGAATAAAGAACCTTCTATATGAAATCTTGAATTAACAGCATCAATGTAAATTGATTCTTCAGTATAGAAGAACGCAGCAAATATTGGAGCTTCGGCAGAAGAAGAGTGATTTTCATAAAACTCTTCGATAATGATATTGTCTTTTGAGATTAAACTAAATCCAGCATTATTACCTGGAGTTGTTATTCCTTCATTTTCATTAAAGTTCATATATGTTTGTCCAAATACAAAGAATGAACCTTCAATATCAACCGTATTTCCTATAAAGTATAAATCTCCAGTGACAATAAATGAGCCATCCATACTTATTTTATTATTTCCAGTATTATTAATTATTAGGTCTCCAACTATAACAAATGATTCTGTTTCACCGTTATTAGATAAGTTTTTAGTTATTACAAGAGAACCACCTGTTCCAGATGTATCATATATTGCTGAGAATCCAAAGTTTTCTGCTTTTGAAAAATCAAAATGACTATCATCTGTTATATCGACAAATGGAGTTGAAGGATATGATTGAATATTATTTCCGTTACCCCAAACTAGAGGGCCTGACTCATTATCAAGAATATGTTGTGCAATATCATGAACAGATGTAATTGAACCTGGAAATGAGAAAGTTCTATCTTCTGTAGGTGCATCTGTTTCAAAATAATCTATTACATAATCATCATAATTAAATGAACCAAAGAAGTCATTAATTAGCATTGGACTTAATATTCCTTGATCAGGAAGAGAACTTCCAATAACATCTATAAAGTTAGATTCAATTATTGTGAATGGAGTTGTTAAAGAATTTAATATCCAACAAGCTGCATCACAATATTCATAGGATACTTCAGTAAAGATTGTTGATTCAGCAGAAGTAGTTAATGTCGGGAAAGAAGCACTTGATTCTGGCGTTTCTGCATGTGTAGTAGAGCCATCGATAATATAAGGAGCAGTACTAGCAAGTTTAACCTCTTCGCCATATAAAAATACTTCATCGTATAATCCACTATTTAGGATTAATTTTCCATTGGTACCAATCGAATAGTCAAATACATTAAATGTTTCTACACTGCTTCCATAAATAGATGTGAATACATATTTATATAAAGTATCCCCATCATCCATTAATAAAGCAAATTTATAAACATAGCTTTCGGAACCAGCATAATCAATAAAATCACCAGTACCAGTAACATCAGTTACTACAACTCCGTAATCAATTAGTATTCTTGGAATTTCAACATTATTAAAATCTTCATATGAATCAGTTGCTATAATATAATCTTCAAACTCTCCAATTGCTTGTCTGATTAATCCTTTAGCAAGACTATCATCAGTAACTTGTTCAAGTTTAAATGTCGTAGCTCCTGCTAAGTTTACATTCATAGAGGTAATAGTTGTTAAAGAGAACGTTAAAACAGTAATAACAATGAATACAACACTTAGTGCACTACCTTTATCATTATTTATTAGATTTTTTATAAATAAATTCTTAATTGTTTTTAACATTTTCTCACCTCCATGGATATTTATAATTTAATGTTATGATTAATGATAAATTATCATTTATTTCATAAGTTTTTTAATCAAATGGGATACTTTTATAAATTATAGTAGTTACATATGTTTGAGGTACTAATACAGCACCGTTTGGAAATAATACAGAAATTGTCAAAGTTAATTTAATCACTCCGCCATAACAAGGTTCAATGGCAAAATCACAAACAGTATCATCAAAAGAAATGAGTTCTATTGAGGATACTACATTTGAAAGTTCATCCTGATATGTTACTAGAACATTACTATCATGTAATAATACAGGACCACTTCCTGAATCGTATGTAATTTGTTGTGCTATTTTGTCATAAGTTAATATGTGAACTATAGGACTTGAATTATCTTTATATATAATTTGATTACTATCTAATAAGATATCATATTCATGTGTAATATGAATTATTGTAGAAGTAGAAGTATCAGATATAAGTTCTACCTTTTGAGCTTGAAGTTCAAACATGTTAAATTTTAGTTTTTCAGCGACAATTGTACTTTCCATTAATAATTTATTTTCAACTTCCATTGTTGCTTTAGCTTTTAAAGACATAGTTAAAATAGACAAAAGCATTGAAATTACCATACTTGCTACCATAATTGAAATCATTAATTCAATTAAAGTTAATCCTTTTTCGTTCTTTATATTATTCATCAAATATCAACCCACTTAAAATAAGAGTATATACAGGATCTTGGTAATATTCTATCCAGACAGTTACTCTTAAAAGAGTTGTATTGCTATTAGTATTTTCAGCAATTAATCCTATTTCATTCCGTACTTCAATTGGAAGATTAGCATTAATTGTTAAACTATCGATATAAGATTGAGGTAAATTATAGTTGTACAAGAAGACTCTATATTCTGAACTTGTTAGTGTTAAATTATTCCAGACACTATTAAATAGTTGGGTACAAACCGCTTCATCTGCAGGAGAAGAAAGGGTATTGCATTCATCTAGATTAAGTTCTATATAATAATCATTATTAGTATTTGCAGTATCAACCAAACCTTGTAAGTCAGTGAAAGCAAGTACATCTAAAGTGTACAAAGTTCCATCAGCAATATTAGTAGCACTTCGTCTATCATTTAATCTAGAATTTATTTGGATATTACTGATAAGAGATTGCAATAAAGGATAAATAATAACTGTAGTAATCAGTATCATAGCAAAAAGTTCTATAAGTGAAAATCCTTTGTTATTCTTCAGCATATTACTTCCTCCTTATTTACAAGTTTATATCTATTAAATTATATCACTAATTTAGTTATTTGTAAATTATATTGAAGTTGCTCAAAAAAATACATTTCTTTTTGTAAAACTAGCCGTTTTATAGTATAATTGTTATGAATAATAAAAAAATAGGTAGGGTGATCATATGAATTCACAATTTAAAAATAGCAACCTAGGGTTTTATTTATATGCAGCAATAATAGCGATTATTGCTTTTGCTTCTATTTTTGTAGTCTGGTACATGGTAAAAGGTTATAGCCTTGGAACTTATGGAGAAGGTACAATTATTGGTAGTGTATATATAGGTGGTTTAAAAGAAGAAGAAGTTGAACCTATTATTACTGAACGAATTACAAAATGGCTTAATGATGAGAGTATTGTCTTTGAATTAACTTATCAAGAATATAGTTACGAATTTAATAGAACTCTTTTTTATTTTGATCAAGATTTATCAATGTTCAATTTAGAGGATGGTGAAACGAATAGACTATTTGCGAAATATCAGGGTGATGAAAGACAAGACATCCTTAATGATATTAACAGCTTAGATTTTTTAGTAGGAATAAACGATCAATTCGATTTTGAAACTTTAATTAATGATACATTAATAGCTGCTGGATTTATGAAATCATATTCTAGCCTTAATCTAGAAGATTACATTATTGAT
>JAUVDP010000072.1 GCA_030595255.1 Mycoplasmatota bacterium | reverse complement strand
AGGAGAATAAAAAATGAAAAATTATGGAATGGTTATTTCTAGTACAGTTTATTTATCTAAAAAGGAAATAAAGGATTTTGATATTATTCAAGTTAGTCTTAATATAATTGATAAAGATGAAACTTATAAAGAATTAGATGTTGATGTAGATTTTGTTTACAATAAACTTGATAATGGACATAAGCTTACAACAAGCCAGCCTTCTCCAGTAGAATTTTTAGATGCTTACGAGAAGCAACTAAAAAAGGGATTTAAAAAAGTATTTGTTGTTTGTTTGAGTGAACCACTAAGTGGAACATATCAATCAGCTAACCTAGCAAAAAATATGTTAGATAATCCAGATAATGTTTATATCTTTAAATCTAATATGGCTGCTTTTGGAAATGAAATGTTAGCTTTAGAAGTCCATAAAATGATTGAAGAAGATAAAACTGCAGAAGAGATTATAACTAGAATTAATAAATTGCTTGAATCAACTAATCTTATATTCACAATTGAAAATATGATTAGCTTATATCGTTCAGGAAGAATTTCAAAAGCAAAAGCAGCTGTTGGTTCAGTATTAAGACTTAAACCTTTAATTCAAATGATAGATGGTAAACTTGATTTACTTAAATCACCAAGAACACATAAAGGTGTACTAGAAGCAATTCTTTTAAGAATGAGTGAAACTACTGAAGGATTTAAAACAATATATGTAAGAATATTATGTCATAATTCAATAGAACAAGCTAAGGTTTTAGAAAAAGCAATAAAAGAAAAATTTAGTAATGTAAAAGTATCGTTTAATGAATATTTAGGACCTGTATTTAGTCTTCATCTAGGAAAAAGAGGATACGGCGTATCTTGGTGCGCTGAATAAAAAGGAGAGTAATTATGAAAAAATATGCAATTGTAATTGATAGTACAGTTTATTTAACAGAGAAACAAATTAAGGATAATGAATTAACGATCGTATCTTTAAATGTTGTTGAAGGAGATGTATCAAAAAGAGAAGTTGATGTTGATAATGATTATATCTTTAATAGACAAGCGCAAGGGGCTAGCTTTACAACAAGCCAACCTTCTCCAGGAGAATTCTTAGAGAACTATGAAGAATTAATTAGTAGAGGGTATGAAAAAGTATTTGTTGTTTGTTTATCAAAAAATATAAGCGGGACATTTCAATCTGCGAACTTAGCTAAGAATATGCTAGATGATTCTGATAAAGTATATATCTTTGATACTATGCTTGCAGCATTCGGAACTGAAATGATAGCTGAACAAGTAATTAAGATGGTTAATGATGGAAATACTTCAAAAGAAATCATTACTAGAATAGATAATATTATTAAAGCTTCTGGACAAATGTTTACAGTTGAAAATTTATTCTCGCTTGTTAAAGGTGGAAGAATATCAGGTGCTTCTGCTGCTATTGGTACAGTATTGAGAATTAAACCAATAATTAAGATAATAAATGGTAAGCTAAAAGTAGTACATAAGGAAAGAACATATAAAAAGGTTCACAATTATATGGTTGAAAATATCTTAAAAGATTCAGAGGGATTAAAGAAAATTACTTTTAGAATTACATCGCATAATTCACTAGAAAGTGCTAAACAACTTAAACAAGTAATTATTGATAAGTTTCCAGATATGGAAATAGTTTTCACCAAGTACTTAGGGCCAGTATTTTCTATCCATGTTGGAAAAAAAGGATATGGTACAAGTTGGTTTGCTGAGTAATATAAAAAAATCACTTTAATCAAAAGTGATTTTTATTTTATCAAAAGTTAAATTATATTAAAAATATGATAAAATATATTTAGATATTTAAATTAATAAATAAATACATTAAAAACAAATACAAGGTGATATTATGAGGATAGGATTATTTACAGATGCTTACTACCCAATCATTAGTGGAGTAACTATCTCTGTTGATATATTAAGAACAGAATTACTAAAATTGGGACATGAAGTAATTGTTGTTACATATGAACACGATGATGCGGTAGATTCAAAAGGTATAATTAGATTAAAAGGAAGAAAGCCACCTATTAAAGTAATGGGTGAGTATCGTATTGGTAAAGTAACTAAAAAGAAAATTGATAAGATTAAAGAATTAAGTCTAGATATAATACATTGTCATACTGAATTTACAATAGGTAGACTTGGAAGAAAAGCTGCAAAAGAGTTAAATATTCCAGTTGTACATACTTATCATACAATGTATGAAGACTATATTCATTTCATATCAAAAATATTTTCTGGGCCATTAAAGTTTACTGCTAAGAAGTATAGTAAGAGTTTCGCTGATTCAGCTGATTCAGTGATATTCCCAACTATTAAAGTTAAGAATGCTTTTGATGGTTATGGCTTTTTAAAGGATTCAAGTATTGTTCCTACAGGAATATATTTAGAAAAATTTAGAAGAAATAACTTCAGTAATAAAGATCTGGAAGTATTAAAAAAAGATCTAGATATTAATAAAGATGATCTAGTTATGTTATTTTTAGGAAGAATGTCTCGGGAAAAAGGGATAGATAATCTTCTTGAAAACTGTAAAGATATCTGTTCAACTAACGATAATATTAAATTACTTTTAGTAGGAGATGGACCTGATTTTGATTACTTCTATAAGAAAACAAAGAACTTAGGATTTAACGATAAAGTTATATTCACAGGTATGGTTGCACCTAAAGATGTAGGGATTTATTACCATATATCTGATTTATTTGTTAATTTTAGTATTACTGAAACACAAGGATTAACATATATTGAAGCACTAGCTTCCGGATTACCATTATTAGTAAAATATGATGATAATCTTCAAGGTGTAATTAGAGAGGGAGTAAATGGATTTTCATTCACTAATAATTCTGATTTTCTTCCTTTATTTAATAAACTTAATAAAGATAAATTATTATTAGAAAAATTAGCAAGTAATACTTATAAAGATATTCAGAGATTTAGTTCAGAGAACTTTGCTAAAAATATCTTAAAAGTTTACAATGAATTATTAAAAAAATAAAAGAAACTTAGCAATAGCTAAGTTTCTTTTTAATTATTCTGTTTCGTCTTCTTCAGTAACTTCATCTTCTTTAAAGTAATTATACTCAAGAACAAGTAAATTGTATTTATAATCATTTATAAACATATTACTTAGATATACTATATATTCAGGATTTACACCATCAGGAATAATCATTTCTTCAGATAACGAATCATAACTAAATGTACTACTTACAAAGCTTAAGTCTGCGAAGCGTACAACATTATCATCATTAGCTAGAGCATCATTTCCAAATACATGTGCATAATTTAAAGGTAAACTAAATAAATTAGCAAGGGTAGGCATAATATCGATTGAAGACATATAGTTATCAATTGTATTATCTAATATAAATGAATCAGAATATATTAACATAGGAACATTATGTAGATCCATATCACTACCATCATCTTTCATATCATCATATTCCCATATTGTAGTATTATCTACTCCATAAGCATAATGATCTCCAAAGATTATAACAACAGTATCATCAATTTTATTATTTGCTTCTAGTTCATCAAATAAATATCCTATTGCTAAGTCTAATTCAATATTTGCTGCTAAATAATAGAAAATTTCACTATCTAGTTCAATATCATTTCTTATTTCATAATCAATAACTGCTTGAGTATGTTTAGATGCTATTTCATGGTCTGAGTTATATCTAAAGTGCCCTGAAACTGTCAGCATATTCACAAAGAATTTATCTTCGTTAATAAACTCAGGGACTGCAGCAACCATCATATCATAATCACTTTGCCAGTCATGATTAAAGATTATATCGTTATCACTATTTTTTACAGTCATTCCCATTTCTTCAGGTCCATAGTAACTATTATATCCTAATGATTCTAAATGGAATGTAGATCTAGGATAGAAGTAATCAATATAGTTGTGGAATGAAAGAGTTTCATATCCACGAGATTCAAATAACTTAGGTAAAGTATAAGGGAAATCATTTTCAATATAAGCATCCATACTTAATGTAACATTCTTATTTGGATACATTGAGGTTTGAGTTAAAAACTCAGTATCTGCGGTACTTCTATAATATAGTGGTGAATAATAATTTTCAAAATATGCATTTTCTGTTTTTAACCTATATAAGTTAGGAGTTAATTCCTCATTTATAGCAAATGTATCAAGACTTTCAGCCATTATTAATATTAAGTTCTTATCAGAAAATATTCCTGAGAAGTTATTAATATCGTGATTTGGTTGAGTATTAAAATAATCTGCAATTAAGATTTCATACTCTGATTCACTTAACGGATCAGATCTAAATAAACTAAAGAAATCTCTTTGTGTATAAGTAAGAAGTCCAAACTTCTTAAGCGCATCTTGTGAATTGTACATATATGTATATAAATCCATATCACTATAAGTTACTAAAGCCCCAGAATCTTCAATTGTTTCATCTATTGTTTGAAGACCTATAAAGAATAGGAAAGTCCCAGATATTAGCAATATTAGTGGTCTTTTTAAAGCACAGTATTCAACATTAAAGTTTATAAACTTAAATCTATATAATAAATATAAAGAACCTATAGGCAATATATAAAATATATGTAAGAATCTAAAAGATTGAATATAATCACCAAGAAAAGATAACCCAGCAGTTAAATCACCAGCAACTGCTACAGAGTAGAATCCTTCTACAAATGAATGATATATTTCTTGATTGAAATATAACCCAGTAATTATAGATATTATTGAAAACATCATAATCTTCACTGCTTTTTCTTTAAAGAACATTATAAAAAACATTATCAATATTGAATAAGATAATGAGAAAATAAATATTCTAAAAAGAGTTAAATCAAATTCGAAATTTAAAACACGAACCTTAAATAAAATTTCTAGATAAAGTATTGAAACAAAAATAATAGTAAATAGTTTTGCAGAACTAAATATTCTATTTTCCATAGTAATCACAACCTAACGCTTTATATTATACTAGATTTATTAAAAAAGTCCAATATCTATAGTGTTTTATTTATGTAAAAAAAGAGTGTTTTTTAATAAAGAATTAATAAACGATTTTGCTTGACAATTTTATGTATATTTAATAAAATGTATATAGTCTCTTTTTTGAGATCTAATATGGCGATTGTGGTGAAGTGGTTAACACATCGGCTTGTGGCGCCGACATTCGTGGGTTCGATTCCCATCAGTCGCCCCATATTGGGCTATGGCCAAGTGGTTAAGGCACCGGACTTTGACTCCGGGACCGATAGTTCGACTCTATCTAGCCCAGCCATTATGTGCGGGTGTGGCGGAACTGGCAGAC
>JAUVDP010000008.1 GCA_030595255.1 Mycoplasmatota bacterium | reverse complement strand
AACACCAGATTGTGATTCAGCTTCTAATTTAGTGTAAATGTCACCTTCAGATAAAGTTTCAAAGTAAATTCTAACATTATTTTCATCTTCAAAGTCTTGAATAATGTTATTGATTATGTAATCTTTTTCAGTTAAGTTAGTATATTGTCCTGAGAGTATTCTCATTGTAACAACATCTTCATCCCCACTACAGGCCGATAAAGTTAACACAATGGTTAATGCCATTAAAAATACAATAATTTTTTTCATATAAATCCTCCTTATTTTATTCTATTCTAATTATAACTATTAATACGTTATATCACAATGTTATAGCAACTAATATAAGATAGTAAAACATGATATTTATTGTTTTTAGTAACAATTAGTGTGTCTCTAGACACATTATTGTTATGTAATAAATATTATAATGAATAAGTATTAGACGTTATAAGAGACAACTAGATTAAGAATTTTCTTTTTTTTATAGTACGTAAGATATATAATAGTTATGAAGAAGGTGAAACGATGGAAATATCAAAACGTCAAGCAAATGAAATTGTAAAGACTCTTAGAGAAGTAATTCATGAAGATATAAATTTTATTACTCCAAATGGAATTATTATCGCAAGTTCAAACGAAGAGCGAATAGGCGACTTCCACGCAGGAGCAATAGAAGTAGTTAAGACCAAAAAAATTTTTCTTATCAACAGCGATACTCAATTTCAAGGAACAAAGAAGGGAATAAATATTCCGATTTTTCTTGAGAGTAATCTTATTGCTGTTATGGGTATTACAGGAGAAGAATCAAAAATTTCTCATTTCTCTCATATTGTTGCAAAAATGTCTGAAATCTTAATAAAAGAACACTTTTTCAATCAACAAAAACAGTTTAATCGAGAAAATAATAAGTTTTTGATGTCACTAATATTAGATCGAAATGTAGATGTAGAGTTAAGAAATATACGTGCCCTAGATTTAGGTTATGATACATCGAAATTTAAATATTTTGTAAAATGGAAGATTAATAATATAGAAAAGATTAGTATTGAAAACCAAAATCATCTATTTAATTCTATTGAAAAAAGAATAAATCACCGTGACTTATTAACTAGACAAGGTACAGACTACATACAACTCACATATGAAGATGATTTTGACTCTTTTAAGAATAACCTCGAAACTGTTAAGTTATATATTGAATCAAAGTACAACATTAATGTTACTGTTGGTGTTAGCCAAAGAATAGTGGATAATAAATATATTTATGATGCATTTCTTCAAGCTAATTCAATATGTAAATCAAAGGTTCATATTTGTCGAAGTGAAGTAATTCAATTTAAACCTGATTCTGTGTCGTTTTTATTTCAAGGAATATCAAATTTTATTACTAAGAGTTTTAGCGACAGTATTCTACAAGTATTTAACCCTAAAGAGATTATTGAAATAAAAAATATGATTTATGCATATATTCACCACAATGGTAGTATTTCTGCAACTGCGAACGAATTATACATTCACAAAAATACTCTTCAATATCGTTTAAATAAGATTGCCAATAGAACTGGAATAAACCCAAGAACATTAGATGGATTAATTACGTTATATATTGCTTTCGAAATACATGAGAGTTATGTTGATTCTTAAACAAACACAAGTGTTTGTTTAAATCTTTTAATAACAAAGTCTTACACTTATAAAATTAACATTTTTCTTTATAATATTCAAGAAAACTCACTCTTTAAGAATATGGTATACAGTGTAAAATTGAAACAATTATTATAGTAATAATGACTTTATTGTCATATTGCGGAACAATATTCTTAAAAATAGTATTTTTAGTTACAGAAAGTAACATATTGTATAGAACATAGGAGGGTAACGGTAGGGGAAAGCTTAATCTGGATAAGATTTCAAAGATATGGTTGATATCTATATTATCTTTCGATATTACTTTATATAAATAAATGATATTTTAACCATAAACAATTGGTATGATATACTTATTATGTATTGAGAGGATAGTGATTAAGATGATAAAAGATAGACCAGTTCCAAATTTTATCGCAAAAAGAATGTATAAGAGACATACACTTGAAAGACTCAAAAAAGAGATGAAAATTATTAATTCAGGAATAGTTATACCAGGACAAAGAGTTATTGATATTGGATGTGGACCAGGTCATATATCAATAGAATTAGCTAAAATTGTGGGAGAATCTGGAAAAGTCTTTGCCTTAGATATTCATCCTTTATCAATTAAATGTGTTGATGAATTAATAATTAAACATGGAGTTAAGAATATAAAAACAGTCTTAACAAGTAAGCTTGAAACAGGAGTACCAGACAACTCAATAGATGTTGTATTTCTTTTTAATACATATGATATGATTAGAGATAAAGTAAAATTACATTCTGAGGTAAGTAGAGTATTAAAATCAAATGGTAGATTAATAATAAGTAATAATCGAAATTTCCTAACAAGTTCTAAAAAGATTAAACTCATTTTTAATAAAGATGATACTATGAACTATGAATATAACGATGGTAAGGTCTATTTCTTTAGAAAAGTTATTAAGGTAAATTAAACATAAATAAGGATTCCATCTTCCGAGGAATCCTTTATTTTATTATTTATATTTTTTTCTTTTCTGTATAGACAGTATTACAATACAAACATCTATCTGGATAAGTAACAACATTATTATAACTTTTGCATTTTGGACAAGCTATCTTTTCTGTATGATAAATAGTTGTGATTAATTTACCTTTTGGTTTTACATAAATCCCAAAGGTTACACTTAAAGCTATTCCAAATACAGACATAAAGCCAATCACATGTCTAAAATATGTTGGAATAAATAGCGTTGGTTCCATTCCGAGTGTATGTATATGAGTTAAATATGGTGAATCAAACACAATCATTCCACTATCATATGCAAAGGCTAAATTAGCTCCATAAGTATAATAATCATCATCAATATAAATTATATTTGATATTTCAATCATATTATAATCATATAGATGATCTCTATATAAATAACCATTATATTCATTATATCGAACTACTCCTTCATATTCCGTATAACTAAAGTCTGTGAGATTTATAAAGTAAGTAGTTTTGCTATCAAATACTAACATATGTTCAAATCCAAATTTTATTGTTGGATAATCATAAAGATCAAAAATGACTATCTCTTTTATATTGAAATTTAGATCACATATCGCTAAATCTCTATCAATCTGGCCTGAATCTTTTTCTAATACTATAAACCATGTATTATTAAAATATTCCATATTATAAATATCATAATTAACAGATTTATAGTGAACTGGGATTCCATTCTCTACAATAAATATTCTTGAATGAAAACCTAAAAATTCTACTTCAACTAGGAATATATGTTCTCTTTCAAAATAAACATCAAACTCACCCTCATAAGATTCTATTAAAGTATATGTTTCTTGGATAACATCAAATTCATAAATATCAGTATATACTATATCTTCTTCAGTTCTTATTGAAGTAAATACAGGTTTATTAAGCACTTTATGAATTGATTTGATTTCTATATCTCCAGTTGAGATAACTGTTTCCATATTTTCTAAATCATTCTCTAAATCATATATATATAAATTAGGTTCACCATTTTGTACAAATATTACATTAATTCCATTGTCACCTTCTATATAGATATATTCTGAATACCAAAAGTTATCTAAAGAGTATTCTTGTTCGTCTATTTTCTTATAATAAACTTCATAGCATCCTCCTAAGGAAATAAAAAAGCCACTTACATACATATTGTATTATATGTTCTAGATATTGAAATTATATAATTAATCTTTCCATTAACTTATACTATGCTTTAGAATATAAGAAACATATTAAATAAGTAGCTAGTGGTATTGATTTTATTAACAAATACACTTATTTATAGTTTACAACAAATAGTATAAAAAGAATAATCTTAATTAAAATTATTTAATTCCTAAATAGAGTCACGTTTTACCTTGAACCTGTTATCAATAATTAGAGCTTATATATTCTTTATTTACTCTACTGGTTGTGAGTATTGTGTGAGAGTTTGATACTTTTAATTAGTTTTATGTTATAATAATTTTTAATGAAGTATATGGAGGAATTAACAATGAAAAAATTATTACTTATATTTATGTTTATTACAGTAATTTTAGCTGGTTGTACACCAAAAGAAGAATTCACAATTACATTTGAAGGATATGGTGGGTTAGAACCTGAGACAGCTTTAGTAAAAGATGGTAAAGATGCAGAAGAACCAACTGAACCTAGTAGAATGGGATATACTTTTGATGGATGGTATTCTGATATTGATTTAACTGAATTATATACATTTGATATTGCAATAACTGAAGATACATCAATATATGCAAAATGGTTACCTCATCAATCAACACTTCACTTAATCTCTGAAATTGGTGGATATACTCATGATATGGAGTTATTCTATTATGACTGGATACTACTACCTATATTTGAAGAAGAAGGATATATTTTTAGAGGATGGTATACTGAACCAACATTTGAGAATAAAGTACAAACACATTTAGCATTAATAGATGATAAAACTGTATATGCAAGATGGGAAGAAATTGGTGTTATTAATATTCCTGATGAAGGTGTAATTGATATTACTACACTTCCATATTATGAATATATGAATAGTACTAATCCAATCATTACTATAAAAGTTTTAAATATCGGAGAAATAACAATAGAATTATTTCCAAATGTAGCTCCTAATACTGTGAATAACTTTATTAGCTATATTCAAGATAGTGAATACGATCTTAATTCATTCCACAGAGTAATTGATCAATTTATGATACAAGGTGGATCAGAAGCAAGTGCACAGTGTCCAATTGCTGGTGAATTTTCTGTAAATGATTTTACTAATGATTTACTACATTACCGTGGTGTTTTATCAATGGCAAGAACTGACGATAAAGATAGTGCTACAACTCAATTTTTTATAGTACATAAAGACTCACATTACTTAGATACTTATTATGCTGCATTCGGAGGAGTAACAAGCGGATTTAATATATTAGACTATATTGCCGGGGTTAATACAGATGGAAACGATGCACCATACACTGAAGTAATAATTGAAAGCATTACTGTTAACTTACGAGGATATGTTCCAACAGATCCTGTATGTGTTGATTAACAAATTAAAAGTCACTCTAATTATTGAGTGACTTTTTTTATTCGAATATATATGATTCAAATTCATCTTTGGATACATTTATTTCTATTAAAGTACGAATACTATAACCTCGTGTTTTATATAGATGACCATCATTTGATAAATAATATATCCCAGTATCTGTTACTTTAATATAGCCTTCTTTAGCTAATTCTTCATCCATAAGAGTTTCATAGAAAGAAAAGTTTACACCGTAAGTTTCATTATTATAAGCTCCTACGTAGATACGACCATAGCTATCTTTGTAGTATAAGTATCTTCCTGATATTTCAAAGCCTGTTATTTCAGAAGGGTCGCCTAATGTATGAAAATGAATTGAGGGATGAGTCCAATCTCCAACATTATCGCTATAATAATTTTCATGTAAACTCATAGCATCTTCAATTGAGTACTCGTCTTGTATATTGATATATTGATAGAAACTAATATTATTTTCATAAGGGATAAAGACACCAAATACAATTAAGTTATTTCCAAACTGAAAACTAGTTAAATCTATCTCTAGGCCAATTAATTCATACTCTTGAGTATCATATATGTATCCCGTTTCTTTTTCGATTAATACTAAATGATCAATTTCATTACTTTCATAATTTCCTTGTAAGAAACGCTCATTTTCAATTATTCTTTTGTTATCTGGACTATAGACAACTAAATAATAGTCTCCTATATCTTTGAAGTATATAGGTTGGAGATTATTACTTTTATAAGGGGTCTTCTCATAAACATTAATATAAGTAACTTCCTTATTTGTTATCTTATTATAAAGATAATTCCTATCTTCAGTTTTAACTATTGATAAATTTAATTTATCTTCAAAAACTACTTGATGTATATCATATTCGTAGTGTCTATATTGAATTATATTAACTACTAAGCTGATAGCTACTATAAAAATTATTAAATATAGTGGAGTTAAGTATTTTAATTTTTCTTTTTGATGAGTTATGAAAGTAAAGTATATTGTATAAACAATTGCGGTTATAACTACTACAATAAATAAAATTTCACCATAAAAATTATACATTTTTATCACCTTCCTTAAATTTTAAAATATCCCCTGGTGTACAATTTAAAGCCTTACATATTGCATTTAGTGTTGTAAATCTAATTGCTTTTGCTTTCCCACTTCTTAGAATTGACAGATTAGCTTCTGTAATTCCAATAAGTTTTACTAATTGTTTAGAGGTCATGTTCTTTTCTTTTAATATAGTTGTTAATTCAATTTTGATCATATAGTTAATTGGTTTTCTTCGTATATCTCTGTTGCTTTTTGTAATATCTTAGAGATGATTTGTAGAACAAGACCAACTATTATATATACAAATATTGTGTTATTTGTGGCAATATTAAATGAACCACTAGAACTAATTAGTGAAAGACCTAAAATAAAGCCTATAACTATCTCAGTCACAGATAAATAAAGGAAATATAATCCAATTTCTTGTGATAGCTTAGAATTTATATCTAAGAATATATTATTGTTATTTAGATTATCTAGTAAATTCACTGTTTTAAAGTATACAAAGATAAAGAATGTAGTTACTATTAGTTGTTTTACTACAAATACAAATATTAATAACCCATCTCCAATATAGAATAATGAAAATATAGATAATATTATTTGAGATAGTATAAATATTATTAAGCCATACTTAACAAATATATTTAATATCTTTAAAGACATATCCCAATCTCCAGTTTTAATTATATTGATAATGTATATTATGAATATTGTAAATACTATCGCTGTTATAACTAGCAGATAAAATAGAAATTGCATTTTTATACTCCCCCTTTGTAGGTTACACTTTTTCTTATAACTGAGTAGACATCATAGTCTTTATTAACTAGAAACTCATTAAATCCAACTTGTACTTTTTCAACATAGATATTCTTTAGCATATAGAAATCTAAATCTACACTGAAGTACATATCATTCAATAAATCATTATCTTCAGTTGGATAAGCTGAACAAGTATAAGTGTATATAAGGTCAGACAAGCTAACAAATCCAATAGAATTTGTATTTTGTTTTATTGGAATAGTTGTTTCATCAACAAAACTTAAAAGACCATTTTGTAATCGATACTCTTTATCGTTATCAATATAAGAAATAGAATAGTAACAAGATAATTCAAAATTATTTGAATATCCAATATCTATAAAACCTATATCTTGTGGTGTTGAATTATAACTATATGGAATAACAAAAGTTGCCATCATATAATACATATTATAGTTTTTAAATAAATATACATTTGGATTAATAATAGATTCTGCGTTTTCATCGACTTTAGATGAAATACTCCAAGACCTACTATACATAATATTTTGCGTAGATGGAAGAATATATTCTGCATCTTTAAACTCTTTAACATATATCCAATTATAATCAGATAGAGGTTGTTTCTGAGATGATAAGAAATCTTCAGGATTTAGTCCTATTTCTATCATATGTTCGTCATATCTATCAAAGTTAAATATTTCAATTCCAGCTTTATCAGATGTCATTATAATTGTAATAAATATAGTAATTAATGATATTGATATAACTGAAATAATAATAATTCTTTTTTTCATAGTATCACCCCTTAAATTATCGTTATTCGATAATATTTTAACTTACTTTTGATTTTTATGCAAGTATAAACAAAACAAGCAGACACTTTTAAGTTGCCTGCTTGTTTATTAACTGTTGAATAGTTTTATATTATTCCATTCAGGTTTTAACTCATTATTTTCTATTAATCTAACAATTTCTACAATCTTATCATTTATTGGAGTTTTTATATTAGCTTTTATTCCGTATTCACAAACAACTCCATTTATTGTATCAACTTCAGTTTTTCTTCCTTTTTCTAAGTCCCTTAACATACTTGATTTAATTAACTTATGTTTTTTCATAGCTATAGGAAGTAAGAATAAACTAAGTTGTTTTTTAAAGATGTTATTATAATTCATTAATTTTACAACGTCTTTTCCTTGTATAGGTTCTATCTTAATATTGTTTGCATGCGCTACATCAATACATTCTTTTATAGCATGTAATGCAAGTAGTCTTGTTTTCTTATCTTTTACAATTTCTCCAAAATTAGCATTTGTTACTACTGATAATCCGCTAAAAGCTGAATTAATCAATAGCTTAGCCCATCTTGCGCCTATAAAGTTTTCTTCAACTTTTACATTACCCATAGTATCTAATAATTTAACAATATAATTAAATAATTCATCATCATTATTTCCAAATTTACCGATACTAAAAGTTAATGTATCTCTAGAAGCTTCTGAAGTTAACTCACTAACTCCATTACCTTTAAACGTTGCACCCCAGCTCATAGTGCACCCTATTGTTTTATCTTTACCGATAACATTAGCTACACTATCCTCAGGCATTCCATTTTGCATAGTACACACAACACCTTTCTTACTTAAGAAAGGAACTAAACTTTTAACTATTTCTTTATTAAATCTCTGCTTAGTCATTAAAAAGATTATATCGTATTTTTTAGTCATTTCTTCAGGTAGTAAAGCTTTTACAACTTGAGTAAATTCTATTTTACCAATAACTTTAGCTCCATCTTTTTTTAATGATTTAATATGATCTAAATTTCTATTGATTAAATCTATATCATATCCTGCCTTTGTAATATAAGCGCCCAATATAGTCCCCATAGCCCCAGCCCCATAAATTGCTACATTCATATTAATTACCTCCTTATTATATTTAAGTATATCATATAGCTTAATATATTATAATTATCGGATACTAAAGTATCATTTTATTAAAAAAAAGTTAGATAGTGGGATATCTTTTACTACTCACGTTTTAACTATATATAACGTATTAAGTAATATATATATACTATATTTTTTTATCCAAAAGTGATAAACTATACTATATGTTATTTACTAGGAGTGGGAATATGGCGCTGAAAAAAGACAAATTACTTAACGAGTTAGATAAGTTAAGAGAAACAATTAAACTAGAAGAATTTGATAAAACTGGGAGAACGCCATCTGTTTGTACAGATAAGGTTCTAAAAGAGATATCAACAAAAAGACCACTTAAAACAAGTGATTTTTTAGCTATATCAGGAATTGGTAAAAACTTCATGGATGAATATTCATCTAGATTCTTAAAAATTGTTTTAAAACATCAAACCGCATCAGTAAGGGATGTAAAATTATCAAAGAGTGCTCACAAAGTACTAGATCATTATAAAGATAGACTAAGTAATATTTCTAGAAGAAACCATAATTTATATATGGGAAAAATATCTAAAAGAATTAGTTTCGATATGGCTTTATTAAAAATTGAAGAAGATATAAGAGCTTTTCTTATTAATAGTAAGATAAGTACTTTAAGATTTAAATTTGATTCAATAACTAATGGTGAATTACTTGAAAGACATATCACAACTCTTTATCGAGAAACTAATAAGTATGAAAAAGAAACAGGTTCTTATGATTTTTATATAGCTTACCCGTATATTGAAGGAGTTTTTAAAAAGGATAACTTTGCTATTAAAGCTCCATTACTTTATTTTCCTGTGAAACTAAAGAGAAATAAACATGAGTTTAGCATTGTAAAAGATAGAGATAAAGATATTATCTATAACCGAGACTTATTACTCGCAACATCTAAAATGGAAAAAAATGAAATAGATTCTAATGTTCCGTTCATTAGTAACTTTAATAAAAAAACATTATCTGACACTGTTATTCCTTACTATAGAATGAATGGAATTAATATAAAAGAGGAACCATTAAACTTCTATTTTGAAAATTATAAAAGTGATTTAAAAGATGACTTTGTTAAAAGAAAAAAGGGTGTCTTCACATTAAAAGAATTTGTTACTGTAGGTAGATATAAACTATATTCATCAATGATTCAAAAAGATATGAGTTTAATTTTAGATTCAAGTAGATACAATGAATTACTTGAAGGACTAATTGATGAAAGTAATCTATACTCTAAAGAAAAAGATGTAGTATACACAGAAACTAAAGGAAAAGTAAAAGAAACAAGACTATCATATATTAATGAAATTAATTATAGTCAAGAAAAAGTAATTGATCTTTTAAACACTGAACATAAGCTAGTTATTTGGGGTCCACCTGGTACAGGGAAGAGCCAAACAATAACAAGTTTAATTGCTTCAAGTGTTTTAAAAGGAGAGAATGTATTAATAGTAAGTGAGAAAAAAGTTGCTTTAGATGTTATCTATTCAAGACTTAAAAACACATCTAAATATGCTATGTTTATTGATGACTCTGAAAATAAACAGGATTTTTATCATAAACTGAAAGAGTTTATTAACCCAATACCTCCACAAAGAACGCTTAATAATGATATATTTCAGTTAGAAGAAGAAATTAAAGAGATATTACATACTATGGATAAATCTCTTGATTTACTATATAACCAATCAATTCAAGATGTACCTATTCATAAACTATATGTTAGATACGTTAAAGATAAAGATGTAATAAATGAACTAAGTCCTAAACGAGTACACCAAATGTTTAGAAATGTTTTTGGTAAACCTATATTTAAGGAACTTAACGCTATTGAAAAGACTTTTGATAAATATAATAATTTGAATGATTATTTAAGTTTTGTTAAAATAGTTGATCAATTCCCATTACTATTGAAATTAGAAACTAAGATTAGTCGTAGTAATAAAATAGAGTTTGAAGAGTTCTCTAATGAATTTGATATTTACAAATTCAGAAGAATGCAATCTGGGTTCTTTAAAAGAAGAAAACTAAAAAAAGAGTTTATTGAGCTTAATACTAAAAGATTACTATTCTTAACTAGAAAGAAATCTATTGATAATAAGTATATAAAACTACTTTTAAGTGATGATTCTTTACATAAATATATTAGAAGAAATTTAAATACATTAAATAAATTAAAAGCTAAACATGAAAAACTTACTAGAAATGATTTGATATTCTTAGATATGATTCAACATAATCCATTATTGAAAGATGTTAAAGATATAGCTAAACACCGTCATTATTTATTTGATGCATTTTTTACTGGATACTTAGAAGATATTAAAGCTAAGAATCAAAAGTACTTATATATATTTGATAAGTATCAAGAGAAAATTGAAGAACTAAATGAATTAATGGAAGAAAAGAAAAAAGTAACTATTGAGTCATTTGAGATGGAACTATATAAACATGCACTAGATTTCTCAAATTCTAAACGTATTATGGATATTAAGAGAATACTAGAAAGTAGTCGAAAAATTAGTGTTAAAGCATTTATTGATATGTTCCAATTAGAACTAATGAATAATGTTAGAATTTGGATGATGACTCCTGAAGTAGTAAGTGCAATCATACCTTTAGTTTATGGTATGTTTGATTTAGTAATCTTTGATGAAGCATCACAAATGTTTGTTGAGAAAGGGATTCCTGCTATATACAGAGCTAAGAAAGTAGTAATCGCAGGAGATACTAAACAACTTCGTCCATCTAGTCTTGGTATTGGTAGATTAGAAGATGATGATGAGTATTATGAAGATGAAATTCTTAAAGATATATCAATGGATGCGAAGAGTTTATTAGATTTAGCTCGTTATAAATTTGATGAAACTATTCTTAATTATCATTACCGATCTAAGTATGAAGAATTAATTGCTTTTTCTAATCATGCATTTTATGAAGGAAGATTAATAGTTTCTCCAAATCAATATACTAGTAAGAAACCACCTATTGAATATATTTATGTTAAAGATGGTATATTTGAAAATAGAAGAAATGAAGAAGAAGCTAAAGCTGTTGTTAAGCTTATTAAAAAGATATTTAAAAACAGAGAAAACAATGAGACTATTGGTGTAATTACATTTAATAGTACTCAAAGAGACTTAATAGAAAATCATATTGATGAAGAATTATTTAAAAGAAGTGTTTACCAAAAACAATTTGAAAAAGAATTATTTAGAACTGATGAAGGTGAAGATACTAGTTTGTTTATTAAGAATATTGAAAATGTCCAAGGGGATGAAAGAGATATAATTATCTTCTCTATGGGATATGGTAGAGATCCTTTCGGTTATATTAGAAGAAGATTTGGATGGCTTAATAATGATGGTGGACAAAACAGATTAAATGTAGCTATTAGTAGAGCTAAACAAAAAATATATTTTGTTTCGTCATTATACCCTGAAGAATTAAAAGTTGAAGATTTAAAAAGTACAGGTCCAAAGCTATTAAAAGATTATATGAGATATTGTTATTTTATTTCTAATAATAAACCTGAATTAGCAAAAGAAGTTTTATCTAGACTTCATTCAAGTGAAGACATAGTAAATCAAACTGAATTATCAGATTTGATTATAGATATCAAAAAGAGATTAGAAAAAAACAACTTTATAGTTAAGACATCACTAGGAATAGGTAGTGAAAGTATTAATATAGGAGTATACGATGAAGAATCAACATCGTTTAAATTGGGAATAATTTGTGATGTAAGCGAGTCTAAAGTATCTAATGCAAGAAGAGACCTTCTTCATCAAGAAAAGTATTTAAACGCAAGGAATTGGGTTATATACAGAGTATTTGCATCTAACTGGTATACTAACCCAAATAAAGAGATGAGAAACATCAGAGAGTTGTTGAAATAATGGAATTTCTAATATTTTATTTAGTTATGATTAATCTATTAGCTTATATGGCTTTTGGAGTAGATAAGAATAAAGCAATTAAAGGTGGATGGAGAATACCTGAAAGTACTTTATTATTATATTCATTTGTTGGTGGTGGAATAGGATCATTGATTGGTATGGAAGTATTTAAACATAAAACACTTAAGTTTAAATTTAGATTTGGAGTGCCATTCTTAACGTTATTATCAATTGCTGGATTATATCTTGTCTATAATAATTTCTTTTAATTAGTATAAGAAAAATTAATCCAAGAACCTTAAAAAGGTCTTGGGTTTTTGTTTACATTATTTTGACTTTTGAAATTATTTCCTGTATTTAGTATACTATAGATAAGGGGATGATAAATAATGAAGAAAGTATTAGTATTTCTTGCACATGGCTTCGAAGATATAGAAGCATTCACTGTGATAGATCTTTTAAGAAGAGCGAAGATAGAAGTTGATTTAGTAAGCATTAAAGATATTACTGTAAAATCAGGATCAGGGATAAATATATTACTTAATAAGGTAATAGAAGAAGTTAATGTTAAAGATTATGATTTAGTATTTCTACCTGGTGGAGGTGGAGTAAAAGCTCTTGATGAAAGTGTTCTTTTAAAAGATATTGTTGTAGAGTTTAATAATCAAGATAAATACATAGCCGCCATTTGTGCTGCGCCTTTAATACTGGGAAAACTAGGAATATTAGATAATATTGAGTTTACTTGTTTCCCTAGTTTTGAACAGTTTGCGCCTAAAGGGAAATATAAAAAAACAGGTGTAGTTCAGTCTAAAAATATTATTACAGGAAGAGGAATAGGGTATGTGAATGACTTTGCATTGTATCTTATAAAAATTCTTAAATCAAAAGAAGTAAGAGATAATATAGCTAAACAAACTTTAATTATTGAACACATAAATTAATTTTATTTTTTAGTTTTAAAAATAAATTATTATGTCGTATTATATGTTGATTTTTATATGATATAATAATCTTAGTATTTAATAATTTTATAAATAGAAAGGATGGTACCATGAATCCAAAAGTAGCAATTATTGGAACAGGTCCCTCAGGAATGGCTGCGGCTCAAGCTTTAGCAATTGACGGATATTCAGTTACAATGTACGAAAAAGCTGATAGACCTGGTGGGATTTTAATGTATGGAATACCACATATGAAATTAAATAAAAACAATATAATAAAAAAAGCTGACGTATTAAGGAATTTAGGAGTTAAGTTTATACTAAACACACTTGTAGAAAAACAGGAAGTTGCTTCAAAAATATCTAAAGAGTATGACGCAGTACTAATTGCGACAGGAGCTGAAAAGGCTAGAGACATTTCTATTGATGGAAGACAGTTAAACAATATATTTTTCGCAATGGAATATTTAAAAGATAATACCAAACACTTACTAGATAGAACACCACTTGAAATAGATGCTAAAGGTAAACATGTTGTTATACTTGGTGGGGGAGATACATCTAATGACTGTGTAGCTACAGCTATTAGCCAAGGAGCTAAGAGTGTAAAACAACTAGAGATTCATTCTAAGAACAAAGAACGTAAGAAAAATTCATATGATTTTGACGAAGACGAAATAAAACTATATGAATCAACTGCGGTTAAGTTTATTGATGAAGATGGTAGTGTATCAAAAATAGTAACCGATCATGTTGAATTTGTAAGAGATGAAAATGGATCCAAATTAGAGTTTCAAAATCAATATGGTGAAATTGAAGCTGATTTAATCTTTGTAGCTATAGGTTTCTTAGGACCTATAGAAGAAGGATTAAATGCATTTGATATTGAAATTGATAAATCTAAACATAATAGAGACACACAAATATTTACTACTAGTAAAGAAAATATCTTTATTTGTGGAGATGCAAGACGTGGACAAAGTTTAATTAAATACGCTATTGGTGAAGGTAAGATGGCGGCAGTAGCTATTGAGGATTACTTAGAACACAAACACTAAAAGACACATTACTGTGTCTTTTTTCTTATTTTACATGTTATAATATAATTACATTTATACAAAAAGAAGGAGTGAATTATTATGGAAGAGATAGATGTCTATTTGTTATTGGGATTAATGATGATTATTATGATTGTTCTGAGTACAGGACTTCAAATTATTAGAGAAGGGGAACAAGCAATTGTCGAGAAGTTAGGTGCATATGATAGAGTTTTAAATGTAGGATTACATTTTATATTACCTTTTGTTGAGAGAGTTGCAGTAAAGATTGATAATACTGAGAAAGTAACATCTATAAAAGATGCTAAGTTAATTACTAAGGATGATAAAGAACTTAAACTTGAATATAAAGGATATTATTTAGTTACTGATGTTAAGTTATTTCATTACGGTGTTAAGGATATTGATAATATAATTTCAAAAATCTTTTTAGATTCTTTAAAGAAAGAAGTTTTGAAGATAAATTATGAAGATTTAGGAACTGAATTAATAGAAATTGAAACTAATATAAAAGAAGCTTTAGAAGATTCTATATCATCTGGAGGTATTAAGTTTTCTAGGATAGTTATCGAAAAGAAAATTTGATAATAAAAATAAAATATATATAGGTTAGGAGATGATAATATGAAAAATGTAATAACAATTCAACATACAGAATCACTTCACCATACTAATGGGATGATAGGTTCATGGACTGATTGGGATTTAAGTGAACTCGGTATTAAACAAGCTCATAATATTGGGAAGAAATTATCTAAAGAAATAGAAGGTAAAGACTATATCATTTATACATCTGATTTAAAGAGAGCATCACAAACTGCGGATATTGTATCTTCTTATTTAGATATAAAACCTATTGTTAGAACTGAACTTAGAGAAAGAAACTTAGGGAGCACCGCAATAGGAAAACCAGTTACTTGGATGAAGGATAATGCACTTCCATTTAAGTTTGATATTGATCATAAGTGTTTAGTAGATGCTGAATCAGTAAGAGAACATTGGGAAAGATTATTAATTGTTTATAATGAAATTATCAACTCTAAAGATGAAAATGTAATTATAGTTTCACATGGAGGAACATTAAGTTTATTTAATGCGATGTGGTTAAAAATGGAAGTAGAAGATTTAAATAGTATTAGTATACACGGTAAAGCAGGTGGAGTTTCTAAATTCATTAAGAACGCTGAAGGAATTCACTTTGTTAAAGGTATTAGTGATATGTCTTATATTTAAGAGTGAATAAAAGGGGTGATAATTATCAAAAACAATATACCAATTATAGAAACAAGAGGATTAGATGAAAAAGGAATAATTACTGCAGAAATGGTATTAAGTGAATACGAGAAATTACCAAAACATATTACTGTAGCTGTAATGTTATTTGATAAAAGTCCTAGTGATGAGATACTTAAACACTGTAAATTACTTTTTAATTTTGTGGGAGCTTCGTTTATTATTCCCCAGTATATTTATAAAGATAGTATTGTAGTATCTTATGTACCTTTAGGAAGTGCGGCAGCTGCTGGATTACTTGAAGAGTTATTAACTTTTGGAATTAAAAAAGTTATAGCTTGTGGTAGTAGTGGACTAGTAGGTGACTTTAATCCTAGTAATTTCTTGCTTGTAAATAAGGCTATTAGGGATGAAGGATTATCTTATCATTATTTAGAACCATCAACTTATGTTGAAACAAGTGAAGAGTTAAATAAATCAATAAGTATTGAACTAGATAAAATGAATCTTAAGTATCAAGAAGGAATAACTTGGACTACTGATGCATTTTATAGAGAAACAAAAACAAGAGTAGAAATTAGAAAGAAAGAAGGAGCAATAGCTGTTGAGATGGAATGTGCTGGACTTGCTGCTGTAGCTAAGTATCGCAATATCCAATTTTCACAATTATTATATTTTTCTGATATTGTTAAACAAGATGCTTGGAGTGGTTTTTTAAAAGAAAGACCAAATATAAAACAAAAAATCAATGAAGTAGTAATAAGTATTGCACAAAAAATTTAATGGTATTGTATCTTGGAGGTAGCTTATGGAAATTAAAGAAATTAAAGACAATACATTAAAACAGGAAATTACAAGAAAAGTATTAAGAGATCTACCAGAGTGGTTTGGTATTGAAGAATCTACAAAAGAATATATAGATAAGGTAGTTAACTATCCTTTTATCGCAGCTTATATTAAAGGTGAAGTAGCTGGGTTCTATTCTTTAAGAGAAGAGAATAAAGATACACTTGATATGTACGTACTTGGAGTGTTAAAGAAATACCACAACAAAGGTGTAGGAACTAAACTTCAAGAATATGTTAATGATTATGCAAAGGTAAAGAAATATAAATATATGATGGTTATAACTTTAGCTGAAAAATCAAATAATTATGAATATTCATTAACTAGGAAATTCTATCTTAAAATGGGATTTGTTGATTTCTATCAAAATGATGATATTTTTGATAGTAATAATCCTGCTCAAATATTAATAAAAGAAGTTAAAAAAATGTAAAAGGAATATCAATTTGATATTCCTTTTTTATGTGATTATGTACAAAAAACGATTTTTGGTTATAAAAAATAATTAAAAATAATTTACTTGAATTTATTTGTAATTGGCTATATAATTAAGTTAGATATGAATTACACTATGTGTATTTTATATACTAAAAGATATTTTGAAAGGGGAACAATTATGATTACTAGAAAAGATTTATATACAATAAATGAAGTACCAGGAAGAAAAGTAATTGAGGTATTAGGTTACGTTAAAGGTTCTACAGTTCAAACTAAGAATATTGGTAGAGATTTTATGGCTGGATTAAAGAGCATAGTTGGTGGAGAAATAACGGGATATACTGACATGATGAATGAAGCTAGAAAAGTAGCTACTGAAAGATTATTAAAAGATGCTGAAGCAATGGGAGCTAATGGAGTTGTTGGTTTAAGACTTCAAACATCGGGAGTAATGGGTGGAGCTGCTGAAATTATTGCTTATGGTACTGCTGTAAAATTTGAGTAATATATTTTTATAAGGAGGTATACTTATGCATAAGATGGAAAATACACCTATGATAATTACTATTATAGGATTAATAATGGAAGGTATAGCTGTTGTTGTACTTGTTGCAACATCAATATTCATGTTGAATATTGATAAGATTACCGGACTGGGAAGTGCATTAGAAGCTGATATGTCACCTGAAGAGTATCTTGAAATGATGAAGTGGATGGACTGGATAGGATATTTTATTTTAGGTATGACTATTGTACTTGGAGTATTCCTTATTCTTAATTTATATCTTTTCCCTAGACTTATGAAAGGGAAATATACAGAAGAACAAGCTAAGAAAATATATTTATACCAAGCAATTTGGGGCGGTATTAATTTAGTAATGAACCAAATAACTGGTATTTTATATTTAATTTCAGGTGTGCAAGGATATAACGGAAAAACAGATACTATAGAAGTGAGAGACGGTATATAGGAGGTAACAAATGGATACATTTACAATGTTTTTTGATATGTTACCACTATTAATTCCAATTATATTAATTGATTGGATATTTAAGATTTATGTAATTATTGATATATTAAAAGAAGATAGAAAAGTTAAGGGTGGAAATAAGATTGTTTGGATAGTAGTAAGTATGGTTATTAATTTTGGATGGGTTATTTATTTAATCTTCGGGAAAGATGAATAATGGAAGTAATTAAAACTGTTGATTTATCCAAATCTTATAATCAAATAACTGTCCTACATAGTTTGAACCTTACTGTTAAAAAGGGCGAGGTTTATGGCTTTATTGGTAAAAATGGGGCAGGAAAAACTACTACTATTAACTTAATACTATCCTTACTAAAGTCGGATCAAGGAACTATATTCATTAATGAAAAAGAAATAAAGTTTCAAGATCAATTATATAAAAGAAAAATAGGGTATGTTAATGACGTACCTACTTTTCCTGGATATATGATATCTAAAGAGTATTTAGCATATACTTTAGATATCTTTGATATGAAGATAGGGGATTACAATAGTAAGATACAAGATGTTTTAGACTTTGTTGATCTTCCTAACAATAAAAAGAAAATAAGTTCATTTTCTAGAGGTATGAAACAACGTCTTGCGATAGCGCAAGCATTGATTCATGATCCTGAGATTTTAATTATGGATGAGCCAACCTCGGCACTTGATCCTATTGGAAGAAATGATGTCATGAATATAATCTATAAACTAAGAGGAAGTAAAACAATATTCTATTCAACTCATATCTTAGAAGATGTGGAAAGAGTATGCGATAAGATTGGAATATTAGATAATGGAGTTCTCTTAGTTGAAGATACTTTAGAAAATTTAAAAAAAGCTTATTATAACAATAAGATATATATAGAAACTAAAAATGAATCAAAAGATTTATTAGAAAAAATAAGAACTAATAACTTAGTTGAAAATGCAAGAATAGAACAAAATGGAGTAATATGTAATTTAACTGGGAAAATTGATGAGAATACATTACTTAAGAAGTTAATGGAATTAGATGAAACTATTATAGAATTTAGTAAAGTCAAAACTAGTTTAGAAGATGTCTTTATAAGGTTAACTAATGGTAAAATTACTTAAATACGATTTTTATCATTTACGTAAAACATCTAAATTCATTATATTCCCAGTAGTAATAGTAATATTCGCAATTCTAAGTCCACTCACAGCCAGATACATGAATGAGATACTTGAGATGGCTCTTGGTGAAAGTGGATTAGATATTACATTCCCTGATCCAACAGTATTAGATAGTTATCTTCAATACATGGGTAATTTATACGAAACAATTATATTTGTTGTATTATTTGTTGGAGTAGGATTCTTTATTAAAGATAAAACAAAAGGATTACTTCCATTAATACTTAGCAAACCAATTAATAGAGTTAAGTATTTATTATCTAAATATATATCACTCAGTATTTTAATACTTGTATCTATATTAATAGGATACTTAGTATTTAGTTATTATACTTACTTCATATTTGATGAAGTGAATATGCTTGATGTATTAATAATGTCATTACTATTCTTTGTGTATGTATTATACATATTATCAATATCACTATTTACTGCGACTCACTTTAAATCTTATTTAGCTGCAGTATCAGTTACATTTGGTATATATATATTTACATCTATGTTAACTATTATAGAAGTCTCAATATTCAAGTACTTACCAGGCGTTATTGGAAATAGTTCAGTTGATATCTTATTAGGTAATGAAGTAGTGAGTGATGTGGTAATTAATGTTGGAGTAACACTAGTTATATCAATAGGATTTATTTACTTATCATTAATAAAATTTAATAAACAAAATATATAAAAAGAAGATGAATTTTTCATCTTCTTTTATATTAAAGTTTTAAAGAATAATTCTGCAGTATTAACATTAGATGCAAGTGGTATTTTATAAACATCACTCAATCTAAACAATGCTGAAATATCAGGTTCATGTGGTTGAGCAGTTAAAGGGTCTCTAAAGAAAATAATTAAATCTATTTCTCCTTTAGCAACTTTTGCTCCTATCATTTGGTCTCCACCAAGTGGACCAGATTTATAAAGATGTATATCTAATTTTGTTGCAGCCATTACTACTTTACCAGAAGTTCCGGTTGCGAAAAGATTATGTTTACTTAGAGTATTCTCATGTCTCACGCAGAATGCGATAAGTTCTGGTTTCATTTTGTTATGTGCTATTAATGCAATATTCATTTCATCACCTCAAATATGATTATACTATAACTTTAATATCTTTAATATTGTTTTTGATAAGATATGGTATAATTTTGTTAATGAGGTGATTTTTATGTACGTAAAAGATTTTTATATTCACACATATGAAGTAGATAAAAACGGGAGATTATTGGTTACATCATTGCTTAATTTCTTTCAAGATGTAATGGTTCATAATGTTGATTCGTTTGGAGCTAGTAGCGATTATCATTTAGAAAAAGAATTGTTTTGGGTATTAATAGATTATGAAATAGATATCTATGAACTACCAAAAGGCAAAACCTATGTTTCATGTGGAACATCACCATATTCATTTAAAAGATTTTATGGATATAGAATTTGGGAGATGAGAGATAAAAGCGGTAAACTACTTGCTGAAGCTAAAGCTAAGTTTTTACTTTTAGATATAAATACTAAAGAGATAGTAACACCTGATCAAGAGTTGATTGATATCTTTAAAGATGTTTGGAAAGAACAAATTGCATTACCTATTAGTAAAAATAAACCATTAAAATCAGAAGTAATTTATACATCAACAGATACAGTTAAGAATACATATATTGATATATACAAACATATGAATAATGTGTATTACCTTAAACTAGCCTATAACACAATTCCTCATAAATTACTTGATGATAACTTTATTAAAAAGATAAGAATTACATTTAAGAAAGAATGTGTAATTAACGATGAATTATTAATTGAAGGAAGAAATCTTGAGAATAATTTGTACTTTGAAATCAAGAAAGGTGATACAGTTTTATCACAAATAAACTTGATCTTAGGAAAAAGAATTTATATTTAAGTTTATATAAAAATATGATATTATAAATGGTAGGGATAATTATAGGAGGGGATAAGTATGAAAAAATCATCAAGTAGTAGAAGTAGGGGATCTTCAGGTGGAGGATTCAAAGGATCAAGGTCATCATCCTCAAGTAGATCATCATTTGGAAGATCTTTAGGAGGATTTAAAAGTTTTACAAAATCATCAAATGGGTTTAAAGGTTTAAGAAGAATACCTTTTAGTAAATCAATATTTGGTAAATCAAAAGATAGTTTTGATAGCTCTCCTAAATCAACTGATATCCCGAAAAAACATTTTGGATATCACAGTTCACATTACAGAGGAGAAAGTGGATTTCTTGATGATGTTCCTTGGTGGGGAAGATTTGTATTTATTATTTTTGTAATTTTAATTATATTGATAGCAGGATTTTAGGAGGGATTAAATATGAAGAGAGTATCAAGTGGTAGAAGCCGAAGCGGAGGTTCAAGAAGTAGTGGATTCAGAGGTTCAAGAGGATCTTTTTCAAGTAAATCTAGTGGATCATCTTATAGAAGTTCAAGAAGCGGCAGAGGTGGCTATGGTCTTAGTAGTTTACTTAGTTTTCTTCCATGGTGGGGACAACTGATTGTGTTAGGTATTATATTATTGATTTTAGTATTTATATAATAAAAAAAAGTGTAGAATTTTCTACGCTTTTTAATTTGTGAACATCTCAATTAATCTATCTATTTTAGCATAATCAAAATATCTTGATTGTCTTAATAATTCTTTTCCTTCACTAAATATTAATACAGTTGGAACACTAAATATTAAGTGTTCTCCTCTAAACTGATCAATATCATCTACATAGATATTATACTTGTCAATCTTATCAAAATGGTTCATATTGTCATCCATAATATTAGCGATGGTTTTACAACTATAACATGTATGTGATTTAGCTATTACCATTACTAACTCTTTATTAATTACTTTTTCAACGTCACTATATTTTTCAATTACATTCATTATTATTCTGCCTCCATTATATCTAAAGCTTTAGTAGGACATGCATATATACAGTCCCAACAATTATCGCAAGCTTCTCCTGTATTATAAACTAAACCCGTAGTTCTGTCCATTTTAAGGGTTCCTGTTTTACATACTCTAACACATCTTCCGCATCCTACACACTTTTCTTTTATTACTTCAATTGTTAATGACATAATAACACCTCAATTCGATAGATAGTATACAAACTAATTAACGTAATGTCAAGCACTACATTATAAAACAAATTCGTATTTATAATTCTTTGTATATGCCTTGTACGGAATATAACGAAGTAGTAATATAAAACTACCTAAGGAGGGACTATATATGAAGAGTCTAGAATATTTAAAAAGTATTAGTAATCCTACAAAATTAAGGCTTATAAGCCTGCTTTTAAATGGAGAGCTTTGTGTATGTGAACTTGAAGAGATTACTCTAATTAAACAAGTAAATATTTCAAAGAACTTAATTAGTTTAAAGGATGTAGGTATAGTAGAAGTTAGAAGAGAGAAGCAACGTGGTTTTTATTCACTAACTAAAGATTTTAAAAGTAACACTAATTTAATTCTTCACATTAAGGATTTAGTAAATGTTGAAGAAGTATTAATAAATGATTACAAAGAGTATCTAAAACACGAAGATGTAAAAGATGATAATGTTTATGTTTGTCACGCATTTAGAAATGAGGCAAAATAATGATCAAGAAATCAATGAGAGTTGATGGGATGACTTGTGCAATGTGTGCTAAAACAATTACAAATACTTTTGATAACTATGATAGTATATCAGCTAAAGTAAATGTAGGGGCAGGAAAAGTATTATTTGAATATGATGAATCAGTTTATAATTTAGTAGCTATCGCAGATATTGTAAAACAAATAGGTTATGAACCTATATTAGAAGAGTCTTTAGAAGATAATAAAAGACTAAGACTTAAACTAAGAAAAGAAATATATATATCTGTATTCTTCAGTATTCCATTACTATGGGCAATGTTTGGACATCTAGCTTGGTTTGATTTTGTTTATGTCCCAGAGCTTTTAAAAGATGGAATATTCCAGTTAATAGTTTCAGGGGTAGTTCAATTTTATATAGGTAAAAGATTTTATATTGCTGCGTACAAGAGTATTAAGAAGAAAGTACTTGGTATGGATATACTAGTAGTAATGGGTACTACAAGCGCTTATTTTTATAGTGTGTATCTACTTTCAGTTCAGTTATTTGGAGATGCAGTAATGCATCCAATGTATTACTTTGAAATAAGTGCATTAATTATTTCAATGGTACTTATTGGTAACTACATTGAACATATCGCTAAAGAAAGAACTACTGATGCCCTCGTAGAACTTATTAACTTAGGGGCTAAAGAAGCAAGAGTTTTAAAAGACGGTATCGAAACAATGATAGATATCGATGAAGTATTCCTTGGAGATTACATTGTAGTTCTAGCTAATGAAAAAATTCCAGTTGACGGAGTCGTTATTGAAGGAACTAGTTATGTTGATGAATCAATGATTACTGGTGAATCAATTCCTATTAAGAAATTAAAAGGATCTTCAGTAATAGGAGCAACTATTAACAGTAGAGAAAAACTAATAATAAAAGCAACTAAAATAGGTAGTGACACAATGCTTTCTCAAATCATTAGTACAGTAGAAGAAGCAAGTGCTGAGAAGCCACCTATCCAAAGAACTGCGGATAAGATAGCTTCATACTTTGTACCTATCGTAGTGTCAGTCGCAGTAATTAACTTCTTAGTTCATTACTTTATATTAGGAGACTTATTTACATTTAGTTTCACAACAACAGTTGCTATTTTAGTTATTAGTTGTCCATGTGCTTTAGGCCTTGCAACTCCTACAAGTATATTAGTAGGTAATGGTAAAGCCGCTCAAAACCACATATTATATAAAGGTGGAGAGTTCTTTGAATTAGCTAATAAAATAGAAGCAATAGCATTTGATAAAACAGGAACACTAACTATTGGGAAACCAATAGTTACTAACTATATAGGTAATGAAAATGTATTAGATATGGTATACAGTATAGAACGTGAATCAACTCACCCTATTAGCCAGGCAGTAAAAGAATATGGTGAAGAGAATAATGCTAAAATATTAAAAGTATCAAATTTTGAAACTTTAGAAGGAAAAGGTATAAAAGCGAATATTAATAATGATTTAGTATATATAGGATCAGTTAAAATACTAAAAGATTTAAAACTTGATTATAAAGAATTTGAAGATGATTATAATAAATTATTAAACGAAGCTAAAACAACAAACTTTGTTGTAGTAAACAATAAAGTAGAAGCATTATATGCAGTTAGAGATGAAATAAAAGATACATCACTTAAAGTTATTACTGAAATGAAAAAACGTAACTTAGAACCTTATATGATTACAGGAGATAATAGTATTGTAGCTAACGCAATTGCGAAAGAGTTAGGTATAACTAAAGTGTATTCAGAAGTACTACCACATGAAAAAGCGAAGATTATATCTGATATCCAAAAAGAAGGAATAGTTATAGCATTTGTGGGTGACGGTATAAATGATGCACCTGCATTAAAACTAGCAGATATTGGATTTGCTATGGGTAACGGAACTGATATCGCAATTGATTCAAGTGACGTTACATTAATGAGTCATGATTTAGGATTAGTAATTAAAGCAATTGATATGTCTAAAGCAACCTTAAGAAATATCTATCAAAACTTCTTCTGGGCATTTTCATATAATTTAGTAGCTATACCACTAGCTGCAACTGGAAGATTATCAATGGTACTAGCAGCGTCAGCCATGGCATTTAGTTCTATCATGGTTGTACTCAATGCATTAAGATTAAAAACATATAAATTACCAGAATTTACAAGTGAAGTACAAGATACAGCATTAGATACTAAAGAAGATAAAGGAGGTATACATATGAAAGTAAACGTTACTGATATGACATGTGGACATTGTGAAATGACTATTAAAAAAGCATTAGGTGAAAATGGCTTTGATAATGTAGACATTAACTTAGATGATCGCACTGTTGAACTTGATTTAAAAGGAAAAGATATTAAAGAAGTAGTAAGTATTATTGAAGGAAAAGGATATACAGTAAAATTATAATAAATAAAAATGATGATTCAAATCGAATCATCATTTTTTAATCTTTTAATTTAGTAAATACATTTTTAATAAGTAGTAATGGTAAAAAAAATCCAATACCCAGTAATATTAGTAACTCATTTATTAGCTTACTCCCTTTAACTCTTTTAAAAGATAATCTAAGTTTAAAACAGTTAGCAGCTATCCCATAAGCATTACCCATCATTATTAATCTAATGTTTGATAGTATTCCTTTAGCAATACTATCTCCATATGTTTCAATTACTTTTTTATACATCCCTTTTTCATATTTTCCTTCTACATCAGCGTAGTGTTGTGCAAATAGTAATGCAAGGTGCTCTTCTTTTTTAACAACTTTAAGATTCCCTGAAAGTAAACTTTCTAGTTCGTCTTCAGTAATTCCTGTTTCATAAGCTATCTTTGTATGAAAGAAAGAACAGTAGAAACATCCGTTAACTTCAGTTACTGAAAGCATGATGTTACTTCTAAAGCTTTTACTTATTAGTTTAAGATCTTTTCTATGTTTTACTATTGAATAAGTTGATAAATCTAAGATCTTAATGAACTCTAGAAAGTTAAAAAGTCTTTTATTATATTTATATTCCATTAATATCACTCCATTAGTTAGTTGCTCAGTATTTTAAATATATGATTTTAACATAGTTTTGTCAACCCATATCTTTTGTTCTTTTATGTTGCTTTTTAAAAAGGGCTTTGCTATAATATAATAGCGCTAAAGAAAGTAAGGATTAATTAGCCACCTTGTTGGAGGGGTAGCGAAGAGGCTAAACGCGACAGACTGTAACTCTGTTCCTTAGGGTTCGGCGGTTCGAATCCGTCCCCCTCCACCATTTCACACAGGGGCGTAGCAAAATGGTTATGCAACGGTCTCCAACACCGTCTACTACGGTTCGATCCCGTACGCCCCTGCCATTATAAAAATATAGCAACTTAACCTCTTTGGTTTGGTTGTTTTTTATTTACTTTGAACCTGAGCATCGTACTTTTGGACCTATGAAACGGAGTATTTACTACTTTCTTTCTGGTAGAATTGTTTGAAGGAGATGGTTAATTTTGTATAAATATAGAAACTATGTAAAAACAAGTATGAAGAGATATGGATATGAAAAGAGTCTTTATTAATTTTTCTTATATTTTATTACTTTCATTTGGAATATCAGCTCTAGCTAGTACTTATCGTTTTAATGATTTGAAGAGTGGGATTATTGTTATATTTATTGGGGGTCTATGAATATTTTTAGCATTTATTGAAGTACTCCATTTATGTAAAAGAGGATTTTTTGACGAGTAAAGATATAATAATATCTGTCTAATCCCATTTATTGAGAGAAGTGTTTTGGATGCATTTTTAGTTTCCAACACAGTTAGTACGAATTCGAATTTTGTCATCTATGCGATTTATCCTTACTTTACAAACTATTACATATTGAATTAAGATCTAGGGTGCTGTATAATATTCATAAATAGTCAAAAATGGAGGGACTAAAATAGTATGAAATATTTGGATGGTTATATTAGAGTTTTGGCAGTTTCTTTTATGGGTTGGACAATATTTATTTTTTAAAAGAGTTTTCAGAATTCATCATCTATCGATAACTATATATCAGATATGGTAATATTTGTTGGTTGTGTTAGTTTTTTATTTTTCTTTTTTATTGGTGTGGTACTACTTGTAAAATATCTTAAAGAAATCGATTTTTTATAAATACAGATATATAATTATGCATTTTTAGTCTCCAACACCGTTAGTACGTGTTCAAATCCTGTCACCCCTGCCATTTAGAAGGTAAAGCAACTAAACCATTAAGAGGTTTTAGTTGCTTTTTTATTTGTTAAAAAAGGTGCACACAGGATTTTACTCGCATTTTAGAAGCAATTTATTAATTTCTTTTTCTTTAATATTTTTATATTTTTTGGATTTGTTACTGTATTTGTAGTAGTATTAAATCAACATGGAAGGAATGTGGAACTATGTCAACAATTTATAAACCATTTTTAGATTACAAGTCTCAGATTAGAAGATTGAGTGAAAAAGGAATTTCTTGCAACTCACCTGAAGAAAAAAGAATACTTATCAGAAAGGGTTATTTTAATCTGATTAATGGGTACAAGAAACCTTTTGTTATAAATAAGAATAGTAAAAATGAACATCTATATATAAAGAATACTTCTGTTTATAAACTTTACCAAGTAATGAGATTTGATAGAAGACTTAGTAGTTTATTTTTGAAAAACATAACCCATGTGGAAGAAGAAATCAGGAGTATAACAGCATATAAGTTTGAAAAAATATGTCAAAAATCTTTATCTGATTGGACTGATCCAAATGCTTATGATAATAGAGTTAAAATGACAGATAAATTAAAACTTATTGAAAGTCTTAAAGAAGATATTAGGTTGGCTAAGAAAAACAGAAATAAATACCTAATGCATTATATTCAGAATAGCACTAAAGAAAATTCTTTACCTTTTTGGGTTATTGTAAAAGTCATAAGATTCACTACTTTATCAAGATTAATACAATTATCTAAGAAAGAATTAAGAACACATATCTGTAAATTATATGATATGGAATATGATTCTAAAAGGAACGACTACAAAATTCTTGAAGCTTCACTGAACTGGTTAAGAAAAACAAGAAATGCATGTGCACATATGGAAAGAGTAATATACCTAGAAGATAGAAGTACTGTTGTTGTTACTAAATATCATAAATTATTAACTTCGTCGTATTGTAAAAGAAGTAGAAAAAAACAAGTTGTTGATGTTATTATTTATCTTAAGTATTTTAACACGAAGAATGAATATAGAAACTTTATAAATAATTTAACAAATTATATAAATGATATTGGAAAGATAGTTGGACCGCAAGTCAAAGACAACATTAGAGCAAGTTTAGGTATAAGAGACATGAATCATTTAAGAATAATCAAAGAGCAACCAAAACGCATCAAATATTTACAGTTAATTTAATTGACAACACATATTTGAAAATGTTAGTATAGGGTAAAGAGAAGTCCGGTGTAGGCCGGATAGAAAACCACCATTTTGGTGGTTTTCTCATTTTTAGCTATAAAAATTAGAGTTGGTATCAACTTGATTATAATGAATAATTCATTGTAAAAACTTGATCACCATGAACTTTTTAGTAATGATTACCAATTCAGTTAGATGTATTATAGGTCTCCAACACCGTTAGTACGGGTTAAAATCCTACCAACTATACCATTTATAAAGTAAAGAAGCTATTTCTAGCTTCTTTTATTTACAAATTGAGTTATATCTTTAAATAATTTGTCAGGATCGTAATTAATAGATTGAATAACTATATAAATAGGTTTTTCAATATCTTTTAACTTAACACCTATTCTATTTACTTGTTTATGCTTTTTACTACCATTATATGTTCTTTGTATTTTTTGAATATCTTCATAATTAACTATATGTGTTTTAAGCATCCCACGAATAGTCATTTTATCTTCTTCTAAAACAAGTAAAGGTTTCTTTGAGAACAACTCTCTTCCATATAATAATAACATAGCACTGTTTAGTACTAATATTCCTATAAATGGTAAGTATTCAGCAATACTATCTATTGAATCATCCAACATAAAATAAATAGTTACTAGGTATATTAACCCTGTAGTTATTATTAACCAAAGTCCATTTTTACTGTAGTATTCTTTTTTCATTTGTTTCACCTATAATCTTTCTTGTATTAACTGTCTTAGATATTATAACATATTTAATTAATATTATTACTTACTTTAGTTTATACTTTGACTTTCAAACTAAAACATATTAAAATTAAGGTGGATAGGAGAAGTATAGGAGGTAATATTATGAGGAATATATATGTAATGATAGTTTTAACTATTTTATTCTTTATTCTAAGTTTCGATATATTATTTTATACTAACGTTTACTTTGATATTACATTAGTATTGATCTACTTGATATTAGTAGCTCAATCAGCTCTTAACTTAGAATCTAACATCAAGGAAGTAAAAGAAGAATATGTTTTAAAAGAGAAGAACACTGCGTATTTTGCACCAATGATTATTATGCCGTTTTTAGGATTAGCTTATAACTTTGGTATTATTATTTTCATTGTGAATATTTTAGTAATAGTAATTCTTTATGTTTATGTATACACATCAATGAAAAGAAATAGTATTGTAGTTACTAAAAAAAATATTTCAGTTGTATATTTAAATAATAGAAAACAAAGTATGAATTTTGAAGATGTCGATAAGGTTAAATTTAATTGGGTATATAACTATATAGGAATTAGTGATCCTAAAGGTAATAAATTAATTTTAGATATAACTTTAAAAGATTTTATTGTGATAATAAAATGTATTAAAGTTAACTTACCACCCGAAATGTACTTTGAAGCATTTAATAGATTATCAAAGTTCTATAGAATATTTTTACTAAAAGCAAATATTAAATATTTGAAATGAAAAGAGGGGTAGATATGACTGTAATTAAAAAGATTGGTAATTTCTTTAAAGCAGCGTTTTGTGGTGCATATAGATGGACTACAGTTTACTTTGTCTTAATTGCATTCTTATTAGCTGTAGGTGCATTCTATCTTATTATTGAATTTGGAAATATCTATCATTTATTAATATTGATAGTTGTTCTTGTAGTTTATATGATATGTTTTAAGCGTCAAGGAAGATTATAAATAAAAAAAAGATTGTGATTAATTCACAATCTTTTTTAGTTCTTATTAAACTTGGTCGTCTTCAGTTGGAACTGTTTCATCTAAGTCACAATCTTCATCAGGTATACCGTCGCCGTTTGGAATGAAGTCTTCGTTCATTCTTCCTCCGCCTTTACCTCTACCCTCAGTTTGTCCTCTACGTTGCCTTGTTTGTACAATTGGTCCTTCAATTCCAAGTTCTGTGTATAATGCTTGAAGTTCTAATTTAATTTCACCTAAAGCTATCATGATTTCTTCATCAGTCATATTAGCCCAGTCATAACTTGCGTTAATAACATCAATTGCTGATACAACTTGGAATGCTTGATCTTCAGCTAATGTAGCTAGGTATTCTTCACTTGGGTAAGGAAGTCCTTCTTCAGTAATTCTAGCTGGGTTTGTACCCTTAAACATATTTTGTACTTTTGATGCAGTCTGAGTAACAACGTTAGTTACTGTTTCATTGATTTCTTCATTTTGCATTGCGACAGCAGATCCTCCACCGAATACGAGTGTTGCGATTATTAATCCGTTCATATTTGTTTCCTCCTTGTGTTTGATGATTCAAGTATATAATAATGATATGATGAACTCGTGATAATGTTGTGAGAAACTTATGAAGAGTATATTTCTCTTAAAAATACACAGTTTGAAACTACTGTTATAATAATGTATAATAATGTATAAGGAAAAGGAGGATACACATGAAGGCGAGTATAAAGAACATAATAAGATTCGATTACTTCACTAAGTTTTTATTTTTAATAGCGTTTGTTGCTGTATTGCTTTTACTAGGTATTGTAACTATCGGTGGGTTCACAGGAATAGAAATCATATTACCTGTAGTTGTTGTACTTGTAGGGTTAATAGCATATAGAGCAATTAGTATTAAAAAGGTTTTAGTTAAGATTAAGGATAATAAAGTATTAGGTGAAGTTACAAACACGATGAGAAATAATGGTAATTTTTATATTTCATTTAAGTATGAATTTAACGGGGAAATTTATAACAAAAGAGTTGGACTATTAATTGGCCCATTATTAAAATTAAAACTAGCTAAGATGAAAACTATTAACTTGGTAGTAGATAAGGATAACCCTAAGAAAGTGTATATTTCCGATTTATTCTACAAATAACAAACAAAGAATCCACTTGGATTCTTTTTTTGTGATATAATCGTATTATGTTGAATTAGTAGAGGAGTGAGTTTATGATATCAAGAGTAGATATACAACTTAGATATGCAGATAGTGATCAAATGGGTGTAATTTACCATGCAAATTATTTTAGTTTTTATGAACAAGGGAGAACTAAGTACTTAAGAGACTTAGGTTTTGAATATAGTGATGTGGAAAAGAATGGGATAGTATTTCCAATAAGAGATGTATCTAGTAAGTTTATTAAATCAATAACATATGGTGAAAAAATACATTTATTAACTAAAGTTCATAAACTAACAAAAGTTAAAACAACATACTTTCATGAGATGTATAATAGTGGAGGTGAATTAAAAGCTAGTGGATATACTACTGTGGTTTGTGTAGATAAAGTAACTTTTAAGGTTATCAAAATGGATGAAAGAATGCCTGAAATTTATGATGCATATTTGAAAGATTCTCAGAAATGAGAGTCTTTTTTTATACTTGGCACTTTAGCGCTTTAATGATATAAAGCGCTAAACTAAGCCGTTTTATCTTGGAAAACGCTTTTAATTTGCTATATTTATTGGTATAATATAGATAACTTAAAGATGGAGTGATAAATATGATTATATTAAACGGAAATAATTTGAACTTAAATAGTTTTATTAAAGTAGCTAGATACAATGAAGAAGTATCTATTAGTGAAGAAAGTATTGCACTAGTAAATAGAGCTTCAGAGTTCGTTGAAGGTGTTGTTGAAAGTGAATTACCAGTGTATGGAATTAATACTGGATTTGGTAAACTTTCAGATGTATCAATTGATAAGAATGATGTAGGAGAACTTCAAAAGAATTTACTAATGAGTCACGCTTGTGGAGTAGGCTCTCCTTTTAATGATGAAATAGTAAGAGGGATGATGGTTTTAAGAATTAACGCTCTTATTAAAGGATATAGTGGAATAAAAATAGAAACCTTAAATAAGTTAGTTGAATTACTTAATAAAAATGTAAGTCCTGTAGTATTTGAAAAAGGATCACTTGGAGCTAGTGGAGATTTAGCTCCGTTATCACATATGTCTTTACCGATTATTGGACTTGGAGAAGTATTTTATAAAGGTAAAAGAATGGATACTAAAGATGCATTTCTTGAAGCTGATATTTTACCTATTGAAAATTTAAGAGCTAAAGAAGGACTCAGTTTAATAAATGGAACTCAAGCAATGACAAGTGTTGGGGCAATTGCAGTATATGATGCACTTCGTTTATACAAATTATCTAATATATCTTTATCAATGACTATTGAAGCAACTAACGGAATAGTTGACGCTTTTGATCCTAGAGTACACGTTATACGTGGGCACTTTGGACAAATAGATGCAGCTAAAGAAATATTAATCAACTTAGAAGGTAGTAAGTATACGACTAAACAAGGTGAATTAAGAATGCAAGATGCATATTCTATAAGATGTGCACCTCAAGTTCATGGAGCAACACTTGACGCTCTTAACTTTGTAAAAGAAAAAGTAGAAATTGAAATGAACGCAGTAACTGATAATCCTATTATCTTTACTGAAGATGGAATTGCAATAAGTGCTGGGAACTTCCATGGTGAACCACTTGCAATGCCGTTTGATTATTTAGGTATTGCTATTTCAGAAATGGGAAACATTTCTGAAAGAAGAATTGAAAGAATGGTAAACCCTAGTTTATCAAATGGATTACCTGCATTTTTAGTAGAAAACCCAGGTATTAATTCAGGGTTTATGATTGTACAATATAGCGCAGCTTCACTAGTGAGTGAGAATAAAGTTTTAGCTCATCCTTCAAGTGTTGATAGTATTCCTTCAAGCGCTAATCAAGAGGATCATGTATCTATGGGGACAATTGGAGCAAGAAAGGCAACTTCTATTTTAGATAATGTTAGAAAAGTTATTGCTATGGAAATATTTACTGCCTGTCAAGCAATTGATTTAAGAGGTGCGAGAAAGCTTGGTAATAATACACAAAAAGCTTATAATAAAGTTAGAGAATATATCCCATTTATTAAAAATGATGAGATTATGTATAAATATATTCACACTGTAGATGATTTACTAGTAAGTGAAGAGTTATTTGATTCTATATTTGAGGAGGAATAACATGAATTTAGAGTTAACTTTTAATATAGGTGATATCTTTAAAGAGTTACCTGAATATCCTGCTTTTGAGACAGGTTTCAGGAGAGCACCTAAAAGAGAATTTAATTTAAGTAAGGATGAAACAGTCCTTGCGCTTAAGAATGCTTTAAGATATGTTCCTAAAGAATGGCATGATGTACTTGCTCCTGAGTTTTTAGAAGAACTTCAAACTTTGGGTCGAATTTATGGATTTAGATTTAGACCTGTAGGTAGAATTTACGCTAAAGGAATTGATGAGTATAAAGGTAATATAGTTGAAGGAAAAGCATTTCAAGTAATGATTGATAATAATCTAGATTTTGAAATATCTTTATATCCTTACGAACTTGTTACTTATGGTGAAACTGGTAGAGTTATGCAAAACTGGATGCAGTATCACTTAGTTAAAAAGTATTTAGAAAACTTAAATGAAAACCAAACATTAGTTCTTATGTCAGGACATCCTTTAGGATTGTTTAGTGCACCTAAGAATGCACCTAGAGTAATGATTACTAATGGATTAATGATTGGGGCATTTAATGATATTGATAACTGGAATAGAGCCGCAGAACTTGGTGTTGCTAGTTATGGACAAATGACTGCTGGAGGTTGGATGTATATTGGTCCTCAAGGTATTGTTCATGGTACTTATAGTACATTATTAAACGCAGGTAGAAGTAAGTTAGGAATTCCTGAAAAAGAAGATTTAAAAGGAAAACTATTTGTTACTTCAGGACTTGGTGGTATGAGTGGAGCTCAAGGTAAAGCTGTTGAAATATCAGGTGGAGTTGGAATAATTGCTGAGGTTGATAGATCTAGAATTGATACAAGATTTAGTCAAGGATGGGTAAGTTATATAGCGAATACTCCTAAAGAAGCATTTGATAAAGCAGAAGAATATATGAAAAAGTTATTGCCACTAGCTATTGCTTATAGTGGTAATATAGTTGATTTACTTGAGTACGCAGTTAAAGAAAATAAACATATTGATTTATTAAGTGATCAAACAAGTTGTCATGCTGTTTACTCAGGAGGATATTGTCCTGCTTCAATTACTTTTGAAGAAAGAACTGAGTTATTAAAATCTGATAAAGAGAAATTCATTAAATTAGTTGATGAAGGTTTAATAAGACATTATGAAGCTGTTAAAGCAATATCAAGTAAAGGAACTTATTTCTTTGATTATGGTAATAGCTTTATGAAAGCTATTTATGATGCTGGTGTTATTGAAATATGTAAAAATAAAAAAAATGATTTGGACGGATTTATTTGGCCAAGTTATGTTGAAGATATTATGGGTCCTATATTATTTGATTATGGATATGGTCCTTTTAGATGGGTATGTCTAAGCGGTAAAGATAGTGATTTAGATATGACTGATAATGCTGCAATGGAAGCAATTGATAAAGATAGAAGATTCCAAGATTTAGATAACTACAACTGGATAAAAGATGCTAAGAAAAATAAATTAGTTGTAGGAACTAGAGCTCGTATCTTATATCAAGATGCTTATGGAAGATTAAAGATTGCACTTAAATTTAATGAGATGGTTAGAGATGGTAAGGTTGGTCCTATCATGTTAGGAAGAGACCATCATGATACTGGTGGTACTGATTCTCCATTTAGAGAAACATCTAATATTAAAGATGGATCAAATGTTATGGCTGAAATGGCTACTCATGTAGCACTTGGTAACGCTAGTCGTGGAATGAGCCTTGTTGCTTTACATAACGGTGGTGGAGTAGGTATATCAAAAGCATTAAATGGTGGGTACGGATTAGTACTTGACGGTAGTTATGAAAAAGATGAGATACTAAAAACTGCGATGTTGTTTGATGTTATGGGTGGAGTTTCAAGACGTGCTTGGGCACGTAATGAAAATGCACTTAGTACTAGTAAAGAGTATAATAAAGAAGATAATAATAGTTATATTACAATTCCTTATTTAAGTGATGAAACAATGTTAACTAAATTAGTTAATGATAAATATATAAAAGGTGGATATTAAAGATGACGAGAATAGTTCAGTGTGTACCTAACTTTAGTGAAGGTAGAGATAATAGTAAGATTGAAGATATTGTTAGTGTATTAAAAAATAAAGAAGGATTTAAAATGGTTAGTTATGAACCTGATGGGGATTATAATAGAACTGTAGTTACTTTACTTGGAGATCCTGAATATATAATTGATGCATTAGTTGAATTTACTGGAAAAGTATTATCTAATATTGATATGAACTTCCAAAGTGGTGAACATGCTAGAATGGGAGCTGTTGATGTTATTCCGTTTATCCCTATTGAAGAAGTAACTATGGATGAATGTATTGAATATGCAAATGTTGTTGCTAAGAAGATAAATCTTAAATATGATATACCTATATTTATGTACGCAGAAGCTGCTAATAAGAAAGATAGAGTTAAATTACCTAATATTCGTAAAGGTGAATTTGAAGGAATGAAAGATAAGATTAAGTTAGAAAACTGGGAACCTGATTATGGAAAAGCAGAGATACATCCTACTTTTGGAGTTATTGGTGTTGGTGCTAGAATTCCGCTTATTGCTTATAATATTGATTTAGATACAACAGATACAAAGATTGCAGGAAACATCGCAAAAGCTATTAGATTTTCTAGTGGTGGATTTAGATTCGTTCAAGCTGGACCTGTCTATTTAGATTCAAGAGGACATTGTCAAGTTACGATGAATATCTTGAATTATAAAAAGAATCCAATATATAGAATCTTTGAAACTGTTAGAATGGAAGCAAAAAGATATCAAGTAGAAGTTACTAATTCAGAATTAGTTGGGTTAATACCTAGAGATACTTTAATTAGATCTTTAAGATATTATTTTAGATCTGAAGGAATTGAGTTTAATAAAGAAATGAGTTTTGATGAGATTACTAAATACGCAACTAAGTATTTATTATTTAGAGATTTTGATAACTTAAAAATTATAGAAGCAAATATCTAGGAGGTTTTTATATGAGCGCCGATTTAGTTATATTGAATATCGGAAGTTTAGTTACTCCATATATTGTTCCACCTGTCAAAGGTGAAGATATGGATAAAGTTAAAACTTTATCAAATGCATTTATCGCTATTAAGGATGGATTAATCCTTGATTTTGGTGAGGGAGAATATAGTAAATATATTAATAAAAAAACTATAATTCATGATGCGGATGGTAAATTAGTCTTACCTGGATTAATTGATTCTCATACTCATTTAATTCACGCAGGAAGTCGCGAACATGAATTTGCTTTAAAGATGGCTGGTGTTCCTTATTTAGAGATTTTGGCAAATGGTGGAGGTATTCTTAGTACTGTGAAAAGTACAAGAGAAAGCTCAAAAAAAGACCTTTGCAATAAGGCCTATTATTCTTTAAATGAGATGTTAAAGTTAGGTGTTACTACTATTGAAGCTAAAAGTGGATATGGGCTTAATTTAGAAACAGAAGTCAAACAGTTAGAAGTAGCTAGTGAGCTAAATACATATCAACATATTGATATTATTTCTACTTATTTAGGAGCACATGCTACACCGCTTGAATATAAAGATAGAAAAGATGAATACATTGAAAGTGTTATTAAAGACCTTAAAGTAATTAAAGAAAAATGTTTAGCTAATTTTGTTGATATCTTTTGTGAAGAAAGTGTTTTTAATTTAGAAGATAGTAGAAGAATATTAAGTGAAGCTAAAAAGTTAGGATTTGAAGTTAAGATACATGCTGATGAGATAGTATCTCTTGGTGGTGGAGGTTTAGCTGTAGAGTTAGAAGCTAGTAGTGCTGATCATTTAATGGCTGTAAGTGTTGAAGACATTAAAAAAATAGCTGGTTCTAATGTAGTTGCTAATTTATTACCTAGTACTTCATTTTACTTAAATAAAGATTATGCTAATGCAAGACTTATGATTAAAGAAGGTTGTGCACTTGCTATATCAAGTGATTATAATCCTGGAAGTAGTCCTAGTGAAAACTTACAGTTTTCAATGCAGTTAGGGGCTAATAAGTTAAAAATGAGTCCTAATGAAATCTTGAATGCAGTTACAATAAACGCTGCTTATCATTTAAGAATTGATAAGGAAGTTGGTTCTATTGATATTGGTAAGAAAGCAGATCTAGTAATTATGGATAGTTATAATTTAGAATATATTATGTATCATTATGGAATTAATCATGTTAAAGATGTAATTAAAAATGGACAGATAGTTGTTCATAATAAACAGTTTATATAGGAGGTAATTATGAAACTTGTAGATTTAAAAGTAACAGAATTTATTAATGCAGTAGATTCTAAAGCAGTAACTCCAGGTGGAGGTAGCGTTAGTGCCCTTGCTTCAAGTATAGGTGTTGCGCTTGTTAGAATGGTAGGACATGTAACAGTTAATAAAAAGAAGTTTAGAGCTCTAGATCAAGATATTCAAGATAAGTATAATAATGTAGTTAGTAGTTTACTTAGTATAAAAGACGAATTAATTATATTAGTGGATAAAGATACAGATGCTTTTAATTTAATTATGTCAGCTTTTAGATTGCCTAAAGAAACTACTGAAGAAAAGGCATTAAGAAAACAAGCTATATTAGAAGGTACTATTGAAGCTATTAAAGTTCCTTATAGGGTAGCAGAAATTTCATTAATAGCTTTAGAAAATATTGATTTGATTTTAGAATACGGGAATGTTAATGCAGCATCTGATGTTGGAGTTGGGGCATTAATGTTATGCAGTGGTGTTGAAGGCTCTTTGTTAAACGTTGAAATTAATTTACCTGGTTTAGTAGATGAAGAGATGATCGATTTTTATAACACTAATTCTGCCAAAATATTAGAAGAAGCAATATTATTAAAAAACAGTGTAGTAAAAAAAGTTAGAAACAAATTATAAAGAAAATAAAAGCCATTTATTTGGCTTTTTTATTAGCTTATAAAATGTTAAAATAGTATAGAGGTGAGTCTTATGAGAAAGCTTGAAGAATTATTAGGTGATAAAGTATTTTCGGGAATAATTGTTATTTTAGATAATAAATCAAATATTATTGATGCAAATGATGAGTTTTTAAGATTGCTTGGATTTACTTTTAATGAGATATATGATAAACATATAACTGAGTTAATTGTTCCTGACGAGAAATCATTATTTTTAGATTTAGTTTTTGTTCAAGATGTTTCTAATATAATGACTTTAAAGTTTTATCATAAGTCAGGTGCATTTAGATTTTTTTCTTTCTCAATAATGAACTTTGATAATTATAAGATTTTATTTGGGAATACTCTTAAAAAAGATTTTTTGGCTAAAAAATTCAAGTATATGAGTAAAAAAATATCCAATATTGATGAAATATTTAAGAATATAGATGTAAATGATATTAGAGATTTATTGTCATTCGAAGGAAATTCTTTGTCTTTACTACTTGATTTAATGCCTATTGAAGTATGGGTAAAAGATAAGATTGGAAAATACGTTTTTGTAAATGAAAAATATACAATGGCTACTGGAATAACTACTAATAATTCCCTTTTGAAAGATGATTTCCAGTTATTTTCTAAAGAGACTGCATTAGCATTTATGGAAACTGATGATTTAGCAAAAAAATCTGGTAAGAAGATTAGTTTTAGTTTTGAAAACTCTGATAAACAATTTGCGACTTATTCTGAAGTAACTAAGATTCCTATTTATAATAATTTAGGAAAATATATTGGAATGCTTGGATTTAGTGTAAATACATCACATTCAAAAGCAATTGAAATATTACTAGAAAAGGAAAAAAAACGATTAATGTTTGTGCTTGATAATGTTGATGGTATGGTTTTTGAGATTAATTCAAACAGTGAATTATTATTTGTTTCAGGTAATTTGAGAAAATTACTGGGATTTGAAATGGATAATAAAGAATTAATGGATTTCTTTTTACGAAGTGATAAAACTACAGTAGCAAGAGAAAAACTAAATCTTGCGTTAAGTGGTAAAAAGGTTTTAGTTGATTCAACAATTATGAAACAAAGAATAAATTTCAATTTAAATCCAATTAAAAATGAAGACGGAACATTTAATATTGTTGGATTTGGTAACATTGTGTCTAATGGGGGGGATAATAATGAATGAAAGACTTAAACAAGCTATTAATACATTTGAATTTCTAAGTCCTAACCCAATTCTTATTTTAGATAGTGATTACAAGTTGATTTATAAGAGTGGAGATTGTGATAAAGATATATTAAATGAATTTGTAAAACTACTAAAGGAAAATATTAATCATAACTTTAAAGCTAAACTGAAAAATGGTAATATCTTTAGTTCCTCTCTTACGATGATTTATGAGTTTGTTTTCTATTTTATTTCAATTGAAAGAGTTGATTCAAATCCTCACAATTTTGAGGATCCTATATTGAAGAAAATATCATTTTTCTTAGATTTAGTACCTGATGGAGTGGCAATACTGAAAAATAATGAAATAATTTTTAGAAATGATGTTTTACTTAGTTTAATTGACATGCCTTTAGAAATGGACGATAGTGTACACTATTCTAAATACATCAAGGGTGAAAATTTGGATAAGTTGAGAAATATTATTCAAAGTAATAAAGAAAAAAATCTTATATTAGAATTAAACACTGTAACAGGGGATAATAAATGGATTGCAGCTAATTTTAGTAAAGTAGATATGGATGGGAATACTTATCATATTGTAAGTGTTAAAGATGTTACTGAACAGCAAACACTTTTAAGAAAAAATTATGCCGAGAAAGAGTATTTAAATCATACATTAGAATCAATTAAAGAGGGAGTAATTATATGTAATAAAGATAATTTAATTACTTTGTTTAATTCTAAAGCAACTATGATTACGGGTATTCAATCAGCTGATGTTTTAGATAAAAATATTGGTGAAGTAATTAGAGTTGTAGATAGTAATGATAAATTAGTTAATTACTTAACAAAAGATGATTTTAAAAATGATGATGTTCTTATTTTCTCTGAAGATGGATTATTTAGGCATGTAAGTGTATCTGTATCTAATATTATTGGTGCTCAGGGTACATCACAAGGTAAAGTAATGGCTATTGTTGATATATCTGAAGCAAAGAAAAGGGAAAAAGAAATACTATATCTTAGTTATCATGATATCTTAACAGGAATATATAATAGAACCTATTTAGATTTTGAACTTAAAAGGCTAGATACTAAAAGACAATTACCTTTTTCAATTATAATGGGAGATGTAAATGGTCTTAAAATTACTAATGATGTTTTTGGACATGAAGCAGGAGATCAACTTTTGAAGAAAGTAGCCGAAGTACTAAAACACTCTTGTAGAGTTGAAGATATTATTGGTAGATGGGGTGGAGATGAGTTTATAGTTTTATTACCAAACACTTCAGATGAAGAGGCTCACACAGTATTAAGAAGAATTATGAGAGATTTTGAGAGTCTTGAACAAAAGGATTCTATTAATGGACTTTTGCCTAATATGTCTTTAGGCTATGGTGTTAAAATAAGTGAAGATGAAGATATATATGAGATACTGAAGGTTGCTGAAAGCAATATGTACAAAAGAAAAATGCTTACTAATGAAAGTATGCATAGTTCAATTATTTCATCTATGAAAACTACTTTATATGAAAAGAGTAACGAGACAGAGGAACACTCAAATAGAATATATAAAAATTGTTATAAAATAGGTGCTAAATACAACCTATCAGATGATGAATTTAATGATTTAGAATTAGTTTGTTTACTTCATGATATTGGTAAAATTGGAATCTCAGATTCTATTCTTAAGAAGCCAGGAGTATTAACTGAAGAAGAATGGGTTGAAATGAAAAAACATCCTGAGATTGGATTTAGAATAGCTCAAGCTACACCTGAACTAAAGAAAATAGCTAAATATATTTTGTATCACCATGAGAAATTTGATGGAACTGGATATCCGAAAGGATTAAAGGAATATGAGATTCCTCTTATTGATAGAATAATTAGTGTTGTAGATTCTTATGATGCGATGATTAATGATAGGTCATATAGAAAAGCATTATCAAAAAAAGCAGCAATTCAAGAACTAATTGATAACAGTGGAACTCAGTTTGATCCTGAAATTGTTAAGCTATTCTTGGAAGATATAAAAGAAAAGTAAGTTCAATTGAACTTACTTTTTTAATTCGTCATCAATAATATCTTGTATGATAGGTTGACAAAGACCACATCCGCTACCAGCTTCAGTTGCTTGTTTTACACTAATAAATCTCCTTCGTCCTTCTTTAATAGCTTTTCTTATTTTTCTTTCAGTTACTTGTTTACATACACAAATAACACCATCTTTAATGGCTTGTTCTTGTTTTATTTCAATGTATGCATCTCTTTTATTCATATTCATCACCTATTCTATATTAATTATTGTATAATATATATATGATTAAATATATGATTATAACAAACTATTTTTAAGGAATGATATTATGAATAAATTTGCTTATGTAACATTCATTATAAGAAATGATTCTTACCTACCTGGAGCTTTAGTTTTTGGGTATGCTTTAAGACTTCAAAAAACTAGTTCAGATTTAATTTGTATTGTGTCAGACAATATTAGTTTAAAGGCAATTTCTTGTTTAAAAGAAGTATATGATGATGTTATTGTGATGGATGAAGTGTACGTTCCTCATGAGAGAAGACATGAGAGACAAGATAGACCATTTCTGTTTTCTAGGTTTAATGCATTTAGATTAGGAACCGATGGGGACCTTAATAAAAAGTATGAAAAAATTGTTATCGCAGACTGCGATATTTTACCCCTTTATAACTATGATGATCTATTTAATTTAAAAGCCCCTGCTGGAATTATTAATGAAAAGAAAGAGTATTGTATGGAATATAATGATGAAGGAAGATATACAATTCCGGATTCTATATATGAAAAAGGAACATGGAACTGGCATGATATATATATTGATGTTCCACATGGAACATCAATTCCTAAAGAAATCACGGATAGAATAATAAATGACAAAACTAATATGGGTGTAAATGCTAGTTTAATGCTGTTTAATCCTACAATGGGGCTATATAATTCAATAATGGATGATCTTGCTAATAAGGATATACAAAACGAAATCAGTTTATATAACTGGCCTGAGATGCAGTATATTACTTTAAAATTAAGTGGAAAGTGGACAAATGTAGATTTGAAATTCTCATCATTTAATGGATATCCAGATATTAAATATTTAAATGGAATTCATTTCGCAGGTCTTAAACCATGGAATATTAAAAATAAATCATTAAAATCATTTGGAAGATTTGATGACTATAAATTATGGTATTATACGTATGTAAAAATGTGTGAAAGTAATCCTCGTTTACTGGATAATAATAAGCTGAAGAAACTGTATCTATTTACTAAAGACCTTTTGGAAATAGATAAATACAAATTTAATAAATTTAATATAGAACATTTAAATCACTTTTTTAAATAGAGTCTCTTTTGGGACTTTTTCTTTTTGTTTATGAATTACCTTGACAGATAGAGTAATATTTGGTAAATTATTATGTGTGATAGAGTAATCGGAAGGACGTGCATAATATGAGAAAAACTTCACTCGGAGAATTGATTGCGAATGCAATTTCACATGGAATTGGAGCATCTTTTGCAATTGTTGCACTGGTGTTATTATTAGTTAAATCAGATACAACAAGTGAGACATTATCAAGTGTTGCATTTGGGGTAGCTATGGTAATTTTATATTTTTCAAGTACATTGTTTCATTCTTTTCCAGAGAAGATGGAAAGAGTTTCTTCAGTATTTCAAAGACTTGATCACTCAAGTATATTTTTATTGATATCAGGAACTTATACACCTTTCTTAGTTTTATTAGTTGGAACAAAGGAAGCTTATATATTATTGATTATCCTTTGGACAGTTACAATATTTGGTATAGTGATGAAATCAATTTGGATTCATAAATTTAAGTTTATTCATTTAGCAATATACTTATTTATGGGATGGAGTATTTTATTTATTATTAATGAAGTGTATTACGGAATTGGAGATGTATTTTTATTTGTGTTTCTTGGAGGGATTAGTTATACAGTTGGAGTAGGATTTTATGTTGCAAAATTTAAGTATAATCATTTTGTATGGCATTTATTCGTTTTAGGCGGAACTATATTCCACTTTATAGCTGTGTATGGATATCTATTATAAAGGAGAATAAAAAATGAAAAATTATGGAATGGTTATTTCTAGTACAGTTTATTTATCTAAAAAGGAAATAAAGGATTTTGATATTATTCAAGTTAGTCTTAATATAATTGATAAAGATGAAACTTATAAAGAATTAGATGT